>JAVKHP010000001.1:1458657-1765807 GCA_031459855.1 Armatimonadota bacterium
CTGTCGGGCCGCATCCACACCAAGGGCGTGTTCACCCTGGCCGCCTACCTGGGCGGGAAGTACGCCCAGCAGCGGCCGCTCTCCATGTCGGCGTCGATCACCTTCGAGCAGACCTACGAGGAGGTCGAGGGCGACTCCGCCTCCTCGACCGAACTGTACGCCCTGCTCTCGGACCTGGCGGGCGTGCCCATCGATCAGGGGATCGCCGTGACCGGCTCGGTCAACCAGAAGGGCGAGGTGCAGCCCATCGGCGGCGTCAACGAGAAGATCGAGGGGTTCTACTACACGTGCAAGGCCCTGGGGCTCACCGGGCGGCAGGGCGTGTTGATCCCCTACCAGAACCTGCCCAACCTCATGCTGAACGAAGAGGTGACCGAGGCGATCCGCGCGGGGCAGTTCCACGTCTGGGCGGTGCGGACCATCGACGAGGGGCTGGAGGTCCTGACCGGCATGCCGGCCGGCGAGGCCGATGCCACCGGCGCCTTCCCCGACGGGACGCTCAACGCCCTGGTCAGCAAGCGGCTGGGCGAGCTCGCCGACCGCCTGCGCCGCTTCGGCCCGCTCGCCCGGGGCCGCGACGAGGGGCGCGAGGAGGGCCGCGAGGAGGCCGAGCGCAACGCACCCGACCCGCCGGCGCGGCCATGAACGTCACGGTCGTCGGCGCCGGCGGCCTTGGCGGCTACTACGGCGGCCTCCTGGCGCGGGCGGGGCATGCCGTCACCTTCGTGGCCCGCGGCGCCCACCTCGAGGCGTTGCGCCACCAGGGCGGCGTGCGCGTCCAGGCCGCCGACGGCGAGTTCTTCGGCCCGGGGCGCGCGGTGGCCACGCCTGCCCAGGCGCCGCCGGCCGACCTGGTGCTCTTCACCGTGAAGTCGTTCGACACCCGCGTGGCCGCCGAGGCGCTGGCCGGTAGCCTGGCGCCCCAGACCGTGATCCTCTCGCTGCAGAACGGGGTGGACAACGAGGACGTGCTGGCCGCGGTCTGCGGCGCCGACCGCATCCTGGGCGGGACGGCCTACGTCTTCGCCACCATCGCGGCTCCGGGTACGATCGCCCAGACCGGCGGGCCGCGACGCGTCGTCATGGGCGCGTGGCCCCGTGGGGCCAGCCCTCGCGTCGAGCGCCTTGCGGCCACGTGTCGCGACGCAGGGTGGATCGTCGAGACGACCGACGACATCCTGCGCGAGAAGTGGATCAAGTACGCCTTTATCTGCGCCCAGGCCGGCATGACCGCGGTGACCCGCCTGCCGGTGGGTGTGCTCCGCGCCTGTCCGCCCACGTGGGCGATGTTCCGCCAGCTCCTCGAGGAAGCCACCGCTGTGGGCCGCGCCCGCGGCGTGCACCTGCCCGACGACCTCGTCGAGCGCCACCTGGCGCTCGCCGCGCGCCTCGAGCCCCACGTCTCGTCGTCGCTCGCGTCCGACCTGGCGCAGGGGAAGCGCCTCGAGGTGGAGGCGTTGCACGGGACCCTGGTGCGCTACGGGCAGGACGCGCGCATTCCCACGCCGGCCGCTGCCGCCGTGTACGCGGCGCTGCTCCCGCACCACCTGCTGGCCACAGGTGCCCTCGGCTCCGACGGATCGATGACAGCGCCACTGCCAGGGTAGGCCCGCGCGCGGTGGCCGCGACACCGCCGCCGTCGGCGACCACCGGTCTCTCTCGCCAGCTGCAGCCGCAACGCGCTGCCATCCTGCGGCCCGAGGAGCACGTCTTCGGCGATCACCGGTCTCTCTCGCCAGCTGCGGACAGCCGACGCGGCCCCGGCGTCGTCTTCTGTCGTCCACCCGCGCGGCGCAGGCATCAACGCATGACCGGCGGATAGCCGAAACGACACCGGCGTTGTCTTGTGCTGTCCACCCGCGCGGCGTAGGCATCGGCACATCACCTGCGGATGGCCGACGCAGCACCGGCGGGCAGAAGGCGTCGCCGCGCCTACAGCGCACCGTCGTGGTCAGCCGAACAGTGGCCGTGCACCCCCCGTCGACGACCGTCCCCCGGGCGGTGTCCGCGCCGCTGGCTCAGGCCAGGTGCCCCTGCGGCACACGGAAGCGCTGACGTACCGTTGCTCCCTTCCGGGCCTGGCGGGGTTGGTCAGTTTCCGTTGCACAGGACCCGGCCGTCGTCGCTGCGCGCGCGGGCCTGACCCCACGAGACGACGCCTCGGGGTGGGAGTTCAGCCCCGCTGTAGCGGCTTGCGGGTACAGGGAACCGCTAGCTCCCCGCCTAGCACGGCCGCATCCATCATAGCACGGCAACGCCCGAGACGCGGGCACCTGCTGTCGCGCCAGCGGATGCCCATGAGCGCAGGAGCCCGGTGGAGAGCCGTCGTCCCGGGCCGCGGTCGGCGCGCGCCGGGACGGCCCCGAGTCGCAGGAAGCCCCTGGCCGGCCGCGAACGTCCTCGGACGGCACCTCCCACCACCGGCTGATGGAGTGGCCTCCGTGCACGCCGTTGGTGCACCGGGGGCATGGCTTATCCGGGACGGGTCGCGAGCAGGGGGCGGGGGCGGTGGCGGACAGCGGGATCTTGGTGGGCTACCCCTGGTACCGCTGGTACGAGCCCGGCGTGCCGTGGACCATCCAGGTCCCTGACCATCCCGTCCACGGGTTCCTCGACCAGAGCGCCCGGCGGTTTCCGCGGCACGTCGCGCTGATCCAGGCCGGGCCCAGGTTCGACCGGCGCCTCACGTACGCTGCCCTGGACCAGCTCACCGACCGCTTCGCCCGTGCCCTCGTCGCCCATGGCCTGCAGCCCGGCGATCGCGTGGCGGTGATCCTGCCCAACTGCCCGCAGTACGTGGTCGCCGCGTTTGGCATCTGGAAGGCCGGCGGCATCCTCGTGCAGACGAATCCGCTCTACAAGGGCCGGGACCTCGCGTTCGTCCTGCAGGACGCCGGCGCGCGGTTCGCGGTGGGACTGTCGCGGCTCTACGACCAGCTCCGCGAGGTGCGACCGCACACGGCGCTGGAGACGGTCTTCCTCACCAACCTTCACGACTTCTTCCCGCTGCGCTGGCGCCTGCTGTACGGGTGGCGCCGGGCACGGAAGGAAGGCGACGTGGTGCCAGCCACGGCAGGCGTCGTGCCGTTCGCGACGGCACTGCAGGCTCCCCGTCTCGCACAGCGTCCGGCGGTTGCCCCCGACGAGGTCGCCGTCCTGCAGTACACGGGCGGCACCACCGGTGTGCCCAAGGCCGCGATGCTCACGCACCGCAACCTCGTGGCCAACGCCCTGCAGGCCCGAGCCTGGCTCCCCGATCTCCGGGAAGGCGCCGAGCGTATCCTGGCCGTAGTGCCGTTCTTCCACGTGTTCGGGCTCACTGTGTGCCTGAACGTGGCCGTCGCCCTCGCCGCCACCACGATCGTACTGCTCATGCGCCTGTTCGAGGCGAAGACGGTCGTGGAGGCGATGGCGCGCTACCGGCCCACGATCTTCCCCGGTGTCCCCGCCATGTACCTGGCCATCACGCAGATGCGGGGCGTCGAGCGCTACGACCTCAGGTCGATCCGGGCGTGCGTCTCCGGCGCGGCCCCGCTGCCTGGCGAGGTTCAGCGGCGCTTCGAAGAGCTGACCGGCGGACGCATCGTCGAGGGGTACGGCCTTTCGGAAGCCTCGCCGCTCACCCACGCCAATCCCATCCACGGCACGCGCAAGGTGGGCTCCATCGGCCTCCCCGTGCCGTCGACCGAGGCCAAGATCGTCGACGCCGAGACTGGCACGCGCGACCTGCCTCCTGGCGAGCTCGGCGAGCTCGTGATCCGCGGCCCGCAGGTGATGAAAGGTTACTGGCGCAAGCCCGGGGAGACGGCGGGGGCGCTTCGCAACGGCTGGCTGTACACGGGCGACATCGCCCGCATGGACGAGGACGGCTTTTTCTTCCTCGAGGATCGCAAGAAAGACATGGTGAACATCGGTGGGTTCAAGGTCTTCCCCCGGGAAGTCGAGGAGGTGCTCTACGCCCATCCCCACGTCCAGGAGGCGGCCGTCGTGGGGGTGCGCCACCGGATCCGGGGCGAGATGCTGGTGGCCCATGTCGTGCCCCGGGAGAGGGTGGACCCCCGGATGTTTGCGCGCGAGCTGTACGACCACTGCGCGCGCCACCTCTCGGCGTACAAGGTGCCCCGTCGCTTCGAGATCGTCGACGAGATTCCCAAGACGCTCCTGGGCAAGGCCCTCCGGCGCGCGATCCGCGAGCGAGAAGAAGCGCGGGCTGCGGCGGATGAAGGCGAGGAGACCTAGGAGCCGACTCGTCTTGATCGTCAAATCGCGCATTCAACATGCAGGCTCGAGGAGGGACCGAACAGGCTCTGCTGGGGGTTCCGGGCGAGCCGGTGCCCGACCTCGGCGCTTGGACCTTCAGTGACCTGCAACGAGCAGGAGTCCAGCAAATGCTAGTGGAACTCCGGCTCACGCTCGCGGGCGACTCTGTGTGGTCCTGGTGGATCCCATGGCCACGATGAGCGGCACCGTCACCTTCCTGTTCACGGACATCGAGGGATCGACGTTGGCGTGGCAGGATCTGGGGGACGCCGGGCACGTCGGCGTGCTGGCAGACTACCGCCGCCTGCTGCGCGAGGCCTGCGCCGAGTGCGGGGGCCGCGAGCTCGAGGCCCCGGGCGACGGCTTGCTCTTCGCCTTCCCGTGCGCCCTGGACGCACTGCTGGCGGCGGTGGCCGCGCAACGCCTCATCGCCCAGCACGCCTGGCCGGGGGGAGCCCGCGTCCGCGTGCGGATGGGATTGCACACCGGAGACCCGTTGCCGGCCGAGAGCGGCTACGCCGAGATCGACGTCCACCGCGCGGCCCGGATCTGTGCCGCGGCGCGCGGCGGGCAGATCCTGGCCTCCCAGACGACCTGCGACCTGGTGGCCGCGGGCCTGCCGGAGGGCATCGACGTGCGGGATCTCGGCGAGCACCGGCTGAAAGATCTCAAGCGGCCGCAGCGCCTCTTCCTGATCACCGCCGCCGATCTGCCCGCCGACTTCTCTCCGCCGGCGTCGTCCGGTGCCGCCCCCGACCCGCTCCGCCCAGCGCCCCTCCCCGCGCGGCCGACCCCGCTGATCGGGCGGGACCGCGAGCTCTCGGCGGTGGTGCAGTCGATCCGCGCGGGCGTGAGACTGCTCACCCTCACCGGCGCGCCGGGTATCGGCAAGTCTCGCCTGGCGCTGGAAGCGGCGACCCGGTTGCAGGATGCGTTCGCGGGCGGGGTGGCGCTGGCGGATCTCGTGCCCGTCAGCGACCCCGGACGGATCGGCGCCGTGATCGCGCGTGCGCTGGGATTGGCGGATGCGGAGCAACCGCCGCTGGCGCGGGCCGCCGAGGCGCTGGGCGACCGCCCGTTCCTATTGGTCCTCGACAACGTCGAGCACCTGGTCGATGGCGCGCCGCAGGTGGCCGAGCTGCTGGCAGCGTGTGCAGGCCTGCAGATCCTGGCGACCAGCCGCGTGCCACTGCACCTGTCCTGGGAGCGGGAATTCCCCGTCCCGACGCTGCCGGTCCCTGATGCCGACGTCCCGGTGGCGGTGCCGGCGCTCGCCGCCTGCGCGTCGGTGGCGCTGTTCGTGTCCCGGGCCCAGGCGGTCATCCCGGACTTTGCGCTCTCCGAGGCCAACGCCCGCGCCGTGGCCGAGATCTGCCGCCGGCTCGATGGCCTCCCCCTGGCCATTGAGCTGGCCGCTCCCCGCGTGAAGCTGCTGCCCGTCCACACCGTCGCGCAGCGCCTGCAGCATCGCCTGGACTTCCTCCGCCGCATCGGCCGCGATCTGCCGGCGCGGCATCAGACGCTGCGGGCGGCGGTCGGCTGGAGCTACGCGCTGCTCCAGCCGCACGAGCAGGCCCTGCTGCGGCGGCTGGCCGTCTTCGTCGGCGGCTTCACCCTCGACGGCGTAGAGGCGGTGTGCTGGTCGTCTGATCAGCCGGGGGAGGCCGTGGACGCCCTGACGGCCCTTGTGGACGCCAGCCTCGTGGTGCGGGAGACCGACGAGGCACCTCGCTTCCGCATGCTGGAGACGATACGAGAGTTCGGCGTCGAGCAGCTCACCGCCACCGGGGAGCTGTCGCGGATCCAGCGCTATCACGCCGCGTACTTCCTGGCGCTGGCCGAGCACGCGGCGGCCCGTCTGCATGGACCCGAGGAGAGGTTCTGGCTGGTCCTGCTCGAGCGGGAGCACGACAACCTCCGTGCCGCGCTGGCCTGGGCCCTTGCACAGGGCGAGGGGCCGGCGGCCCTGCGGCTGGCCACCGCCCTGTGGTGGTTCTGGTACGTGCGGGGCTACCTGGAGGAGGGGCGCGCCTGCCTGGAACGCGCGTTGCGCGCGGCGGGCGCAGGGGACCCCCGGATCCGGGCGCGGGGGCTGCACGCCGCCGGCGTGCTGGCTTGGCGCCAGGGCGAGTTCGAGCGGGCCGCGGAGTACGGCGACGAGAGCCTGCGCATCCACCGCGACCTTGGGGACCGGTGGGGGATGGCCAACGCCCTGTTCCTGCAGGAGATGGTGGCGCGCTCCCACGGCGACTACGCCCGCGCGGCGGCGCTGATCGAAGAGAGCCTGGCCCTGTTCACCGAGGTGAACGATCACTGGGGGGTTGCGACGTCCCTGCTCGGCGTGGCGACCATCCTGCGGCTGCGGGGGGACCACGAGCGGGCGGCGACCCTCCATGAGGAGAGCCTGCAGCGGTTCCGTCGGCTGCAGGACGACTCGGGGATCGCAGCCTCGCTGTACGCGCTGGGGATGGTCGAGCGCGAGCGCGGCAACATCGCGCGGGCGGCCGCGTTGAGCGAGGAGTCTCTCGCGGTCGCGCGACGGCTGAACGACGTCTCCCGCGAGGCGTTCGCCCGACACCTGCAGGGGCTGGTGGCCCGCGACCGCGGCGAGTACACCGGCGCCGCCGCCGCACTCGAGCACAGCCGCGTCCTGTTTCAGCAGATCGGCGACACCTGGGGAGTCGCCTACACGCTCGGCAGCCTGGGCACCGTCGCCCGCCTGCAGGGCGACCTTCCGGCTTCGGTGGCGCTGTTCAAGGACAGCCTGGCCCTGCGTGTCAGGGTCGGGGACCGGTGGGGCATCGCCGAATGCCTGGAAGGGCTGGCTGGCGTCGCCGCGGCCCAGGAACGCAGCGAGCAGGCCGCCCAGCTGTTTGCCGCCGCCGCGGCGCTGCGCGAGAGGCTGGGCACGCCGCTGGGACCGGCGGACCGACCTCGCCACGAGCGCAGCGTCGCCGCCGTCCGCGCGATGCTGGGGAAGCGGAGGTTCGACGCCGCCTGGCAGGCGGGCCAGACCTCGCCCGTGGACGTCCTGATCGGCGAGCTCCTGGCGGAGGAGCCTGAACCCGCCGCGACGCCTGCCCGACGGCGGGCACCCGGGCCGCTCTCCCCACGGGAGCTGGAGGTGGCGGAGTTGATCGCCCGGGGGATGACGAACCAGGAGATCGCCCGCGCCCTGTACGTCAGCGCCGGCACGGTGGCCACCCACGTGCAGCACATCCTGAGCAAGTTGGGCTTTTCGTCCCGCGCCCAGATCGCGGCCTGGGCGGCCGCGCGAGGGGCACCCCGCGGGCCCGCCCCGGAGTAGCCCGAGAATCTGCGGCCGCATCTACTGTCTTGTAGATGTCGGCGGCGGCGTCGGCCGGTAGGATGAGGGCAATTCGGACAGGGAGGTGGAGGGACATGAAAGTCTACATGGCCGATCGGGACCTCCCGGGGATCACCCTGGAGCAGCTCGCGGACGCCCAGCGCCGGGCCATCGAGACCAGCCGCCGGTTCACCCAGGAGGGGAAGCCGGTCCGCTACATCCGGAGCACGTTTGTGCCCGGCGAGTCCCACGTCATGTGCCTGTTCGAGGCCGCCAGCGCTGCGCTGGTCGAAGAGGTGAATCGGGCCGCCGGCATTCCCTTCGTCCGGGTCGTCGAAGCGCTCGACCTCACGCCCCGGTAACGCTTTCCACCTGCCGGCTCCAGGAGACGGGACGCGATTCCCGTCCCGTCTCCTGTGCTGTCGGGGGTGGCGGTCCCCGGGAGAGCCCTACGGCAGCAGCCGCGCGCGATGCGGCGGCCAGTAGATGAGGATCGCCGGGCCGACGATCTGCTCCCGCCGCAGGAACCCGAAGACCCGGGAGTCCTCGCTGTTGTTCCGGTTGTCCCCCAGCACGAAGTAGCTGTCGGGCGGCACCACCTCCGGGCCCCAATCCCCGGTCGGCGGGCCCTGGATGCCGTTGAGGTAGACCTCCTCGACCGGCCGATCGTCGACCAGCAGCTGCCCCGCCCGAATCTCGACGCGGGCGCCGGGGCCCGCCACGAGCCGCTTGATGTAGTTGCGGGTCGGATCGCGCGGGTAGCGGAGCACCACCACGTCGCCGGGGCGCGGGGCGCGGAGCCGGTAGACCAGCTTGTTGACCAGCACGCGGTCGTGCGGGAGCAGCGTGGGTTCCATCGAGGACTGCTCGACCTGGTAGGCCTGCGCCACCGACGTCATCACCAGCTGCGCGAGGACGACGGCCACCAGCACGATGGCCAGCACGTCGCGCGCCCCGCGCACGGTGCGACGGAGCGCCTCCCACGCCCGGGCGGCCTGCAACTGCGGGATGGTCCTCATGCGTCCTCCGCGTCCGTCGGTCCGCGTCGGTGGGAGCGCGCCCTCATCGGCGTCGGCCGGGCGGCCTGCCACCGCGCCGGGCCTCCCCCGACGTCGTCGCGTGCCCCTGGGGCCGAACCGACGTACGGTGGCGGAGGGGGTGGGATTCGAACCCACGAGGCAGGCTCGACGCCCACCTACACGCTCTCCAGGCGTGCCGATTCAACCGCTCTCGCACCCCTCCGCGGTCGTCTTTCAGTATAGCGTGCGCGCATGCGCACCGACCAGGTGGGCTGGCGGCGCACTGAACGGGGTTGGTGACCGGACACAGGCCGCCGCCGCGTCCGGGACATCATGGCGCCGACGGACCACTGAGCTCGCCGGACGCGCCGGGCTCCGGGGGCACGAACCGGTAGCCGAACCCGCGCACGGTGACGATCACCTTCGGCTGGCCGGGGTGCTCCTCGATCTTGGCCCGCAGCATGTGCACGTACTTCTTCACGTCCTCGGCGGCTGCGTCGTCGCGGTCGGGCCAGACCGCCGCCACGATCTCGTCGGTCGAGAACACCTTCCCGGGGCGCGCGGCCAGCAGCCGGAGCAGCTCGTACTCCTTGGGCGACAGCACCACCGGCCGGCCCCGCACCACCACCTCTTTGCGTTCGTCGTCCAGCGTCAGCGCACCGGCGCGGATCAGCCGGGGCGCGGTGGGGTAGGCCCGCCGGGCGACGGCGGTGATCCGGGCGTCCAGCTCGCGCAGATCGAACGGCTTGGTGATGTAGTCGTCCGCGCCCAGGTCCAGACCGGCCACCTTGTCCTGCGGCGTGTCGTGGACCGTGACCATGATGACCGGGACCCGGCTGACCTTGCGCACCGCCTCCAGCACGCGCCAGCCGTCCATGACCGGCAGGTTCACGTCCAGCAGCACGAGCTCGGGGTCGTGGGCCGCCACCGCCGCCAGGGCGCGGCCGCCATCGTCCGCGGTGATCACCTGGTGCCCCTTGGCGGTGAGGTAGCGCACCAGGAGGTCGCGCGAGCGCGCGTCGTCCTCGACGACCAGGATCCTCATGCCGTCCTCCCCCGGGGCAGAGCGACGTAGAACGTCGTCCCGCCCTGCGGACCGCTCTCGAACCAGATGCGGCCGTCCAGCAGTTCCACGTACCGGCGGACCACGGCCAGGCCCAGCCCGATGCCGTCCACCTCGCGGCGGGCCGCGTCGCCCGCGCGCCGAAACGGTTCGAACACCGTGGCGGCGTCCTCGGGGGCGATGCCGGGGCCGGTGTCGGCGACGCTGAAGACCACCTGGCCGTCGGCGGGCGCAACGCCCACCGTGATGCTCCCCCGGGCGGTGTACTTGATGGCGTTGTGCAGGAGGTTGATCAGGATCTGCCGCAGCATCGTCTCGTCGGCGCGCGCCGTCACCGTGCCGTCGATGCGGGTCTCGATGCCGAGGCCCTTGGCGCGGGCCAGGTGGGCCACGTTCTGACACGCCTGCTCGACGACCCCGGCCGCGGGCACGTCGGCCAGCTGCGGGGTGATGCCGCCCGCCTCCAGCGCCGAGTAGCGCAGGATCGCCTCGATGAGGTGGAGCAGGTGGTCCCCGGCCGCGTGGATCGCCTCCAGGTCGCGGCGCTGGGCGTCGGTGAGCGGGCCGTCGATGCCCTCCAGCATGAGCTGGGCATAGGCGCGGATGGCGTGCAGCGGCGTCTTGAGCTCGTGGCTCATGGCTGCCGAGAACTCGTCCTTGATGCGGTTGGCCCGGCGCAGGGCCTCGTTGACCCGGGCCAGCTCCCGGTCGCGCGCCTCGATGGCGGCGGCCATGGCGTTGAACTCCTCCGCCAGCAGCTGCAGCTCGTCGCGGGTCGTCGCCTGCACGCGGGCGGCGTAGTTGCCGCGGCGCACGTCGCGAATGCCCGCGGCCAGCCGCTCCACCGGGCCCAGGATCGCCCGCGACAGCCCCACGGCGGCCAGCGTGCCCGCGGCCAGCAGCAGCGCCCCGGCCAGCGCGATCATGCGCGTCTCCCGCCGGATGGCGCGGGCGACGTCCGAGAGCGGAAACCCCACGCGGACGAAGACCTGCCGCTCCAGCGGGAACTCGGGGACGGCCCGCAGGAGGTCGAGGTAGGGCGTGCCCGAGGGCGAGCGGCGCATGTAGATCGCCATCGGGCGGTCCAGCGGCGGGACGGCGACGGCCAGATCGGCGCGCCCGTCGGTGAACTGCAGGCGGCCGTCGCGGTAGATCTGCGCGTACAACACGGTCCCGGCCACCAGCCGGCGCGTGAGGCGGCTGCTGGTGGGCCCGGGCGTCAGGCCTTCCGGGGTGCGCAGGAACGACGACGCTTCGCGCGCCAGCTCTTCGGCCACCACCTTGGCCCGCAGCCGCACCTGCTCGCCAAGCGCGGCGCGCAGGCGCGAGGCCGCCAGCACTCCGAAGACCGCCGCGAACAGCGCGGCCAGCCCGACGAAGGCCAGCAGGAACTTGCGCCGCAGGCCAGGCCCGCTCACGTCAAGATCTATAGTACCCCAATCGCTGCAGAGTACGCCGTGGCCGCACGATACGCCGGCGCCCCGGCGGCACCGTGCAGCCGTCGGCACGCTGCCAGGCGCCGACGCGCGTCTCCGACACTGGCACGAACGCGGGCGGCGCGCCGGCTGGCGCGCCGCCCGGGGGCATATGATGCACGGGCACAGGCGATCTATCCGCAGCGGCGCAGGGGTTCTTCGCGCCGCGTGCCCGCGCCGTCTCCTTACGCCGTCCTCCGCTCCGTATCCGTCTCTGGGGTACCAGAGCGAAGCGGTGCGAAGGCAGCGGTTTGCCGTCTCCTTACGCCGTCTTCCGCTCCGTACCCCGTCTTCCGCTCCGTACCCCGTCTCCCTAGCGGTCGATCGCGATCTGGACGATCTTCTTCGCCGTCTCGAGGGTGCGCACCACCGCCTGCATGAGCTGCGCTGCCTCGTCGGAGACCCGCGCGGTCTGCACGTCGCCCTCCAGCCCGCCACCGCCGCCGGCTGGCTGCGTCCGCGCCGCGAGGGTCAGGGCTTCGGCTGCCTGCCGGATCGCGCGGTCGACGAGCTGCTGGGCCTGCTCCTCCGGCCGCATCCCGCGGGTGCCTAGCACGCCGCTGGGTCCGACCGTCGCGGAGAGGTCCAGCGCTGGCTGCGCGGGCTGTGGGGTCGTGGTCTCGGGGGCGGTCCCTGCCTGGGCGAGCTCGGCCACCTTCCTGGCCGCCGCCTCGGTCCGGCGCTGCATCGCCGCGATCCACTGGACCTCGGCCGCCTCGCGGACCACCCGGGCCTGGATCAGCAGGGGCCGGACGCCCTTGTAGGTGTTGGGATCTCCGGCGATCAGCCGGAACTGGGGCTCCCCGGCCCCCGCAAGCAGGTTCACCGACTCCTGGATGTGCCGCTGCTGCGCCGCCGCGTCCACCGCCACGACCGCGAGCTTGGCTTCGTGGAGCGCGCGGTCGAGCTCGGCCATGGCCTGCATCAGGGGGGTCTTGTCCACGACCAGTTCGGGCAGCGGTTCGTCCTTCTCTTCTTCGACCTGCGTCGGCACCTGACCCGTGGTCGCCTCCTGCTGCTGCGGCTTGGGGGGCTCGCTCTGGGCGACGACGGTCTTGCGGACCTCCGGCGCAAGGGCGGGCGCCTGGGGGGCGGGCGCATCGGCTGCGACCGGCGCGATCACGGTCTCCTCGGCCGGCGGCGCGACCTCGTCGAGCGGATGCGTGTAGATGTGCGTGAACGCCAGTGACGCCGTGGCCAGGATCGTCACCGGCACCAGCGCCAGCAGGAATCGCTTCACCGTGACACCTCCGGGGATTCAGGATCGTTCCCGTCTTTCTTATAAGGGTGCCAGCCGGCCGGGCGCCCGACCATGGTAGGGCCGTTCCCGGAAGGTGGAAATTCGGTCAGCGGCCCCGGACGGTCGAGGTCGTGGGGACCCCAGACGACCACGGAGCGGGACGTCCGGACGCTGCCACGACGTGCGGTCTCCGCGGCGCCGCTGACGGGCAGACGATGGCGGCGCCCACGTGCCCGCGCGCACCATGCGACACCAGGATCCCTGCGGAATCGGTAACGCCCGGACGATGGCGGAGGAGGTGGGATTTGAACCCACGAGGCGCGCATGCGCCCAACGGTTTTCGAGACCGTCCGGGTACCGGGCTCCCGAACTCCTCCAACGTCTCAATGTACCATGTCGCGGCCCTTGACGCCATGCGAGCCGGTGCGGTGTAATCCTGAACCGTGCCGTTCCCCATCCTCGCCAACCTCGTCGTCCTGCTGGTGGTCCTGGCGGGCCCGTTCCTCTCCCGCCGGATCGAGCAGAACCTCGAGGCATTCCTGTTCGTCGCCGGCGTGGCCTCGGCCCTGGCGTCGGGGGTGCTCACGGTGCCCCTGATCGGTGAGGCGCTGCGCCATCCGCTGCCGATCACCGCAGCGGTCTTCGGGTTCGGCCTGCTCTTCCTGTGGGCGCGCACCCACGTGGGGCAGGCCGTCGACTGGGCCCAGGCCCGGATCGGCGCCGGCGCCCTCGTGGCGGTGGCCACCGTGGGGCTGGGGCTGGCCGCGAGTGTCGTCACGGCGATCATCGCCTCGCTGGTGCTCGTGGAGTTCATCTCGGCCCTGCGCCTGCCCCGGCGCACCGAGACCCGCATCGTGGTGTTCGCCTGCTTCGCCATCGGCCTGGGCGCCGCGCTCACGCCGGTCGGCGAGCCGCTGTCGACCATCGCCACGGCCAAGCTCCGGCAGGAGTTCTGGTTCCTGCTGCGGCTGCTGGGGCCCTACGTCGTCCCGGGCGTGGTGGCGCTGGGAGTGCTGGCGCGCGTGGCAGCGCGGGACGCCGTGCGGGGCGCGGGCGACGCCGCATCGACCGGTGCGCCGGGCGCACCGCTCGCAGACGCGCCGGGCGCCTCCGGGACCCCCGACGCCCCCCTGGCCTCGGCAGCGGGCGCGTCGCCCGACGCCCTCCCAGCCCCCGCAGCGGGCGCGTCGCCCGACGCCTCCCTGATCGCGTCGCCTGCGGTCGAGTCGGTGCGCACCGTGGTGGTCCGGGCCGCCCGCGTCTACCTCTTCGTGGTGGCGCTCACGCTGCTGGGGGAAGGGTTCCGGCCGGTGATCGAGGCGTACGTGATCGGCCTCGACGCGCGCGTGCTCTACTGGATCAACATGGTCTCGGCCGTGCTGGACAACGCGACGCTGACAGCCGCCGAGGTCGACGCGCGCATGAGCGCCCGGCAGGTCCAGGCCGTGCTCATGGGGCTGCTGGTCAGCGGTGGGATGCTGATCCCCGGCAACATCCCCAACATCGTCGCCGCGGGGCGCCTGGGGATCGGGAGCCGCCAGTGGGCGCAAGTGGCGGTGCCGGTGGGCGCCGCGCTCCTCGTGCTCTACTACGTCGTCCTGTTCGTGCTGTAAACGACAAACGACCGGAGACTGCACCACGCGGCCGGCCGCTGGCGTGGTGGCCGCGGGTGGCAGCCCCGGTACCGGCACCGGGGCTGCGATGTCCCGCAGGACGCAATAGCGGCACGACGACATCGGAGGCCACACGGCGCCGAAGGCTGCGCGCCGGCGCAGGCCGAACCCCTCCAGCGGCGGTGCGGGACAGGACGCGGGGCGCGTTCGCGGGCGCGCCGCCGGGGCCGACCCCGTGGTGCGTCGTCGGGGGTGCCAGAGGGCGCCCCGTCGGCGTCGACTACGGCGCCCCGGCACGTGGGCGGCAGGTGGAGGACGTGCGGTGCGTCGGAGGACGTGCCGTCGGGGAGGGACGACGATGCGGCAGACGATGTGGGTCGCAGCGGGTGTGGTGCTCGCCGCCGCGGCGCTGGCGGCCGCGACGGCAGCGGGGGGCGTGGCGGGGTTCCTGTGGGGCGCCCGCATGGGCGGCCTCGCGCGCTGGGACGCACCGGCGGAACGCTACCTGAGCGGCGAGGGGCCGGAGAAGATCGCGGTCGTGCGGGTCGTCGGGCCGATCTCGCGCGAGGGCCGGGGTGTCGCGCTGCTGGGCACCGGGGCCTCCAGCCGCGCCCTCGTGGCGTTGCTGGAGCGTGCGCGGCGCGATCCGGCCATCCGGGCGGTGATCGTCGAGCTGGACACGCCGGGCGGCTCGGTGGTGGCCAGCGACGAACTCTACCAAGCCCTCGTCGCGCTGCGGCGTGCCGGCAAACCGGTCGTGGCCCTCCTGACCGAGGTGGCGGCCTCGGGTGGGTACTACGTCGCCGCGGCCGCCGACCACATCGTCGCAGCGCCCACCACCGTCACGGGTAGCATCGGCGTGATCGTGGCGCTGGCCAACACCGAGGCGTTGAGCCGCAAGATCGGCGTCCGCACCATCGTGTTCAAGAGCGGTGCGTTCAAGGACCTGGGTAACCCCAACCGCCCGATGACGCCGGCCGAAGCCGCGATCGTGCAGCGCCTGGTCGACGAGGCCTACGCGCGGTTCGTCGAGGCGGTGGCCCGGGGCCGCAGGATGGATCCCGCGCGCGTGCGGCGGCTCGCCGACGGACGCATCTACACCGGGCTGCAGGCGCAGCGGCTGGGCCTGGTCGACAGCCTGGGCCACCTGCCCGCAGCGGTGACGATCGCCATGCGGCGCGCAGGGCTCGCGCAGGCGACCGTGGTCGAGTACGGCGCCGGCGGCGGCCTGCTGCAGGCCCTGCTCGGCGCGCTCGGCCGCAGCCTGCCCGTGGGGTGGGACGCGGTCGACCCGGCACCGGTGCCCGAGGCCACGGGGGCGGCGCTGGCGGGCTGGGGACTCAGCGTCCAGTACCTGATGGTGCCCTGAGGGCGCGTGGCCGTGACGACGCGGCTGGCGCTGGTGCTCTCGGGCGGCGTCTCGCTGGGCGCCTACCAGGCGGGCGCGGTCGCCGAGCTGCTCTGGGCCCTCGAACATCGCCTCGACGCGTCTGCACCCGTCGTGCTCGACGTGGTCACGGGGGCGTCGGCGGGGGCGATGACCGCAGCGGTGCTGGCCCGCGCGCTGATGGTCGACCGCGCCGCGGCGGCCGACCTGCACCGCGCCTGGGTCAGGGAGATCTCGTTCGCGCAGCTGACCGAGGGGCCGCCGGGTGCGAGCTTCTTCTCCGATCGGGCCATCTGGGCGCTGGCCCGGGCGATCCTGCTCCGCCACCCCGCGACGGCTGCGCGTCCCGCGGCGGGCCCCCACCCCGCGGCCCCCGCCACCCTGCGCGTGGCGTTCGCGCTCGCCAACCTGAACGGTGTGCGCTACTCACTGGGGTACGCCAACACCCCGGGACGGTTCGACACCGCGCTCTTCGCCGACTGGATCACCTTCACGGTGCGGGCGGGCGTTCCCGCCGACTGGCAGGCGATCGCCCGGGCGGCGATCGCCTCCGGCGCGTTTCCGTTCGCATTCCCCACCGTCCGCCTCGAGCGGCGCCTGGCCGACTACCGGCACGCGGACATCTACGCGCCGGACGGCATGCGGGCCTTCACCTACGCCGACGGCGGGCTGTTCAACAACGAGCCGGTGGGGCTGGCCCGCGACCTCGTCGAGGCGGTGGAAGACGAGGAGCCGGCAGCGGCGGCCGACCGCAGGGTCTACCTCCTCGTCGACCCGTTCCCCGGTGCGGCGGCGGTGGCACCGGACCTGGGCGAGGCGCCGCTGTCTGCGCGCGTGCTGGCCGATCGACTCCTCAACGCGGTGCTGGGCGAGGCGTCCAAGCGCGACTGGATCCGCGCCAGCCGCATCAACACGCGGCTGCGCTGGCAGGACCGCCTGCTCGACTGCCTGGCGGCCGTGGTCGCCGACGCCCCGGCACCGTCGCGCGCGGCGGCCGCAGCGCGGGCCGCGGACCTGGTGGCGGAGATCGCAACGTTCAAGGGCACCCGCGCGGCCGGCGAGACCGTCCCGCCCGAGGAGGCACGCCGCCGCCACCTCGACGAGAACCTGCGCCGCCTGGGCCCGCTGCTGGCCCGCGACGACGCGCTCTACGCGCGGGTGCGCGACGATCCCGCGGCGGCCGCGCTCTTCCTCGACCTGGCCTACGCGCTCGAGAACGTCGCGGGGCTGCGCAACAAAGTCGACCTGGACCTGCACCTCATCGCGCCGGCGCCCGGCACGCTGGCCGGCGACTTCCTGGGCAACTTCGGCGGCTTCTTCGACGAGGCATGGCGCGAGCACGACTACCGCCGCGGACGCGCCGACGCCCGGCAGGTGCTGGAGGCGCTGGCACAGACGGTGCCCGCGCTGGCCTACGTCCCGGATGCCGCGGAAGCCTACCGCCCCGCGCGCGACCTAAGCGCGGTGGGCGGCCCCGACGTGCCACCTGCGGCCGCCGCGCACCTGGCGGCGCGGCTCGCCGCACACCTCGCCTGCGCCCTTGTCCCCTCCGCGCGGCCGCGCCTGTGGCGCGCGCTGGCGACGCTGGGCGCCCGCATCGCGGCCCGGCGCATCGTGGCGGGGCTGCTGCGCCGTCCCGCCGGCAGCTAGTCGCTTCGAGACACCTGCGGCCGCCCCAGCGCGCGTCGGGGCGCATGCGCGTCGGGGCACATGCGCATCGGGGCTCCACATCGGGACGCACGCTCGTCAGGGAGCCGGGGGCCCCGCGTCGCACCGCCGGCTTCGGGCAGGGGATCGGGCCGGTGCTGCCGAACGCCTATATGCACGTTTGCGCGTTCATGAACATTTGTTCACTTTGCCGATGGGACTGCTGACGCGCCTGCAGGCGCGCGCGCGCGAGGGACGGCCGATCCGCGTGGCGGTGGTCGGCGCGGGCCAGATGGGCGCGAGCCTGTGCCGGCGGTTGGGACGCCTGCCCGGGTTCGTCCTGGTGGGTGCCTGCGACGTGGTGCCCGACCGCGCGGCGGCGGCGCTGGCGCACGCCGGCGTCCCCGTCGGGTCTGCCGGGGACGACGGTGAGGCCACGCGCCTCGCGCACGCAGGGCGCGCGGTGGCCACCACGCGCGCCGATGTGCTCCTCGACCTGCCCGAGGTCGACGTGGTCGTAGACGCCACGGGCGACCCCGACGCCGGTGGGCGGCTGGCGCTGGCGGCGCTGGCGCGGCGGCGTGCCGTGGTCACCCTCAACGTCGAGGCCGAGGCCACGGTGGGGCCGCTCCTGGCGTGGCAGGCGCGCGCTGCCGGCGTGGTCTACACGCTGGCCGCCGGCGACGAGCCCGCGGTCCTGGCCGAGCTGGTCGAGTTCGCGCGGGTGGTGGGGCTCGACGTGGTCTGTGCGGGGAAGGGCAAGAACAACCGCCTCGACCGTACCGCCACCGCGGCGTCGGTGGCGCTGGAGGCCGCGCAGCGGGGCATGAGCCCGCGCATGCTGGCCGCCTTCGTGGACGGCACCAAGACCATGGCGGAGCTCACGGTCCTGGCCAACGCCACCGGCCTCGTCCCCGACCGCCCTGGCCTCCACGGTCCGCGGGCAGACCTGGCCGACCTGCTGCGCGTGTTCGTGCCCGTCGCCGACGGCGGCCTCCTGCAGCGCAGCGGTGTGGTCGACTTCGCCGTGGGCGACGTGGCGCCCGGGGTCTTCGTGGTGGGCCGGACGGACGATGCTGCGTTGCGGCGGGACCTCGCCTACCTCCGGATGGGTGCGGGGCCCTACTACCTGCTCTACCGTCCGTACCACCTGGCCAGCCTGGAGGCGCCGGTGACGATCGCGCGCGCCGTGCTCGACGGCGAGGTGACCATGGCGGCATCCGGCGCCCCCGTGGCCGAGTGCGTCGCGGCCGCCAAGCGCGACCTCCACCCGGGCGACGTGCTCGACGGCATCGGCGGGGATGCGGTCTACGGCGTGACCCTGGCGGCCGACGAGGCGCGGGCGCGCGAGGCCGTGCCGGTGGGGGTGACCACCGGGGCGCGCGTGCGCCGCCCGGTGGCCCGCGACGCGCTGCTGACGGCGGCCGACGTTGAGCTCGACGAGTCCCTGGCCGTGGTGCACCTGCGGCGGCTGCAGGACGTCCTGGTGCGCGACGGCACGCTGCCGCCGCTGGCCGCAGACGCCGGGCGCCTGCCCGCGCGGGCGGGATCGGCATGACGCACCGCACCCCGGCGCCTCGCGTCCCGGCTCTGCCACATCGGGGCTGGCGGGTGCACGCGTCATGAGCCGCGGCGAGACGGGCGCGGGCGAGACGCGCGCGATGGAGGGCCGGACACAGGCCGCGCGCGCGGGGGCGCGCGCCGCCGCGCTGCTGGCCAAGGTGGCCGACCTGTACTACCTGCGCGACCTCACGCAGCAGGAGATCGCCGCACGCCTGGGGCTGTCGCGGCCCACGGTCTCGCGCCTGCTGCGGCGCGCCCGCGAGGTGGGCGTCGTGCGCATCGAGATCGCGGCCCCGCCCGGGACGCACCACGAGCTCGAGCGCGCCCTGGAGGACCGCTTCGGCCTGCGCGAGGCCATCGTGGTCACCGGCGACGCCGGCGATCCCGAGGCGACGCGGCGCGCGCTGGGCCGCGCCGGCGCCCGCTACCTCGAACGCGCGCTGCAGGGCGGTGCGCGCGTGGGCATCTCGTGGGGGACCACGCTGCGGGCGGTGGTGGACCACCTGCGGCCCCGGCCATTGCGGCCGGTGGTCGTGCCGCTGGTGGGCGGCGTCGGGCAGGTGGCACCCGGCATCCACGCCAACGACCTGGCCGCCGGCCTGGCCGCTGCGTTCGCGGGCCAGGCCCACCTGCTCCACGCGCCGGCCATCGTCGCAGCGCCCGCGCTGGCGCGCGCCCTGCTGGCCGACGTCGGCATCCGACGGGTGCTGGCGCAGGCGCGGACGGTGGACGTGGCGGTGGTGGGGATCGGCGCGCTCGTGCCGTCGTCCACGCTGGTGCGCAGCGGCTACTTCTCGGCGGCCGACCTGGCGCAGCTGCGGCGGCGGGGCGCCGTGGGCGACATCTGCACGCGGGCCTACACCGCGACGGGCGCACCCGTCGACGGCGCCCTCGACCGGCGCATCCTGGCGGTGACCCTCGACGACCTCCGGCGCATCCGCACCGTGGTGGCGGTGGCCGGCGGGGCAGAGAAGGCGGCGGCGATCGCCGGGGCGCTGCGGGGCGGCCTGGTGGACGTGCTCGTCACCGACCACGTGGCGGCCGCCGCCGTGCTGGACGCTGCCCGCACCGCGACGGTGGCCTCCGCAGCGCGCGCGGAGGGCGTACGGTGAAGGCGCTGGCCCTGCCCACCGATCGGCTCGTCGGGCTCCTGCGCACCATGCTGCTCATTCGGGCGTTCGAGGAGCGGGCGGAGGTGCTCTTCACCCAGGGGCGCGTCCACGGCACGATGCACCTGAGCATCGGGCAGGAGGCGGTCGCCGCGGGCGTCTGCGCGGCGCTGCGGCCCGACGACTACATCCTCAGCACCCACCGGGGCCACGGCCACTGCCTGGCCAAGGGCGCCGACGTGCGCGCCATGATGGCCGAGTTCCTCGGGAAGGCCACGGGGCTGTGCCGCGGCCGGGGCGGCAGCATGCACATCGCCGACGTCGAGGGCGGCAACCTGGGCGCCAACGGCATCGTGGCCGGCGGCCTCCCGATTGCCACCGGGGTGGGGCTATCGATCCAGCTGCGGCGCAGCGGCCAGGTGTGCGTGGCGTTCTTCGGCGACGGCGCCGCCAACGAGGGCGCGTTCCACGAGGCGCTGAACCTGGCCTCCATCTGGCGGCTGCCGGTGGTGTTCGTCTGCGAGAACAACCAGTACGCCATGTCCATGCCCGTGGCGCGCAGCATGAACGTCGAGCGCATCAGCCAGCGCGCCTGCGCCTACGGCATCCCCGGGGAGACCATCGACGGCATGGACGTCCTGGCGGTCTACACCGCGGCGGCTGCCGCCGTGGCTCGGGCGCGCGCCGGCGAGGGCCCGACGCTGCTGGAGTGCGTCACCTACCGCTACCGGGGCCACAGCAAGAGCGACCTCCAGCGCTATCGCACCCGCGACGAGGTCGACGCCTGGCGGCAGCGCGACCCCATCGTGCGCTTCCGGCAGTGGCTGGTGGCCGAAGGCCTGCTGACCGACGACGCGGCGGCGCGGCTCGAGGCCGAGGCGCGTGCGATCATCGACGACGCGCTGCGGTTCGCCGAGGCCAGCCCCGAGCCCGATCCGGCGACGCTGCTCGACGACGTCTACGCAGACGACGGCCCGACCGCTGCCGCCCCTGACCCGGCCGCTGGCGATCCCGATGCTCATGCGCGCCGCCCCCGCGACGGCCAGGGTCCGCCTCGGGTGCCGGATGCCGATTCTGCGGGCGCCGACGCGCCCCACCGCGGGTCGGGGCACGCTCCGGAGGCCGGCGCGCTGTGATGACGGCCACGCGTGAGCTCACCTACCGCGAGGCGCTGCGCGAGGCCCTGCGCGCGGAGATGCGCCGTGACCCGCGGGTCGTGCTGCTGGGCGAGGACATCGGCGTCTACGGCGGCGCGTTCGCGGTCACCGACGGCCTGCTGGCCGAGTTCGGCCCCGAGCGGGTGCGCGACACGCCCATCTCGGAGGCCGCCATCACCGGGTGCGCCATCGGCGCGGCCCTCACGGGCCTGCGGCCCGTGCTGGAGATCCAGTTCATGGACTTCATCACGCTGGCCATGGAGCAGCTGGTGCTGCAGGCCGCGAAGATCCGCTACATGTTCGGTGGCAAGGCGCGTGTGCCCATGGTGGTCCGCACGCCTGCGGGCTCGGGCACCGGCGCCGCCGCCCAGCACTCCGAGAGCCTGGAGGCGTGGTTCGCGCACGTGCCCGGGTTGAAGGTGGTGGCGCCGGCCACGCCGGCCGACGCGGCCGGGCTGCTGCTGGCGAGCATCCGTGACGACAACCCGGTGGTGTTCGTGGAGCACAAGCTGCTCTACAAGGAGCGCGGCCCCGTGCCCGAGCCGCTGACCCCGGTACCGCTGGGCCAGGCCGCGGTGGTGCGCCCGGGCAGCGACGTCACCGTGATCGCCACGTCGGTGATGGTCGGGCGCGCCCTGGCCGCCGCCGCCCGGCTGGCGCAGGAGGGCATCAGCGTCGAGGTGGTCGATCCCCGCACCCTGCGGCCGCTCGACGTGCCCACGCTGGAGGCCTCGGCGCGCAAGACCGGGCGCGTGGTCATCGTCTACGAGGCCACCAAGACCCTGGGCATCGGCGCCGAGATCGCCGCGCGGCTGGCCGAGACGGAGACGTTCTACTACCTCGACGCGCCCATCGTGCGCCTGGGCGGACAGGAGTGCCCGCTGCCGTACAACCGCACCCTCGAGCGCGCCGCGGTGCCGCAAGAGGAGGACATCGTCGCCGCCGTCCGGCAGGTGCTGGGCGGCTAGGGGCGGAAGCAGGTCTGGGTCCACGCGGAGGACACCGTGCCGACCGTCGAGGAACGCTACGAGGTCGAACTCTACTGCGGGCGCTGCCGGCGGGCCACGGCGCACCTGGTGGCGCCCGGGGCCGGCGGGCTGTCGCGCGTGCTGTGCGCGGTCTGCGGCCGCGCCGTGGCCGTCGACACCCTGCACTTCATGGAGCAGTACGTCAACAGCGTGGCGCGTCGCCTGCTGGCCAAGCCCTTCGAGATCACCACCGAGTTCCGGCGGAGCCCGCGGGAGTTCATCACCACGCTGCCCGGGCGCGTCTTCACCAAGCCCTTCCGCGTGGCGGCCGAACTGCGGGCGACCATGGACATCGTGCGCCCGCGGCCCCGGCCGCGGCGCCGCCACCGGCCGGTGCTGGCCGCCGCGCCGGGCGAGTTGCCGCCGGTGCAGCGCCACTGCCAGGTGCTGCTGAGCGCGCCGCTGCTGTGGGCGCACGACCCCGCCGACGTGCTGGATGCCGCCGTGGAGTTCGGCTACGACGGCGTCGAGCTGTGGGCCTACCACCTGGTGCGCGACGGCGCCGACCCCGCGGCGCTCGGGGAGGCCGCGCGCCGGCGGGGCCTCGTGGTGGTCCTGCACGCGCTCAGCTGGGACCTGAACGTCACCTCGACGCTGGAGGGCATCCGCCGGGCGTCGCTGGAGGCGCTGCAGACGTCGCTCGCCATGGCGGTGGCCCTGGGCGCCCGGCTCGTGGTGATGCACCCCGGGCGCACCACGGCGCCGCACGACGACGCCGAGGCCTACTGGCCCGGGCTGGTGGCGGCGGTCCGCACGCTGGCCGACGAGGCGGCGGCCAGGGGCCTGGTGGTGGGCGTCGAGCACATGGAGCCGCGCCAGGGCGAGTTCGTCGTAACGCCCGCTGACGCCAACCGGCTGGTGCGCGAGGTCGACCGCGCCAACGTCGGCACCGTGGTCGACGTCGCGCACATCCCATGGGGCGAGGACGAGGTGGCGTTCATCGCGCAGCTCGAGCGGGTGGTCCACGTCCACCTCAGCGACGCCGACGAGGCGCGTCTGCACCTCCCCCTGGGCCAGGGCGGCCGCGACCTCGCGCGCATCCTGGCGGGGCTGCGCGACTACCGGGCGGCCATCGCCCTGGAGGGCTTCTCGCTGGGCGCCGGGCGCGACCTGGCCCGCTGGAACAAGGCGCGCTTCGAGGAGCTCTGGCGCGAGGCCGTGGTGCCGACCTGACCGACGCGCCCCCGCGGGCCCACGGCGCGGGTGATGGTGCGGGCGGCGGCGCGACGGGTAACGAGTGTCGAGATCCCAAAGCGTCGACGGGGTGGCCGGGCGCCGGTGCCCTCGGCACGCGCGACGGCGTAACGCCCGTCGAGATCACGTGGTGGAGGAGGGTAGCGTATGATGCGTGGCGTGCTGGTCGCGATCCTGATCGCCCTGCTGGCGGCGGGCGGCCCGGGGGCCGCGGGCGCCGGGCCTGCAGTCAGCGGGACGTTCACGCTCTATACGTCAGAGTCCGAGGACGACATCAACCTGCTGGTGGGCGACTTCAAGCGACGCCATCCGGGCGTCGACGTGAAGATCTTCCGGGCCGGCTCGGGGCCGGTGGTCGCCAAGCTGCAGGCCGAGCTCCAGGGCGGCCGCATCCAGGCCGACGTCATCTGGTTCGCCGACATCGCCTTCTTCCAGGACCTGGCCCGGCGCGACCTGCTGCTGGCCTACGCCCCGCCCACCGGCCGACGGGCCGACCCCAAGCTGCACTACGACGGCAACCGCTACCACGAGGTGCGCCTGATCTTCAACGTGGTGGCGTTCAACACCAACCACGTCCGGTTCCGGCCGACGTCGTGGTGGGACCTGACGCTGCCGCGCTACCGGGGCCGCGCGGGCATGCCCAACCCGTTCGTCTCGGGCGCCGCCTTCGCCCACGTCGGCACCTTCGCCAGCATGCGGGAGTTCGGGTGGGACTACTACCGCAAGCTGAAGGAGAACGACGCCAGGATCCTCCGCGCGAACGGCGACGTGCTGCGGGCGCTGGCCGCCGGCGAGATCAGCATCGCCCAGATCGTCGACTTCTTCGTGCGCGCGGCCAAGGCCCAGGGCTCGCCGGTGGACCACATCTGGCCCCAGGAGGGCGCCGTGCTGGTGCCCACGCCGATCGCCATCATCAAGGGGACGCCCAACGAGGCCGCCGCCAAGGCGTTCCTCGACTACCTGTACACGCCCGAGGCCCAGCGCCTGTTCGTGCAGCGGGCGTACGTGCCGGTGATCCCGGGCATCCCGCTGCCGCAGGGGGCGCCCGATCCGTCCGACCTGAAGCTCATCCAGACCAACCTGGGCTACATCGACAGGCACCGCGAGGAGATCAAGCGGACCTTCTCGGAGCTGTTCGGCATCCAGTGACGGCCATGCAGGAGGCCGCCGTCCCGCTGCGCCGGACGGACTGGCCGCGCGCCGCCCTGCGCGTGGGGGCCGCCGCGGCCGCCGTGGCGCTTGCGGGACTCCTGCTGGTGCTGGTGCTCTACCCCTCGGTGGTCCTCATCCTCCAGTCGTTCGTCGCCGAGGGGCGTCTCTCGATGGCGCACTACGTGCGCCTGGCCCGCGACCCGGCGGCCCAGCGCGTGCTGGTCAACAGCCTGGTGACCTCGGGGTGGGCGACCGTGGGCGGCACGGCCCTGGGCGCGGTGCTGGCCTGGCTCGTGGCCCGCACCGACCTGCCGGGCCGCGGCCTCTGGCGCACCCTGCTCCTGCTGCCCTACATGATCCCGCCGTTCATCGGCGCCATCGCGTGGGTCTACCTGGCTGGCCCCGCCGGGTACCTCAACCAGGCGTGGCGCGCGCTGACCGGCGCCCAGGAGCCGCTGGTGGTGATCTACGGCCAGGCCGGGATCGTGCTGGTCCTGATCCTCTACGGCTACCCCATCGCGTACCTGGCGGCGCTGGGCGTGCTCGAGCGCATGGACCCGTCGCTGGAAGCCGCGGCGCGCCTGGCGGGCGCGGGCCCCTGGCGCGTGCTGCGCGACGTCACGCTGCCGCTGGCCGCGCCGGGCGTGCTGGCCGGCGCGCTGCTGCTGGCCATGTCGTCGCTGGCCAACTTCGGCATCCCCGCGGTGCTGGGCTTTCCCGCCCGCTACTTCGTGCTGCCCACGCGCATCTACACCACGATCCTGAACTTCGACCTGCGCGACAACCTGCGGGTGGCCGCCGCGCTGTCGATGTGGCTGGTGGCGATCGCGGGCGTGCTGCTGGCGGCGCAGCGCGCGCTCCTGCGCCGCGGGCGGTTCACCGTCGTGGGCGGTCAGACCGCCCAGCGGCACCTGGTGGCGCTGGGTCGGTGGCGCGGCCCGGTGGCGGCGCTCCTGGGCCTGTTCGTGTGCATCAGCGCCGGGCTGCCCTTCCTGGCGGTGCTGTTGACCTCGCTCATCCGCGCCTACGGCCTGCCACCCCACTGGGAGCACTTCACCCTGCAGCACTACGCCACGGCGCTGTTTGGCATCCCCAAGGTGCACCGCGCGCTGCTCAACAGCCTGCTGCTGGCCGGCGGCGCCGCCACGCTGGTGGTGATCCTGGGCGCGGCCATCGGCTACCTGCGCACCCGTGCACGCCTCCCCGGCGCCGGGGCGGTGGACCTGCTGGTCATGCTGCCCTACGCGGTGCCGGGGACGGTGGTCGCGCTGGCGATGATCCTGGCCTGGGTGCGGCCGGTGCCCGTGCTCGGCATCCGGCTCTACGACACGATCTGGATCCTGCTGGTGGCGTACGTAGCGCGCTTCCTGGCGTTTGGCGTGCGTACGGCGGCAGCGGGCCTGGCCCAGGTGCACGAGTCGCTGGAAGAGGCCGCGCGGTGCAGCGGGGCGCGCCCGCTGCAGGCGTTTCGCGACATCGTGCTGCCCATCATCCGTCCCAGCCTGATCGCCGGATGGCTGCTGGCGTTCATCCCGGCGGTGGCCGAACTCACCCTGTCGATCCTGCTGTTCTCGGTGGGCAACGAGACGCTGGGCGTGGTGATCTTCGGGCTGCACGACGAGGGCAAGATCGCCCTGAGCGCGGCCCTGGCGGTGCTGGTCACCACCCTGCTGGTGGCCTTCAACCTGCTGGCCCGGCGCGTGCTGCAGGGCGAGGTCGGGGTCTAAGGCCGCCCGCGCGCCCACAGCGTCACTTGCGGCGGAGGTCGTCGACCAGGGCCACCACGTCCGCGGGGTGGGCCGCCTCGTAGTCCGGGCCGGCCGCCCGCAGCCGCCCGGCTTCGCGGCTGCCCCATAGCGCCGCCACGGCCCGCACGCCCGCGCGCCGCGCCGCCTCGATGTCGAAGACGCCGTCCCCGACCAGCAGCGCGTCGGCAGGGGTGGCCCCCAACGCGTGCAGCGCATGCCAGATCGGGTCGGGCGCCGGCTTGGGGCGCGGTGTGTCCTGCTCGGTCACCACGACGTCGATCCACCGGTCGAGGCCGAAAGCACGCACCGCCAGGTCGGTGGTGCGCCGGCGCTTCGACGTCACGATGGCCATGCGGCAGCCGCGCGCCCGCAGTGCGTCCAGCATCTCGGGGACCCCGGGGAAGAGACGGGCCAGGCGGTCGTGGGCCGCCTCGTAGGCGGTCAGGTAGGCGTCCATGAGCGGCCGCACCTGCTCGGGCCGCACGCCGGGGAGGCGTTCGAACCGCCGCCGCAACGGCGCGCCCCAGTCGGCGGTGATCTCCTCCTCGGTGAGGTCGCGCCCCAGCACCTCCTGGCAGGCGTGACGGAACGCCTCGCTGATCAGGCGGTACGAGTCGAGGAGCGTGCCGTCCAGGTCGAAGAGGACGCACCGCACGGCCCCGTCGCCATCCCGCCTCGACCCACGGACGCCCCGGGCGGCCACCGCCGGTTCCTCCGCGCTCCCGGGCGCCGGCGTCGCGTCGCCAGGGAGCGCGCCCCCGGGCACCGGCGCCGCAACACCTGGAAGCGCGCCCTCAGGCACCGGCCCGCGCCGATCCGCTTCCTGCCCGTGGTTGGACGGTGAGTTCCCAAGCGCCGCTGGCCCGCGGCGCACCGGCCCGCTCACGCAGCGCTCGCGCGCTGCCGCCACCTGCGGTAGCGCGCGACGAGGACCGGCGCGGCCAGCGAGACGGCGGCCAGCGCCAGGATGACCGCCGAGATCGGCCGCCGCACGAAGGTGGTGGGGTCGCCGTTGCTGATGATGAGGGCCTGGCGCATCGTCTGCTCGAGCCGGTCGCCCAGCACCAGGCCCAGGATCGCCGGCCCCAACGGGTAGTCGTGCTTGCGCATGTAGTAGCCCACGGCCCCCAGCGCGACCATCAACGTCAGGTCCACCTGGCTGCGGCCCACGACGTAGACGCCGATGACGCAGACGGCCATGATCAGCGGGTAGAGGTAGCGCTCGGGCGTGCGCAGGATCTGCACGAACAGCCCCACCAGCGGCAGGTTCATGACCAGCAGGACCGTGTTGCTGACGTACATGCTGGCGATCAGGCCCCAGACCACGTCGGGGTGCTTCTGGAAGAGCGTGGGCCCGGGCAGGACGTTGAGGATCAGCAGCGCGCCCATCATCACCGCGGTGGTGGACGATCCGGGCAGGCCCAGGGTGAGCATGGGGATCATGTTCCCCACGGCCGCGGCGTTGTTGGCCGCCTCGGGCGCCGCCACGCCCCGGATGTCGCCCTTCCCGAAGGTCGAGGGGTCCCGGGCGAGGCGCTTCTCCAGGCCGTAGGAGAGGAACGACGCGATGGTGGCGCCGGCGGCCGGCAGGATGCCGATGTAGAAGCCCACGACGGTGCCGCGGATGATCGCCCAGAACGCGTCGGCGAAGTCGCGCGCCGACAGCCAGATGCGCTGGAGGGCCAGCAGCCGCGGCCGGATGGCGATCTCGTTGACCACCAGCATGACCTCCGAGACCGCGAACAGGCCCACGGCGACCGTGACCAGGTCGATGCCGTCCAGCAGCTGCGGGATGCCGAAGGTGTAGCGGTCGGTGCCCGTGACCAGGTCGGTGCCAACGGTGGCCAGCATCAGCCCGAAGCAGGTCGCCAGCAGCGCTTTCACCAGCGACTCCCCCGCCAGGGTCGAGACGCTGGACAGCCCCAGGACCATCAGCGCGAAGTTCTCGGCCGGGCCGAAGGCCAGGGCGTAGGTGGCCAGCGGCACCGAGAACAGCATGAGCGCCACGATGCTCAACGTCCCGGCGATGAACGAGCCGACGGCCGCGATGGCCAGCGCGGGCCCGGCGCGGCCCTGCAGCGCCATCTGGTAGCCGTCGAAGGTCGTCGCCACCGACGACGCCTCGCCGGGCACGTTCATCAGGATCGACGTGGTCGAGCCGCCGTACATCGTGCCGTAGTAGACCGCGGTGAGCATGATCATCGCCGACGCGGGGTGCAGGCCCACGATGAGCGGAATCAGCAGGGCGATGCCGCTGACCGGGCCGATGCCCGGGAGCACCCCGATCATCGTGCCCACGAAGGCGCCCACGAACGCCAGCAGGAGGTTGGTGGGCTGCAGGGCCACCCCGAAGCCGTACCACAGGTTGTGGAGGATCTCGGTCATCGGCCCAGCACGCCGGCCGGCAGCACCAGACCCAGGACGCCGGCGGGCAGCGCCAGGCCCAGCGCGCGGTCGAACACGAGCCACAGGGCCGTGGTGAGGCCCGCGGCCAGCAGCACGGCGCGGGCCGGGCGGCGCTCGCCCAGCCACAGGTGCGAGCCCGCCAAGTAGAGGAACGTGGAGACGACGAACCCCAGCGGCTCCAGTGCCCGGGTGTAGGCGAAGAGGCTGGCTGCCAGCAGGATGGGCCGGCCGTGCTGCCGCCAGAACGGCTCACCGCCGGCGCCGTCGCGCGGGCGAACGAACTGGACAGCCGCCAGCAGGGCGGCGAGGCTGCCAACGAGCACGGGATACGCCGAGGGCCCCACCACGTCGGCCACGGTCGCCCCGCGGAAGGTGGTGGCCTCCCGCGCGTAGAGCACGGCGACGGCGAAGATGACCAGGGCAGCCAGGCGGTCGGACGTCACGGGCAGAGCCTGGCGCGCTGGCGCCCGCCCCCGCCCACTGCGGCTATCGGATGAGTCCGAGGTCGCGCAGGACGCCCTGGGTCGTGGCCAGGTCGCGGTCGAGGAACTGCCGCAAGCGCTCGCCCGTCAGGACGAACGGCTCCCAGCGCGTCTCCTGCAGGATCCTGGCCCAGGTGCGGCTGCCGAGCATCTTCGCGAACGTGTCCTCCCAGAACTTCACCACATCGGCGGGTGTCTCGGGCGGCATGTAGAACCCGCGCCAGTTGGCGAACACGAAGTCCACGCCCTGCTCGCGCGCGGTGGGGATGGTCCGGAGCGCGCCGCCCAGACGCTGCGGCGCCGTCACGGCCAGCACCCGGATCTGCCCGGCCTCGATGTTCGCCAGGGTCTCCGAGAGGCTGCTGGACAGCACGGTGGTGGTCCCGCCCAGGATCGACGCCATGGCGGCGGCCCCGTCGCCGAACGGCACGTAGCGCACCTTCGTCACGTCGACGCCGACCAGCCCGGCGAGCTGCGCGAAGGTCAGGTGGTCCAGCGCCCCGGGTGCCGACCCGCCGCCCACCGTGATCGCGCCCGGGTCGCGCTTGAACACCTCGAGCAGCGTCTTGAGGCTGTTGAACGCCGAGTCCTTGCGGACCGCGATCACCTGGAAGTCGGCGGTGATGGCGATGATCGGCGTCACGTCGCGGTAGGTGTAGGGCACGGCGCGCCGGGCCAGGGTGCCGGTGAGGGCCGAGCCCATCACGGCCAGCACATGGGTGTCGCCGCGGCGGCGCGTCACCATGTGGGCGATCCCGACCGCGCCGCTGCCGCCCGGCATGTTGATCACCGAGATCGGCACCGTCACCAGGCGCTCTTCGGTCAGCGCCTTGGCGGTCATGCGCGCGGTGGTGTCCCAGCCGCCGCCGGGGCCGGCCGGGGCGATGAACTCCAGGGCCTTGCTGGGGTACGCGGGCCCGGCGCCACCGTGCGCGAGGCCTGCGAGCAGCACGAACGCTGCCACCAGGACGGCTGTTCGTCTCATCGGTGTCACCTCCGGATGCTTCCTGGCTTCTCCCTGGCGTACGAGTCTTCCTACGCGCACCCTGCGCGTACCTGCGCCCCACGCGCCCGGCCCCCGGCGTGCCGCAGCGGTGCGCCCCTGTCCCCCGCGCGGCCCACGGCCGTTCCTGTTCCCTGACCCCGCTGTTGTCCCGCCGCGCCGGCGCCCGGCCTACCCACCGTGGGGCTCCTCGCCGACCCTCCGCTGGCCGCCATCGTTGCCGACGGCCGACCTACTCGCCGTGGGGCGCCCCTGGCCGCACCAGCAGCGGGGTGACCTCCCGGACGGACGCGTACTGGTCGAGCGTCCACAACGCCCGCAGCGCCGCGTCGGTCCGCGGGCCCAGCACCGGCTGGGCCAGGTGCCGGAACTTCTCCTCGAGCTGCGCGTCGCTCAACGGGTTGCGTGCGTGGCCCGGCGGGAAGTCCACGCGCGCCGTCCACGTGCGCCCCGACCGCTCATACACCTCCACGACCGTGGGGATGCCGCGCGGATAGGCCGCGGTCAACGCTGGGTCCTCGACCACCTCGGTGCGCGCCATGAGCTGGCGGACATCCTCGCGCTGGATGCGCGCCGGCGCGAACTGGCGCGCGGTCACCTCGCCGTCCAGGAGGGCCGCCGCCACCAGGTAGGGCATGCTGTGGTCGGCCGTCTCGCGCGTCGTCGGCGCCCATTTCTCGGGCTCGCCGCCGATGATCTCGACCGCCACCCGGAACGTGCGGATGACCACCCGGTCGATCGCCTCGGGCCGCAGCCCCTGCTGGCGCAGGTCGAGGGCCGCCGCGATCGCAGCCTGCGAGTGGTACTCGGCCGGCCAGTACTTGATGTCGGTCTCCAGGAGCTTGAAGGTGGCCGGCGGCGGGGGCGTAGCGTCTGCGGGCCTGCCGCCTTCCTCTTCCCATCGCAGCTCGTTCTCCGAGGGCTCGGGCGCCTCGCCCGCCATGGGCGGAATGGCAAGCGGGCCCGAGACCTGGGCCATGAAGCCCCGGCGTCCCTCGAAGACCGGCGACGGTCCGGTGATGCCCTCCGTCGCCAGGTAGGCGGCGAAGACGGCGTTGTGGCTGGCGCCGCCGTAGGCCGCGCCCTTCCACATCGACAGGTGCCCGACGCGGGTCTGGCGCAGGTTGATCCCCGTGGTGGCGGCGATGTTGATCGCCTGCTCGATGGCGTCGACGTCGCCCCCCAGCAGGCGGGCGGCGCCCGCAGCCACGGCGATCCCGCCGTAGGTCACGTGGTCCCAGCCGCGGTCACGGATGCTGCTGGCGTCGGCCAGCCGGCAGACGATCTCGTAGGCCGCGACCAGCGCGGCGAGCAGGTCGCGGCCGGTGGCCCCGGCGTCCTCGGCCGCAGCCAGCAGCCCGGCCAGGTTGTCCGACGGGTGCAGGGCTTCCCTGGACAGGTAGGTGTCGTTGTAGTCGAGGTAGCGCACCATGTACCCGTTCACGAAGGCAGCCACGTCGGGCGCCGTGCGCTCGCCCCACGCCAGCACCGTGGCCCCGCCGGACGGGCTCAGCCGGCCGGCCGCGCGTCGGGCCGCCGCGATGGGCGGCTCGGCGGCCGCGCCCAGGGCGCACGCCACGGCGTCGATCACCCGGCGCTTGGCCTCGTGGATCACCTGGGCGGGAAGGGCCTCGTAGGCCAGGCCCGCCATGTACGCGGCGAAGCGGCGGGCCAGCGTCACGGGCCGGTGCCCCTGTACGGCTGGCGGGCGGCAGCCGCGCCGCCGGGTCGGGCACAGCGCTGGGTGTGCCTGCGTGCCGACCTCACCGCATGGCCTCCCCGCGGGCGGATATTGCCCCGTAGCGGCGTTCCCGCTCCTCCCATGCGGGCAGGTCCACGAGCCGGTCGCGTTCCGCGAACGAGGCAAGCCGGTCGCCCATGCCCGTGGCCGTGCCCGTGGTGCGCACCAGGGCGGCAGCTTCCTGCATGGCGGCGATGGCCGCCCGCTGCAGGTCGGAGGGCACGATCATGATGCGGTACCCCATGGCCTCCAGGCGCGCGGGTGGCACCAGAGGGGTCTTGCCGCCCGCGAACATGTTCACCAGCAGCGGTGCTGCCACGGCGCGCGCGATGCGTTCGAGCTCGTCTTCCGATTCGGGGGCCTCCACGAAGAGCACGTCGGCGCCGGCCTCGGCGTAGCGGTTGGCGCGTTCGATCGCGGCCGCAAGCCCCAGCACCGCCCGGGCGTCGGTGCGGGCGATGATCACCAGGTCGGGGTCGCGCCGGGCATCGAGCGCGGCGCGCAGCTTGCCCACGAACTCGTCGGTGGAAACCAGCTGCTTGCCCGCGTAGTGCCCGCACTTCTTGGGCGTCACCTGGTCCTCCAGGTGCAGGGCGGCCACGCCCGCCCGCTCGAACTCCCGCACCGTGCGGACGACGTTGAGGGCGTTGCCGTAGCCCGCGTCGGCGTCGGCGATCACGGGCAGCGGCGTGGCGTCGGTGATCTCGCGGACCCGGGCCAGCACCTCGGACAGGCCCAGCAGGCCCAGGTCGGGCAGGCCCGCGCTGCGCGCGATGGCGCCGCCGCTGGCGTAGAGCGCCTCGAACCCGGCCTCGGTGGCGATGCGTGCCGACAGCCCGTCGAAGACCCCCGGGGCGATCAGCAGGCCCCCGGCCCGCAGCCGCTCGCGCAGCCGGCGGGCTGGTGAGGGCGCGGTGTGGGACATCGTCGGGGCCTCCCGGAACGTCAGGGTGTCGTGCAGTCTGCAGCATACGGGATTCCCCGCGGCCTGGCAACGCGGGTACAATGAAAGGACGATGCCCAACCGCCTGATCGGCGAAACGAGTCCCTACCTCCTGCAGCACGCCCACAACCCCGTCGACTGGTACCCCTGGGGTGAAGAGGCGTTGCGCCGGGCGCGGGAGGAGGACAAGCCCATCTTCCTCAGCATCGGCTACGCCGCGTGCCACTGGTGCCACGTGATGGAGCGCGAGTCGTTCGAGGACCCCGCGGTGGCGCGCCTGATGAACGAGCACTTCGTCAACGTCAAGGTCGACCGCGAGGAGCGCCCCGACCTCGACGACATCTACATGCAGGCGGTCGTCGCCCTCACCGGGCACGGGGGCTGGCCGATGAGCGTCTTCCTCACGCCTGACGGCGTCCCGTTCTACGGCGGCACCTACTTCCCGCCCGAGCCGCGGCACGGCCTGCCGTCGTTCCGACAGGTGCTCGAAGCCATCGCGGCCGCCTGGCGCCACCGGCGCGACGAGGTGCTGCGCGGCGGCCAGGCCCTGCTGGAGGTGCTGCGTCGGAGCAGCGCGCCGCCGCAGGCCGACAGCACCCTGCGCCCGGCCACGCTGGATGCCGCCTTCGCGCAGCTGGAGCGGCAGTTCGACCTGGCCCACGGCGGCTGGGGCGGCGCGCCCAAGTTCCCCCAGCCCATGGCCCTGGAGTTCCTGCTGCGGACCTACGTGCGCACGGGCGAGGAGAGCGCGCGCCGCATGGCCGAGCGCACCCTGGAGAAGATGGCGCGCGGGGGCATCTACGACCACCTGGGCGGCGGGTTCCACCGGTACGCGGTCGACGCCCTCTGGCGCGTGCCCCACTTCGAGAAGATGCTCTACGACAACGCGCAGCTGGCGCGCGTCTACGTGCAGGCCTGGCAGGCGACCCGGCGCCCCCTCTACCGCGCGGTCGCCGAGGAGACGGCGGACTTCCTGCTGCGCGAGATGCAGGACCCCGCTGGCGGCTTCTACAGCAGCCTCGACGCCGACAGCGAGGGCGAAGAGGGGAAGTTCTACGTCTGGACGCGCCAGGAGCTCCGCGCGGTGCTGGGCGAGGACGCCCCGCTCTTCGAGGACGCCTACGGTGTCACCGCCGAGGGGAACTTCGAGGGGCGGTGCGTGCTGTACCGGGCGCGCGAGCCCGACGTGCTGGCCGAGCGCTGGGGTGCGGACGCCGACGTGCTGGAGGCGCGGTTGGCCGCGGCCCGGCGCCGGCTGCTGGCCGTGCGCGCCGCGCGCGTGCGGCCGGGGTGCGACGACAAGGTGCTGGCGGCGTGGAACGGCCTCGCGATCGGCGCCCTGGCCGACGCGGCGCGGGTGCTGGGGCGCGACGACTACCGTGAGGCCGCCGCGCGCGCTGCGGCGTTCGTGCTGGAGGCGATGCGCACGCCCCAGGGCCGCCTGCGGCGCTCGTGGCGCCAGGGCGTGGCCAGGGGCGAGGCCTTCCTGGAAGACTACGCGAACCTCGCCGACGGGCTGCTGGCGCTCTACGAGGCCACGTTCGAGGGCCGCTGGTTCGTCGAGGCACAGCGGCTGGCCGAGGTGATGCTCTCCGGCTACCGCGATCCCGCCGGCGGCTTCTTCGACGTGGCCGACGACCACGAGGCGCTGGTCGTGCGGCCCAAGAGCCTGCAGGACACCGCCACGCCATCGGGCGGCGCCGCGGCCGCCGGGGCACTGCTGCGTCTGGCCGCGCTGACCGGCGAGGGACGCTACCGCGACCTGGCCGAGGAGGCCCTGCGCGCGGTCCAGCCGCTGGCCGCCACCTATCCGACCGCGTTCGCCCGCTGGCTGTGCGCGCTCGACTTCGCGCTCGCCCCGCCCCGCGAGGTGGCCCTGGTCGGCGACCCCGCCAGCGCCGACACGCGGGCGCTGCTCGACGTGCTCTGGGGCGCGTACCGACCCAACCAGGTCGTCGCTCTGGCGCGGCCGGGCGAGGTGCCCGTGGTGCCGCTCCTGGAAGGGCGCACGGCGCAGGACGGTAAGGCCACGGCGTTCGTCTGCGAGCGGTTCGCCTGCCGGTTGCCGGTCACCGACCCCGCGGCCCTGGCCGCCCAGCTGGGCTGACGGCGGGGCGCTTGCCTAGCGGCTCAGAAATTGACGGCCTTGAAGTAGTTCACCCGTCCGTACTTGTAGTACGTGCCCACTCCGGGAACGGCGTCGGTGTTCTGCTCGATGCGCGTCCGCACGCACGATGCGGTGGTGCACGTGTTGCGCGCCAGCGCGCGCGCCCACACCAACCCCGCCAGCCCGGCCACGTGCGGCGTGGCCATGGAGGTGCCGCCCCACGCCTCGTACCCGTTGTTGAGCACCGTGGACAGGATCCCAACCCCCGGCGCGACCACGTCGACCCAGCTGGCCCCGTAGTTGGAGAACCAGGCCTTGGTGTCGTTCTGGTCGCTGGCGGCCACCGCGATGCAGCGGTCGTAGGCCGCGGGGTAGAGCTTCCAGTTCATGCCGTCGTTGCCCGCGGCGCAGGCCAGCACCGCGCCCTTGTTCCAGGCGTAGTTCACCGCGTTCTTGAGGGTGTTCGACGGCCAGTAGCCGCCCAGGCTGATGTTGATGCACCAGGCGCCCTGGTCGGCCGACCAGGTGATGCCGTTGGCCACGGCAGCGTAGGTGCCCGACCCGGACGCGCTCAGCACCTTGGCCGCGACGAGGGCCACCGACCAGTTGGCCCCGACGCCGCCCGTGCCGTTGTTCGCCAGCGCGGCCACGGTGCCGGCGACGTGCGTGCCGTGGCCGTTGTCGTCGGAGGCGTTGTTGTCGTTGTTCACGAAGTCGCGCTGGGCCGCAAGCCCCGGCAGGTCCTCGTGGGGTCCCACGCCGGTGTCGACGATGGCGCAGCGCACCGTCTCCGACCCGGTGGTGAGGTCCCAGGCCTGCGGCGCGCTGACCTTGGGCCAGGCCCACTGCTGGCTGTACAGCGGATCGCTCGGCGTACCAACGGCGTGCGCGATGCCGTTGGGCTCCGCGTACTCCACCAGCGGGTGGCGCGAGAGCATCTGCACCGTGCGCTCCACCGTCCCCGCGGGGATCTTGAAGACGTGGACCCCCAGCGCGTCCACGCTGCCGCCGACGCTGGCGCCGATGGAGCGCGCGAACACCTGCGGGTTGACGCTCACGTCCGCGCGGAACTTCACCAGGATCTCGTCGGGAACGAACGGCTGGGACGGGCCGGGTGTGCGGGGCGCGGCAGGCGCGCCCTGGCCGCCCCCGAGGATCGCGACGAGCAGCACGGCCACCGTACACACTACCAGCAGTCCGCGACGCATGATCGCCCCCCCTGTCCGTGGCCGAGATGCTGCCGCGACGGCGACAGCCCCGACCGGGATCCCCGAGTGCGGGTCCGTAACAATGATCGAACCACTGTGCGGGGGTTCTGTCAACGGCAGTTTGCCGGCAGTTTGGGGAAGTGCCGATCGCACGTGGCAGGGCATCGGTGGACGCTTTGTCCACGGCGGTTCGCCGGCGGCTCGGGGGAGGGCTTGCGGCGTCTGGCAGAGGTCAGCAACAGGTGGGCAGCTGGCGATCGGCTTCAGACTGCTGCGGTAGAGGCCCGCAGTGCGGCGTCCGTTAGGGGCCAGCAACAGGTGGGGGCAGGGTAGAATACAGGGCAGGCGCTCAAGCACTCGCAGGCGCGCGTGGCAGGAGGCAGCCGCCTGATGCTGCACTCGGTGCCAGGCGGCATGGAGGGCTCGACGATACGACCGGTTGCGGGCAGGCAGCAGCGATCTGGCGCGTCCAGCGCGGCGCAGGGCACTGCGCTCGTGGCCGTGCTCGTCGTCCTGCTGCTGGCGACGGCGCTCGCAGGGTCGGCCGCGTGGCTGTTGCAGCGCCAGCAGGCTCGGGCCGGCACCCGCTACCGCTCGGCTGCCGCCCTGGCCGCGGCCGAGGCCGGCGTCCACCGGGCGCTGGCGGTCCTGGAGTCGGTGGCGCCCGACGGCTGGTCGCCGGGCGCCCTCTGGCGACCGAGCGGGCACGTCGAGCACCACCGCGTCGGGGCCCTGGATGCGCGCTCGATCGTGAGCATCACCGACGAGGCCGACGGGGCCCTGCTCGTCACGGCCACCGGTGAGGCCGGGGGTACCGCCAGGCGCATACGCGCGCGCGTCTACCTGGCGTCGCCGGCCCTGCTGGTGGGCCTCTACGCCACCAGCCTCGTACGCCTGGAGGAGCCCCCAGCCGCGACCGTCGTGCTTCCCTACGGGCACGGCATTGGGGATCGCCCGTGGGTCCACGTCGCCGCGGGCGAGGGCGTGTGGTTTGCGACGGGCAGCGTGTCCATCAACGACCCGTCGGTGCGCCTTCCGATCGGCCCGGGCCCGGTCGACCCGCCCGGCGCGCCGCCCGAAGCGCCCCGCGCGGGGCCCGTGCGCCTGCTGCTGGCGCGCCGCGCCCAGCTGACACTGGGATGGGACCGGCAGCCGGTCGAGCTGGCGTTCCTGCGCGCGGCGGGCATCCACGTGGAGGGCGTGGTCTACCGCGACGAGGCGTTGCCCGCGCTGCCGCAGGTCGATCGTGCCTACTACCGCGCCCGCGCCGCGGCCAACCACCTGAATGCGCCCGTGCACCGGGCCGCGGGCGTGTTCCTGGGCGACCGCGCCCTGACCGACAAGCTCGACAGCGTTTACACGCCCGAGGAACTGCGACAGGTGCTGCGCTACTTCCGGAAGAGCGGTGCGCCACCGCGGCTGGCTGGCATCGTCTACGTGCGGGGCGGGGTCGAGCTGGTGGATCGCGCGCGGCTCGTCGTCATCGACGGCGCGCTGGTCGCCGAAAGTACCGTGCACCTCATCGAGGAGGCCGTCCTCGAGATCCTGCACTCGCCCGCCACGCGCACCTGGCCGGGCCTGGTGGTGCTCGACGACGGTGCCCTGCTGCTGGCCCAGGGCGCGCGCCTGCGGGTGCACGGCCTCGTCTACGTCAGCCGCCTGGTCGACGCGGGCGACGGCGTGACGGTCGATGTCGTGGGCGCGGTGCTGGCGGGCGATCCACGCCACAGCGTGCGCAACCGCGCGGCGACAGTGGTGATCCGCTACGATCCTGCCGTGATGGGCACCCCGGGCCTCCGCTGGACGCCCGGCGGGGCCCCGGTCGTCTGGGTGGCCGCCTGGGAGGAACTCCCGTAGCGCCAGACCGGCGACTGCGGAGCCGAGGCGTGGTGGGCCGACGCTTTAACCTCACCCGCCGGCCGGGCGGCCGGAGACCGCGGGCGCGAAGGTATCGAGGATGCGCTGGATCTGGTGGCGGGCAGCCGGCCGTAGCAGCGGCAGCTGCACGCCGGCGTCCCGGTAGGCCGCAATGCGCCGCGCCACGTCGTCGGCCGTCCCGCACGCGGTGAGCTCCTCGATGTAGGCCCGGGGGAGGGCGCGGGCCAGCGCCTCGGGGCCGCCCTGCTCGAAGGCCGCCCGAAAGGCCGGCAGGTCGTCCTCACGGATGACCGGCTCGCCCACCGCCGTGCGGACGCGGGCGTTGTACGCCATGCGCCGGGGGTGGAACTTGCTCGCCACCTCCCAGCGGATGGCCTCGATGGCGGCCTCGCGCGTCTCCTCCAGCGAGGTCGGCACGATGGCCGCCACCTCGAACTGCGCCCAGTCCCGCCCGGCCGCCTCGGCCGCCTGCCGCACGATGCGCAGCGCGTTGGCCGCGTAGCCCGGTGAGGTGACGGCGTTCAACAGCACGCCGTCGCCGATCTCGCCAGCCAGGCGCAGGCGCCGCGTCGCACCGGCGAACGCGGCGAGCGCGCTCACGGAGTCGCGCACGAGGTTGATCGTTTCGGAGAAGAAGCCCAGCTCGTACCCGCGGGCGTCGGCGTACTGCATCCAGGAGGCCATCTCCTGGACGCGCATCGTCGGATCGTACCCCAGGGCGAAACCGATGCGCATCGTCCGCGGCGCGCCTAGATCAGGTCCTGTCCGTCCCACCGCACGAACCGGCCGGCGGCGACGATGCCGTCGATGCGCTGCTGCTCGCCCGGGGCCAGCACCCGCAGGTCCTGGAGCGGGTCGCCGTCGACCACCAGCAGGTCGGCGGCCAGCCCCGGTCGGACCGCGCCCGTCACGCGCTCCAGACCCAGCGCCCGGGCGGCCTCGGACGTGGCCGCGGCCAGGACCTCGCGTGGACTGTACCCGCAGGCGGCCAGCATCAGCATCTCGACGCCCACCGACCCGTGGCAGAACAGCGCGTTGCCGCCGGCATCGGTGCCCGTCGCGACCCGCACGCCATGGGCACGCGCGATGCGCATGCGCTCGTGCACCCGCGGCACCACGAACCCCATCGCCTCGAGCTCGCGCTGGCGCGCGGCCTGCGCCGGGGGCACGGCCTGGCGCTCGCGCGCCTGGTCCAGGAAGTGGTGCACCGCCAGCGTCGGCACCAGCCACGTGCCCTGCGCGGCCATGCGGGCCGCCAGCGCGTCGTCCAGGAAGGTGCCGTGCTCGAGGGTGTCGACGCCGGCCTCCAGCGCGATCTCGATGCCGGCGCGCGCGTGGGCGTGGGCGGCCACCCGACGGCCCCACCGGTGGGCCTCGTCGACCGCCGCCCGCACCTCCTCCAGCCGGTACTGGGGTAGCCGCGGGTCCTGGCCGGGCGAGGCCAGGCCGCCGGTCACGCCCATGACCTTGATCCAGTCGACCCCCTGGGCCACGTGCTCGCGCACCGCCCGGCGCACGCCCTCCTCGCCGTCGGCCTGCAGGCAGCGCCAGTGCACGTGCCCGCCCGTGGGCGTGATCCCCAGGCCGGCGGCGACGATCCGCGGCCCGACCACCAGCCCCGCGGCCACCGCTTCCCGGAGGTGCACGTCGAGGTAGGCGCGGCACCCCAGCACGCGCACCGTGGTGATGCCGGCCAGCAGCGTGCGGCGTGCGGCCTCGACGGTGCGCAACGCGTGCAGCCCTTCGGGTTCGTGCAGGCGCCGCGAGGTGGGATAGTCGCCGTAGGGCAGGGGCTCGCCCCCGACCAGGTGGGTGTGGGCGTCGATCAGGCCCGGCATCACCGTCTTGCCGCCCACGTCGAAGCGCACGGTGTACTCCGACGGCACCGCCAGCCCGGCGGCGGCCGCGACGATCCGCCCGTCCTCGACGAGGATGGTGGCACCGGCCACGTCGCCGCCCTCCCCGTCCAGCAGGCGGGCGCCGGTGAGCGCGAAGCGCGGTGGCGCCATCATCGGGAGCCGGGGTGCGCACCGCGCGGTGCTGGCGGCAATGCACGGTTGGCGCGCCGGCCGCCATCTCTCGCGATCTCCGGGCAGCCCTGCCCCGTCACGGCACGCAAACCAGGTGCATCCACGCCAGTGGCAGGGCGGAGAGGGGCTTCGTCGTCCGCGACCTTCGTCACGGCACGCTGACCAGGTGCATCCACTGCAGGGCGTCGCGGATGCCGAGGTCGGGGTAGCCCTGCACCCGCTTGTTCATCGCCAGGATCTCGGTCTGGTAGTAGATCCACACCACCGGCACGTCCTGGTAGATGAGCTCCTGCAGCTTGTGGTAGAGCTCGACGCGTCTGCGGCGGTCGATCGTCTGCCGGGCCGCGGCCATCAGCCGGTCCACCTCGGGGTTGGAGTAGCCGTAGTGGTTGTTGACGCCGCCCGTGGTGTACTCGGGGGTCTTGTCGGGGTCGGGCGGGGTGATGCGCCAGCCGGTGCGGGCGTCGTAGTCGCCCGGCAGGGCGTTGCCGCGCCGGATGTAGACCGACCACTCCTCCGCGGTGAGCTTCACGTCGGCGCCCAGTTGCCTCCACGCCTGCTGCGTGACCAGGGCCATCTGCTCCCGCACCGGGTTCCCGCGGTCGACCATCAGCTCGAACGCCAGCCGCCGCCCGTCCTTGGCCAGCACGCCGTCGGGCCCCGGACGGAACCCCGCCTCGGCCAGCAGCTGCCGGGCTTTGGTGACGTCGAAGGGGTAGGGCTTGAGGGCTGTGTTGACGAACGGGCCGAAGGCGTTGGCGTAGGCCCCGGCGGCGAGCGGCGCCGTGCCCTTGAGGATCTGCCGCACCATCAGCTCGCGGTTGAGCCCGTACATCAGGGCCTGCCGCACCAGGCGCTCGCTGAACGGCCAGCGGGTGTTGTTGAGGGCGATGTAGAAGGCGCTGGGCAGTTCGGTGATCTTGAACTGCAGGTGCGGCACCCGCTCCAGCGCCTCCTTGTGCACCGCCTCCACCACCGCCAGGTCCAGCTCGCCTGTGCGCAGCTGCGCCACGACCGTGTTGATGTCGGGGATCACCTTGAACACGATGCTCTTCAGCTTGGGCGCGCCCCCGTAGTAGTCCGGGTTGGCCTCCACGGTGATGTGCGAACCCTTCACCGCCTCCTTGTAGCGGAACGGGCCGGTGCCCACCGGGCGCTGCGCGAAGTCGCTCAGGTCGTTGAGGTCCTTGCCCTCCAGCAGGTGCTTGGGCGCGATGGGGATGTTCCAGGCCAGCACGATGGGCAGCGAGGGGTAGGGCGCGTCGAACTCCATGCGCACCGTGTAGTCGTCGAGGGCGTCCACCTGGCGCAGCCCGCGCAGCGTGCTGCGGAATAGGGCGCGCACCCGGGGGTTGACGATGTTCTCGTAGGTGAACTTCACGTCGGCGGCGGTGAACGGCCGTCCGTCGTGCCACCGCACCCCGCGCTTCAACTTGAACACCCAGACGCGGCCGTCTTCTGCCGCCACCCACGACGTGGCCAGGTCGCCCACCGGCTGCAGGTCACCGGGCCGGTAGCGCGTCAGCGTGCTGAAGACCACCTTGGCGACCATCGTCGTGGGCAGCTGCTGGGGCAGGGTGAACGGGTTCAGGGTCACGTCGCCGATGATGGCGATGCGCAGCACCCCCGCGGGCGCCTGGGCCAGCGCCGGCGGGCCGCCGGCGAGCCCGCCGGCCAGGGCCGCGGCCACCACGGCGACGACCGTCGCAGTCAGCACTCGTCGCATGCGCACTCTCCTCCTTTCGGGATCACATCGTCGACCTGGCGTTCCCTGTGCCTCCGGTGCGCGACCCACCCGGTGACCGCGCCGGCTGCTCCGGCTCATGTCCCCGCATGGCGCGGGTCCAGTGTGTCGCGCAGCGCGTCCCCCACGGCATTGTACGACAGCACCGTGAGCATGATCATGGCGCCGGGGTAGACGGCCAGGATCGGCTTCGTCCACACGTAGTGCTGGGCTCCGGTCAGCATGTTTCCCCACGTCGGCATGGGCGGCTGGACGCCCAGCCCCAGGTAACTCAGGGCCGACTCCGTGAGGATCGCGTAGGCGACGCCCAGGGTCGCCGCCACGATCATCGAGGGCAGGGCCTGCGGCAGCAGGTGGCGGAAGAGGAGGCGCGCATCGCTGGCACCGATGGCCCGCGCCGCCGCCACGAACTCCTGGGGGAGCGTGCGCAGCACCTCCGCGCGGACCACCCGGGCCACCACCATCCACCCCATGCCCCCGATGGTCAGCACCACGTTGACGATGTTGGACCCGAACACGGCCAGCACCAGCAGCGCCAGGAAGAAGGTCGGGATGGTCAGCATGCCGTCGGCGACGCGCATCACGATCGCGTCGACCACCCCGCCGTAGAAGCCGCTGACTGCGCCCAGCAACGCCCCGATGGTCATGGCCACGGCCATGGCCGCCAGCCCCACCGCCAGCGACGTCCGGGCGCCGAAGATCAGGCGCGAGAGGACGTCGCGGCCGGTCTCGTCGGTGCCCAGCGGGTGGTCCCGCGAGCGCGGCCCGAACTGGTTGAGGAGGTCGATGGCCTCCGGCGGGTGAGGGGCCAGCCGGGGGGCGAGGACCGCCACGAGGTGGACGACCAGGAGGTAGGCCAGCGCCACCAGCGCCAGCCGGTTGCGCCGGAAGCGTCGCCACAGGTGGCCCGCGCGGCGGTCGGCGGGTACCGTCGGCGCCAGGGGGATCGCGACCAGCGTGCGCTGTGCCACCGTCGCCTCCCTACCGGAGCGTGATCCGCGGGTCGAGGGCCACGTAGGCCAGGTCGGTCAGCAGGTTGCTGAGCACCACCATCCCCGAGACGAGCAGCGTCACGCCCATGATCACCGGGTAGTCGCGCGTGATCGCCGAGTCCACGGCCAGCCGGCCCAGTCCCGGCCAGGCGAAGATCGCCTCGGTGATGACCGCGCCGCCCAGCAGGCGGGGGACCAGCACGCCCAGCACCGTGACGACGGGGATGAGCGCGTTGCGCAGCGCGTGGCGGACCAGCACCGCCACCTCCCCGAGCCCCTTGCTGCGCGCCGTCCGGACGTAGTCCTGGGCGAGCACCTCGACCATGCTCGACCGCATGTAGCGCGCCAGCTGCGCCAGCGGGAACGTCGACAGCACCACCGCGGGCATGAGCAGGTGGCGCAACAGGTCGCCCCACGAGAACGCCGCGCCCACCGTGGTCATGCCCGCCGAGGGGAGCCACCCCAGGTGCACCGAGAAGACGATGATCAGCATGATCCCCAGCCAGAAGATGGGGATCGAGACGCCGAAGAACGCCGTGACCGTGGCGGCGTAGTCGAGCAGCGAGTACCGGTAGACCGCCGAGACGACCCCCAGCGGCACGGCCACCAGCACGGCCAGGACCAGCGCCGTGCCCGACAGCAACAGCGTGTTGGGGATCCGCCCGGCCAGGAGCTGGGCCGTGGGGATCCCGTGCTGGTAGGACCGCCCCAGGTTGCCCTGCAGCACGTTGCGCAGCCAGCGGGCGTACTGGACCGGAATGGGGTCGTCCAGGCCCAGGGCCTGCCGGTACTCACGGGCCAGCGTGGGGTCCACGTCGGGGTTGTTGAGCAGGGCGGGGCCGCCCGGCGCTGCGTGGACGATGGCGAAGACCACCATGCTGACCACCAGCAGCAGGAGCACGCCCTGGAGGAGTCGGCTCGCGATGTACCGGCTCACGGCGCACCGCTCACCCCACCGCCGCCAGCAGCTCCTCCACGTGCTCGATGGCCGCCTGCAGCGCGTCGGCGACGCGGTTGCGCTCGCGTACCAGCCGGGTCCGCAGGAAGCCGTACGCGTCGCTGGTGGGGTCGAGCCGGGCCAGGGCCCGCACGCGCTGCAGGCCGGGCAGCAGCGGCACCTGCAGTGCCGGGTCGTGGTGGTAGGGGCCCTCGACCGTGTACAGCACCGGGTTGAGGATGCGCGACAGGCGCATCAGGCCGCGGTTGAGGCGCGCGATGCGCGCCGCGGTCTTCCCCCGCGGCCGCGCGGGGGCGCTGGCCGCGGCCGCTGCCCGCACGCCCTCCAGCCGCGCCGCCAGGCCCTGCAGGTGCGTGGCCCGGGCCACCAGGTCGTCCAGCGCCAGCGTCCCGCCCGCAGCCTCGTGCAGCTCGCGAAGCAGCCTGACGAAGTCGCCCGCAGCGGGTACGAAGTTGAAGGGCAACACCGGCGGGACCACCAGGCGTGCCGCGATGGTGAGGTAGAGCCCGGTGTCCTGCGCCAGGATCTCGGGGTCGGCCTTGTCGAGCGTGTCGGCGGGCGTGTGCCACCACCAGCCCCCGCCGCTGCCGCCCACGGTGGCGCGGTCGGGATGGTCCAGCGGCAGCATGCGGAACGCACCCAGCGACGGCAGCCCGATGCCCCAGAACGACTGGTCGCCCGCCTTGAACGGCCGCCGGATGTTGGGCGACTGGCCCGTGACCTCGGGCACCACCTGCCGCATCAGGTCCTCGACCTCGCCCATGTTGTACCGGCAGTCGAAGATGGCGGTCTCGCGCACGCCCGGCGAGTCGATGTTGAGGTAGCCCAGGGCCCGCTGGCGCAGCTCGTCGAAGGCCGCATCCGCGTACCACGTTGACCCCGCGTAGCGGCCGTGGGAGTGCCCCGGCCACCACGCGAAGCGCAGCCCGCGGCGCAGCCATCGGCGGTGCCGGTGGGCCACGCGCGCCATCTCCATCAGGCAGGCGTCGCCGGTGGCGTTGTCGGTGATGCCCTCGTACCACGAGTCGATGTGGGCGCCCACCAGCAGGAACTCGGGCTCCGCGCCGGGCACGTCGGCCACCAGCAGCGGCAGCGTGCGCCACGTGGTCTCGGTGCGGGCCCGGATGCGCACGCGCACCGGCCCGCGGGCCAGCAGCGCCCGCAGCCGCTCGCCATCGGCCTTCGCCAGCGACAGCGCGGGAATCGTGGGCAACCGACCGATCGACTCGGGCGTGGGCGTGCCCCAGATGCTGGTGACGATCATCTCGTGGATCGCATCCTCGCCCGAGGGCCACATGTGGAGGTATGCGATGGCGCCGTGCTCCATCGCCCGCTTGACGCCATCGGGGCCGCCGGCAGTCCCCAGCACCACCTTGCCGCGGGCGTCGATCCCCTCGTACTCCGACTCCTCGCCGGTGCGGGCGAAGATCATCGCCGTGCGGTCTTCCTCCAGCGAGCCCACGAAGACCAGCTCGCCCTCCAGCCCGTCGGGCGGCGTGCTGGCCCCGAACGACCGCGGGCGGCAGGGCAGGGTCATCGGCTCCGGCGCCACCACCTCCAGGCTCGCCTCCCGCGGGAAGCTCACGAACCCGCGGAACTCGTGCAGGCGCGTGGCGATGCCGTGGCCTTGGAGCGTGGTGGCGATGTAGTCGACCGCGGCGCGCTCGTCGGGGCCCCCGGTCTCCCGGTGCCACCGCGCGAAGCGGCGCAGGTGCCCGGCGAGCCGCCGGGCCGAGACGGCCGCGCGCAGCCGGGTCTCCAGGTCGACGCGCTGTGCTACTGCCATCTGCATGCCTCCATCTGTCGGATCTGGTGTGCCGGATCTCAGGCCACCGCGACGCGTTCGACCGCCAGGAACTCGTCGATGATCCGGGCCAGGATCGTGCGGGCCAGGATCACCGGCTTCCCGGTGACCTCGCGCACGATCGTCCGCATCGCCTCGTCCATGCCCACACACGTCATCCAGACCAGGTCCACGCCCGCGTCCCGCAGGGTCTGCGCCGCCACCCGCACGTCGTGCAGGCGCTGTGGCCCCGTGTACGGCGACGCCGCCGTGACCACCGCATCGATCCCGCGCTCGGCGAACTGCCGGCGCGCCTGCTCGACCTGGCCGGGCGACGGCTTGATGACCCCCAGCCGCCAGCCCGCCGCCAGCGCTGAGATCACCGCTGGGTAGACCCTGCCCGGGTTGACGACCAGCACGGGCGAGCGGATCGCCGACCAGTCGGCCCCGCACAGGATCACGATCAGCCCGACGCCCCGCGCGACGGCCTGGTCGACCAGCGCCTGCATCCTGGGAAGGATCTTGCGATGCGAGAGGAGCGTCGACGACCCGTCGCGCAGCCGGGCGACGATGCCGACCTCCCCCGGCTCGGGAGCCAGTGCCGCCATGGCCTCACGGGAGAGGCCGTCGAGGACCCCGGCTTCCCAGATCGCGACCTTGCGTGAGAAGACCGCGGCCATGTGCGGCACCAGGTCGTCGCGGGGTGCCTGGCCTACGGTCAGCATGGCGATGGCGTCCATTGCTCTCCCTCCGGGTGCGTGCCGTCGCCCGCCCGGGTAGCGCTCGGCCCGGGCACGGGTATCTGGCGCGGAACCACCGTACTCCAGGCGGGCACGCGCACGCGGCGGTCTACTGCTGTGCAAGTACGACGCTACTTCCCGACGCGGGAAGCCAACTCCTCCGACGTCTGGCGTCTCGAGCGGCAGTAGCGGTCACCGGCTGCTGCACTCTCCGATCAGCTGTCGCCTTGGCACGCGTGACCCGGCAGAGGTGCAGCGCCCCGGCCGCTGCGGTCGTCGAAGGCCGGCTGTCGCGCCTCCACGCCCACGGCCGCGGAACCGTTTTCGCTCCGGGCCCGTATCACGTGTCGGAGCGACTGCGCACGTGGGACCCAGGGCGCGCGCTCGTCCGCCCGATCGCCCGGGGCAGTGGCGCGTGCCGGCGCGACCACGCACGTGGGCCATCGGGCGCCACAGGAGGGAGCAGTCATGCGGCAGGCGGTGTCGTGGATCGCAGTGCTCGTCGTCGTCCTTGCCCTTGCAGGGAGCGCGCCCGTGCGCGCCCAGAACGATCCGCCCGGGGCCGACCCGCCCCGGCCGCCCGACGGGGATACGGTCTCCGACGCCGACGCCCATGGCGCACCGGACCTCCTGGTCCCGCGGGCTGGGTACTCGATCTGGATCGAGGGCGACGTGGTGCGCGTGCGGTGGTCCAGCAGGGGGGCGTCCCGCCTGTTCAGCGGCGATGCCACTGCCGACCGGGCGCTCCTCGACGTCCGGGCCGTGGGCCTGGAACCCGGTGACGTCGTGCGCCGCGTCGGCAACACCGTGACCTGGCTCGCCCGCGCCCGCGGGGGTGTCGACGGCGTCGACCTCCTGGCTGCGCGCGCGACCCGCTGGGTGCGCTTCACGCTGCTGATCGACGGCCGGCTGGCGACCCGTGACGAGATCGTCCTGGGACGCGGCCTGCGCCGTCCGCCGGGCAATCCATTCGTCCTGAGCCTGGCGCCGGACTTCGGCCGCGACCGCTGGCCCCCGATCGTCCGTGGACGTCCGGGCACCGTCCTAGGGGTCGGGTACCTCATCTGGCTCGACGACGACCTCTGGCAGGTCCGTTGGGTGGGTGCGGGGCGCGAGGCCGCCGGTCTGGTGACCACCGACGGCCGGTTCCACGAGGTGCGGCGCGAGCGCCTGGAGGGCGACGACCGGATGGCGCGGGGAGGGTCGCTGGTGGCCTGGGCCGCGCGGGGCTACGACCTCGACGGCGTGGCCTTCCGCACCGACGGCAGCCGGCTCACCTTCACGCTGCTGCTGGACGGCGCCCTGGCGGCACCGCACCAGATCTGGCTGGGGGCGCGCGGCGCGCACCCGCCGCGCAATCCGTTCACGGTGGGGCGCACCGCGGTGATCTACTGACCGCCGGCTCACTGTCCCGAACCGGCGGCTGCCGGGGAACCGCCTGTCGACTCTCCGGGAAACCGGCCGTCCGGGGAACCGACGGCCGCTCGGGAGCCACCGACTGCCCGGGAGCCGCCAGCCGCCCGAGAACGACAGACTGCCCGGGAGCCACCGGTCGACCGCCTACGACTCGCCGGCCACCGACCCTGCCCGGCGGCTCAGGAACCCCATGGGCTCGGCAGGCGGCGCGCTGGCGGCAGGTCGCTGCGGGCCGAACGCCTCGCGCTCGGTCGCGCGCTTGACCGCTTCCTCGGGGCTGATGCGGCGCTGCTTGACCAGGGTCTTGAGGTGCTGGTCGAGGCTCTGCATCCCCTCGCGCGCGCCCGTCTGGATCGCCGACGGGAGCTGGTGCACCTTGTTCTCGCGGATCATGTTCCGCACCGCGGGGGTGGCCACCATGATCTCCAGGGCGGCCACCCGGCCCTGCCCGTCGAGGGTCGGGATCAGCGTCTGCGCGATCACGCCCAGCAGCGACTCCGCCAGCTGCGTGCGGATCTGCTCCTGCTGGTGCGTGGGGAAGACGTCGACGATGCGGTTGATGGTCTGCGGCGCGCTGTTGGTGTGCAGGGTGGACAGCACCAGGTGGCCCGTCTCGGCCGCGGTGAGGGCCTGCTGGATCGTCTCGAGGTCGCGCATCTCGCCCACCAGGATCACGTCGGGGTCCTCCCGCAGCGCGCTGCGCAGCGCGGCCGCGAACGACAGCGTGTGGGGGCCGACCTCGCGCTGGTTGATGTTGCACTTCTTGGGCCTGTGCACGAACTCGATGGGGTCCTCGATGGTGATGATGTGGTGCTCGCGGTGCTCGTTGATGTGGTCCACCATCGCTGCCAGCGTGGTGGACTTCCCTGAGCCCGTGGGTCCCGTCACCAGGATCAGCCCCCGGTCCCGCATGGCCAGGTCCTTGAGGATCGGCGGCATCTCCAGCTCGTCCAGCGTCCGGATCCGGTCGGGGATCAGGCGCAGCACCATGCCCTCGCCGTGGCGCTGCACGAAGGCGTTGACCCGGAAGCGGCCGACGCCGGCGAGCTCCAGCGAGAAGTCCAGGTCGTGGGTGGCCTCGAACCGGGCCTTCTGCTCGTCGGTCATGAGGTCGTAGAGCATCGCGTGCATCGCCTCGCGCGACAAGGGCGCCGCGTCCAGCCGCACCAACCGGCCGTGCACCCGCAGGCTGGGCGGCGCCCCGGCCGCCAGGTGCAGGTCGGAGGCGCCCCGTTCCTTGGTGAGGATCAGCAGGTCGGTGATGTCCATGGCGTCTGGGGGGCGAGGATGTCCATCACGGCGGCGAGCTCCGCGGGGCAAACGAGCCCGTCGTCCAGCAGGGCTGTGGCCTGCGCGCGCAGCTGCGCGTCCAGCGGCTCCGCCGCGCGCGCGAGCGCGTCGGCCCGCTGTCCGGCGCGCAGCAGCGTCCGGGTCTGCGGGTCGACCACCCACACCTGGGCGAGGAGGCGCTGCCCGCGGTAGCCGGTGAACCCGCAGGCCTCGCACCCCACCGGCAGGAAGGTGCGCCGTCCCCCGACTGCGGGTGGGGCGGCCTGCTTGCAGGCAGGACACAGCAGGCGCACGGGGCGTGCGGCGAGCACCGCGCGCAGCACGGACGCCGTCAGCGCCGTCCCCAGCGCGTCGACCATCTCGGCCAGCAGGTCGAGGGCGTTGCCCTGCGGGTGGCCCGCCAGCACCGTGGCGCGGCGGGCGGCGTCGGCCGCGGCGGCCAGCGCCTCGGGTGCGGCCACGTCGTCGATGCCGATGTAGTCGGGACGTGCGGCGGCCACCAGGCGGACCTGGGCGGCCAGCCCCTCCGGGGTGGTCAGGGTCTGGTGCAGGGTCGGCCGCCGGAACACCGGCACCGTCTCCACCGTCCAGCCCTTGCCCTGGGGCGCCGCCGCCAGCAGCCCGTGCAGCAGGGCGGCGCGCACAGCGCGGTCGACGCAGCCGACGAGGACCAGGCCGCCGGGAGGCTGCAGGGCGGCGCGCAGCGCCGCGAGCTCGCGGCCGGCGACGCCCAGCTGCGCCAGATCCGGCACGTCGCTGCGCTCCGGGTAGAGCGTGACCGTCGCGGCCGGCCCCGCCGCCGTGGGGACGAACGCTGCGACCAGGGTGAGGGCACTGCTGCCGGCGGTCACGCGCGCGGTGCCCACCCCGGCGCTCGCCTCCTGCCCGGTCAGCCGGCGCAGGTGCTCGAGGATGGCCGCGTGCAGCTCGCCGGGCGCTCCGGTCCGGTCCACCAGCACTCCCTGGATGCGGTAGCGGATCCGGCCCTCGCCGTCGGGCCCCACGTCGAGGTGGATCTCCGTGGCGCCCTGCTGGAGCGCCTGCACCAGGTGGAACTGGAGGTACTGCGCCGCAGGGCTGCCGCTCGCGGCCGACGGCGCGCGAGCGGCCCGCGGTCGCGCGAAGACCTCGTCCAGTACCGTCGCGATGTTCGACGCCAGCGCCAGCGCGCGGTTGATGCGCAGGCCCGTGCGCGCGGCCACCTCGTCGATCGTGGCCTGGTCGGTGGGGTCGGCCATCGCCAGCGTCATCTCGTGCCCGAACTTCAACACCGGCAGCACCCGCCGCTCGCGCATGAAACCCTCGGGCAACAGGCGCACGGCTTCCTCGTCCACGAGGTCGCGGGTGAGGAAGACGTACGGGTAGCCGAGCTGGTTGGCCAGCGCCCACGCGATGTCGTCCTCGGTGAGCACGCCCTGCTCGACCAGCACCTGCCCCAGGCGTTTGCCGCTGCGCGCCTGCGCCTCGATGGCCCGGGCGAGCTGGTCGCGCGTGACGAGGCCGTTGGCGACCAGGATTTCGCCCAGCAGGTCCCGGGGCCGCCGTGCGCCGTCCTCCTGCCGGTCCTGTGCTGCCGCACCCCGCCCTGGCGGCGTGGCGGCAGGCGCAGGGCTGGGGCGGTCCTGCCCCCGATCCTGCGACGCCGCGCCCGGTCGCAGCCAGCGCGCGACGCTTTGCGCGAACGTCGCAACGTCGATGGGTTTCGCGATCACGTCGGCGCACCCCGCCTGCAGCCAGAGCGCCCGATCCTCGGGGGTGACCATGGCGCTGACGGCCACGACCGGCAGCGCGGCGCCCCAGGGGCTTTCGCGCAGCCGACGCAGGACCTCGAGCCCGTGCATGTCGGGCAGGTGCATGTCGAGCAGCACGAGATCCGGCCGCGTCTCCTGCGCGAGGGCCAGCGCTTCGGCACCCGAGCGCGCCACCCTGACGTCGAAACCCTCGCGCTCGAGCACGTGGCGCACCAGCGCCAGGCTGGCCGGCTGGTCCTCCACGGCGAGCACCCGGGCGCCCGTGCGCGTGGTCATCGGTCGCAGCTGCCTGTGCTCGCTGCAGGGGGCCGCCCGGCCCCGCCGGTCCGCCGGTAGAGGTCGTCCTCCGCGTACCGCTGGCGCAACCGCGCGCCGACCCGGGCGGCCAGCTCCGCGGCGTCGAACGGTTTGGTCACGTAGTCATAGGCGCCGATATCGAAGGCGCGAACCTTGGTGTCGACGTCTGTCAACGCGGTGAGGAAGATCACCGGGATGCGGGCCGTGGTCGGGTCGGCCTGCAACGCCTGGCAGACCGCGAGGCCGTCCATCCCCGGCATGAGGATGTCCAGGAGGATGAGATCGGGCTGGAAGGCGCGCGCGGCGGCCAGCGCGTCCTGTCCCGTCGACGCGGTGGCGACCGTGCAGCGCCAGCGCTCCAGGTGCCCCGCCAGCACTGCCAGGTTGGCCGGGTGATCGTCCACCACCAGGATGCGCGGCACGCGGTCGCCGATGAACGGGGCGAGGGGCGTCTCAGGCATGGCCCGTCCCCTGGCTGTCGGTCAGGTCGTCGCGCGGCTCCTCGCGCAGAAACGCGGCCACCACGGCCGGGTCCCACTGCGTGCCCGCACCGGCGGCGAGGATCTGCCGCGCCTCCTCAGGGCTCCGCGCCGGCTGGTAGGGGCGGGGGGAGGTCATGGCGTCGTAGGCATCGGCCACCGCGACGATGCGGCCGGCCAGCGGCGTCGCCGCACCCGCCAGGCCGCGTGGATACCCCTGCCCGTCCCAGCGCTCGTGGTGGGTCCAGGCGATCGTCTCGGCCATGCGCATCAGGGGGAAGCGTCCGCCGCCCAGCAGCCGCGCGCCGATCGTCGCGTGACTCTGCACGACCGCCATCTCTGCCGGCGTCAGCGGGCCCGGCTTGAGCAGGATCTCGTCCGGCACCGCGATCTTGCCCACGTCGTGCAGGGGCGCGGTGCGCTCGATCAGCGTGACGAACGTCTCGGGCATGCCCAGGGCGCGCGCCAGCCTGGCCGCCAGGGCGCCCACACGCCGCGTGTGCTGGCCGGTGGCATCGTCGCGGAACTCCGCGGCGGCGGCCAGCCGGTCGAGGATCTCGAGCTGCGTCTGCTCCAGCTCGCGGGTGCGTGCCCGCACGCGGGCTTCGAGCAGTTCGTTCTGACGGGCGAGCGCCTGGTGGAGCCGGCGCGTGCCCAGGAGGTTGCGAATGCGCAGCAGCACCTCCGCGGGGTCGAAAGGCTTGGTGAGGAAGTCGCTGGCGCCCGCCTCGAGCGCCTGCGCGCGGGCCTGGCGCGTGGCGTCGGCTGTCAGGACCACGATGGGCAGGAACGCGCCCGCGGGCGTCCGCGCGCGCAGCCGCCGCAGCAGCGCGATGCCGTCCAGCTGCGGCATGTGCAGGTCGAGCAGCACGAGGTCGGGGGCCGTCGCGTCGAACAGCCGCTCGGCGTCGAGTGGATCGGTGGTGCTCACCAGGTCCGCGTACCCGGCCCGGTCGAGGGTGGCCTCCAGCACGCGCACGTTGGCGTACTGGTCGTCGACGATCAGAATCCGCGACCGCGCGGCCCCGGCATCCAGACCCTCTGCCGGACCCCTGCCCGGTGCCGCGCGTCCGGCGGAGGCGGTCATCTTACCGGTGGTCCGGCAACAACTGATGCAGGCGGAGCAGCCGTTGCTCGCGCTCCGCCACCAGCCGTTCGCTCACCGCACGCGCGATGGGGTCGAACAGCTCGACCAGGCCGGGCTCCCACTGGCCGTCGGCGCCAAACCACAGGACCTCCAGCGCCTCCGACGCCGACAGCGCGGGCCGGTGCGGCCGGTCGGAGGTCAGGCTGTCGAAGGCGTCGGCGATGGCGACGATGCGCGCACCGAGAGGAATCGCCTCGCCCTTGAGGCCGTCGGGGTACCCGCCGCCGCCCCACTGTTCGTGGTGTGCCCGCACGATCGCGCTCATCTGCGCGCCGTCGGCGAGCGCGGCGAGGAGGTCTGCGCCCACCACGGGATGGCGTTTCACCGCCGCGAACTCCTCGGCCGTCAGCGCCCGGGGCTGCGTCAGGATGGTCTCGGGCACCGCGATCATGCCCACGTCGTGCAGCAACGCCGCCCGCTGCACCACTGCCAGCGCCTCGTCCTCGAGCCCGGCTGCCCGCGCCAGCTCGGCGCTGTACCGCGCCACGCGCCAGGGGTGCTCGGCGCTGTGGTGGCTGCGCCGCTCGATCGCCACCGCCAGCGCCGCCAGCGCGGCCTCGGCCGCTTCGGCGGTCTGCTGCGCCCGGCGCAGCCGCACCAGCCGCCGGACCCACGACAGCAGCAGCGCCCGGTTGAACGGCTTGGGGACCACGACGTCGGCACCGCTGGTCAGCCACATGTCCTCGAGCGTCGGCACGGCCGTGAGGAACACCACCGGGAGGTGTGCCGTGGCGGGATCGGCCCGCAGCCGGGCGCAGAACGTCGGCCCGTCTTCGCCTGGCATCATCACGTCGAGCAGCACCACGTCGGGCGGATGGCGCTCCATGGCACCCCGCGCCTCGGCGGCGCTGCCCACGGCGACGACGCGGTAGCCTTCGGTGGTCAGCATGCGCTGCAGCAGGCTGCGGATGCCCGGATCGTCGTCGACAATGAGGATTATCGGTGGTTGAGCGACAGTTGACTTCGAACTCACGTGCGGCCCTCCGTCGTGGTTTTTCCCGATCCAGGGCGTCGATAGACCCCACCCGTACCTCCGCGCCGTGTTAGCCGCCGCTGCGCCGGGCATCACGGCACGCCTGCGAGGAGAGACGGTACCTCGTCGGCTCGGCGTGCGCGCGCAGCGCCCCGGGACCCCACGCCGGCGATGAAGACATCTCCCGAGGCGATCGCCGACGGCTCGCTACTTGCTGGCCGCTGCCAGGCCCACGCCGGCCAGGACGAGACCCAGCCTCGGCGATGGCCGCGCAGATGCGCTTGCGGGCCCCACGCCGGCCAGGAAGAGACCTCCCCCGAGGCGAAGACGGTGCGGGGAGGAAACCGCGATGCGGTGGACCCCGGCGCTGTGGGCGAGCCGCCGGCCGTTCGGGCTCGGCGAGCAGCGCCCCAACAACTACCTGGAGATCTGGCGGGCGCTGTGGGAGAACCGCGGCGCGCTGCCCTACGCGTGGCGCATCCTCACGCAGGGCGTCTGCGACGGGTGCGCGCTCGGCACCAGCGGGCTGCGCGACTGGACCCTGCCCGGCGTGCACCTGTGCAACGTCCGCCTGCGGCTGCTGCGGCTGAACACCGCCCCGGCCCTCGACATCCGGCTGCTGGCCGACGTGGGCCGCCTGCGCGGGCGTCCCGCCCATGCGCTGCGCGCGCTGGGCCGGCTCCCCTACCCGATGATCCGGCGCCGTGGCGAGGCCGGCTTCCGACGCGTCGCCTGGGACGAGGCCCTCGACCTGGTCGCGGCCCGCATCCGCACGGCCGGACCCGAGCGGCTGGGCGTCTACCTCACCAGCCGGGGGGTGCCCAACGAGACCTACTACGCGGCGCAGAAGGCGGTGCGCGCCATGGGCACCAACGCCATCGACAACGCCGCCCGCGTCTGCCACGCGCCCTCCACGTTCGGGCTCAAGCAGGCCCTGGGCGTGGCGGCGTCCACCTGCTCGTACACCGACTGGATCGGCACCGACCTGCTGGTGTTCATCGGGTCCAACGTGGCCAACAACCAGCCGGTGGCCATGAAGTACCTGCACTACGCGCGCAAGGCCGGCACGCGGGTCGTGTGCGTCAACCCCTACCGCGAGCCCGGCATGGCGCGCTACTGGGTCCCGTCGGTGCTCGAGAGCGCGCTGTTCGGCACGACGATCACCGACCGCTTCTTCCTGGTGAACGTGGGCGGCGACGTCGCCTTCCTCAACGGCGCCCTCAAGTGGATGCTCGCCCGCGGCTGGGTCGACCGCGCGTTCGTCGACGGGCACACCACCGGCTTCCCCGAGCTGGCAGCAGCCCTGGCCGCGCAGCCGTGGGAGGCGCTCGAGCGCGCCAGCGGCGCCTCGCGCGAGGAGATGCTGGCGTTCGCCGAGCTGGTGGGCACCGCCCGCACCGCCGTGTTCGTCTGGTCGATGGGCGTCACGCAGCACGAACACGGCGAGGACAACGTGCGGGCCATCGTGAACCTGGCCCTCGCCCGCGGCTTCGTGGGACGGCCGCACTGCGGGCTGATGCCCATCCGCGGCCACTCCGGCGTGCAGGGGGGCGCCGAGATGGGCGCCTACGCCACGGTCTTCCCCGGCGGGCTGCCCATCACGCCCGAGCACGCCCGGCGGTTCGCCGCGCTGTGGGGCTTCCCGGTGCCGGCGACGCCCGGGCTGACCGCGCCCCAGATGATCGACGCCGCTGCCGAGGGCCGCCTCGAGGTGCTCGTGTCGGTGGGCGGGAACTTCCTCGAGGTGCTGCCCGACCCGCGCTACGTGCGGGCGGCGCTGGAGCGCGTGCCGGTGCGGGTGCACCTGGACATCGTGCTCTCCACGCAGATGCTGCTCGAGCCCGGCGACGTGGTCGTCCTGCTGCCGGCGGCGACCCGCTACGAGACGCCGGGCGGGGTGACCCAGACCACGACCGAGCGGCGGGTGATCTTCAGCCCCGAGGTCCCGGGGCCCCGCATCGGCGAGGCGCGGCCCGAGTGGGAGGTGTTCATGGACCTCGCGCGGCGCGTGCGCCCCGAGTGGGCCGATCGCCTGACCTTCCGCGACACCGCGGCGATCCGCGAGGAGATCGCCCGGGCCGTGCCCTTCTACGACGGCATCCAGCGGCTGCGCCGCGCCGGCGACCAGTTCCAGTACGGCGGGCCGCACCTGTGCGCCGGCTGGACCTTTCCCACGGCCGACGGCCGGGCGCACTTCGCCGTGGTGACGCCCCCGGTGGTGGAGGTGCCCGCCGGGCAGTTCCTGCTGGCCACCCGCCGGGGCAAGCAGTTCAACAGCATCGTGCACGAGCGCACCGACGCCCTCACCGGGGCCGGACGCGACGCCGTCTTCATGCACCCCACCGACGCCGCGCGCCTGGGCCTGGCCGAGGGCGCGCCGGTGGTCGTACGCAGCGCCGCCGGCGAACTGCGCGGCCGCGTGCGGCTGGCGCCGGTGAAACCCGGCAACCTCGAGGTGCACTGGCCCGAGGGCAACGTGCTGCTCGACCGGCGGCGACGGTCGCGCGAAGCGGGCATCCCCGACTACAACGCGGTGGTCACGGTGACGCCCGCCGCGGTGGCGCAGCCGGCCGCCGCGGCGGCGGGGGTTGCGTCGGTTGCCACGAACCCGCACGGCGACCCCGTGGTGCAGCGGGTGCAGCCGGTCACCGCGCCGGTGGACGCCGCACCGGTTGATGCCGCACCGGTGGATGTCGCGCCGGGCGCCAGGGCGCCCCAGGCGTAGGGCGCCTGCCGCCGCCATGGACGCGCGCCCATCCAGCAAGACCCGCCTCGACCTGATCGAGGTGGAGGCGGGCCGCCGCCGCTCCCGCACCGACCTGGTGGTGACCGAAGAGCCTCTCGAGATCCGCCTGGCCGCGGGCGGCGAGCGGCGCACCGTCGCCGTCACCATGCGCACGCCCGGCGCCGACTTCGAGCTGGCGGCCGGGTTCCTGCTGGGGGAAGGCGTCGTCGCCGGCCGCGACGCCATCGCCCGCATCGCCTACTGCACCGATCCCGACCTGGACGCCGCCCAGCAGTACAACGTCGTACAAGTGACGCTGCGCGCCGATCGCCTGCCGCCACTGCAGTCGCTGGAGCGGCACTTCTACACCACCAGCGCGTGCGGCGTGTGCGGGAAGGCCAGCCTGGAGGCGCTGCGGGCCCGGGGCCTGCGCCCGCCCGCCGGCGAGGTTGCGGTCAGCGCCGACGTGCTGCGCGCGCTGCCCGGCCGCCTGCGCCAGGCCCAGGGGTTGTTCGCGGCCACCGGCGGGCTGCACGCCGCCGCGCTCTTCACCGCGCAGGGCGACCTGCTGGCGGTGCGCGAGGACGTGGGCCGGCACAACGCGCTGGACAAGCTGGTCGGCTGGGCGCTGCTCACCGACAGGCTTCCGCTGTCCGCGCATGTCCTCCTGGTGAGCGGGCGCGCCAGCTTCGAGCTGGTGCAGAAGGCGCTCGCCGCGGGCGTGCCCGTCTTCTGCGCCATCTCGGCGCCCAGCAGCCTGGCGGTGGCGCTGGCCCGCGAGTTCGGGGTGACCCTGGTGGGCTTCCTGCGGGGCGAGCGGTTCAACGTGTACGCGGCGCCGGCGCGGGTGCGCGTGGCGCCCGAGGGCGAGCCGCCGGTCGCGAGCGATGCCCGGGCCGCCCGCGGGTCCCCGAGCGATGCCCGCGCCCCCCGTGGATCCGCCGGGCTCGCGCGGTAGGCTACGCCGACCGCCCGCGTCCTCCACCAGCAGCACCGGCCTCCCATGCAACTGCAGACTCCGCACGGCAAGCCACCCGCGCCGGCCATCCATGGAACCCCCGAGTTCCCGGCGTACCGCCCGGATCGGTCACCGACCGGCTACTCCGCGGCGATCTCCCTCGCGCGCACCAGATCGTCTGGCGTATTGATGTTGAAGAAACTGTGCAGCTCGGGGTCGTCTGCCCTGAGCACCTCCTCGGACACGTAGGCCACGCGCGAGCCCAGGGCGTCCAGCAGGGCGTGCATCGCGCGCCGGGGCCCGGACAGCAGGTCTTCGGCCACCGAGGCCACGCGCGCCGCATACACCGCGCACAGCGGCTGCGCCCGTCCGCCCACCACGGGCACCACCGCATCCTGGCCCCCGGCCCGGGCGATCGCGATGAGGCGGGCGAGCACCGCCGGCGCGACGAAGGGCATGTCGACCGCAACCACCGCCGCCAGCGCAGCCTCCCCCCCGGCGGGCTCGCCCGGCGCACCTTCCAGGAAGCGCAGCCCGGTCGCCAGCCCTCCCAGCGGCCCCGCCTCGGGCCACCGGTCGGCGACGACCGCGACCTGGCTCTCGCGCGGCGTTGCCACGGAGGCGAGCAGGGCACGGGCCGCCGGCGCCGACGCCGCCACCACGATCACGGGCCGACAGACCGCCGCCAGGCGCCGCACCGCCCGCGCCAGCAGCGTCTCGTCGCCCAGGCGCAACGCCGCCTTGTCGACGCCCAGGCGTCGGCTGCGGCCGCCGGCGAGCACGATGCCTGCGTTCCAGAGCGAGTGGGTGTCCTTCAGCGGTCCCCCGGCACACCCGCGCGCGGCACCGATCCCGGCGGGCCGCGTGGGGCACATGCTCCTGGTTAGTGCGCGCTAGGGCAGCGCCTGGACCCGCTGCGAGGACCCGTCACTGTTGAGGGTCAACGTGATCGTCACGCCAAGCGCGGGCGCACACTCGATGGGCGGTGAGGCGCCCGTGGCCTTAACCTGGATCTGAGTGTCCGTCGCTGCCTCCACGCTATAGGTCCAGCACGACGATGGCGCCGGGGTGAAGCCCAGGCGGGCCTGCACGTTGCTGGTGTCGATCCCCTCCCATGACTCGTGCTGCTGGTAGTAGGCCCAGGCCAGGGTCTTCACTTCCTGCAGGATGTGGTTCGCCTCGGCGATCAGTGCGTTGCGGCGCGCCGCCAGGTACCGCGGCACCGCGATGGCCAGCAGGATACCGATAATGGCCAGGACCGTGACGAGCTCGAGCAGCGTCAAGCCGCTCTCGGTGCGCCTGGCGGCGTGCCCTCCGTTGGCGGGCGCCCGCGGAGAGCGGTTGGACACGGGCGTGCGCGGCGCGGCCGTTCCCCATGCGGACATGCGCGTCGACACAGGCACCCCCCACGTGCTCGGTGTCGCGAACGCTCGACATCGAGGTCGCATCCCTGTATGTTGCCAGCAACGCCCGCACGCGCCAAAGGCGTGTCGGCGGCGACGCCAAGGTCGCACTTCTGTTATGATACGGTACCCCCGCGGCCCTGTTTGTAGACCCTGCGCGCGGACGCCTGCGCGCGACTACGCTTGTCTGCGCCAGGTCGAAGCATAGGCCCGCATGGAGGTGTCGACCTCACAGGGCTTCAGCCAGCAGGCGCGCTGCCTCGCCGGGCTGAGGAAACCGGCCGGCGCTGGCCTTGTTGAAGATCGTGCGCCTGCCGGCGAAGATGGCGAACCGCCCACCCGACGACGGGACGATCACCACCGACGCGATGCGGTCCGCGTGCTCGCCGAGCAGCTCCTCCGCCACACGGGCGGCGTGTCCTTCGTACCCTCATTCCGCGCAGTACTCGATGCGCACCGTAATGCGCTCGGGCATCTGTCACCTCCGGGTGCGCTCCCGCAAGCCCACGTGGGAGAACGAAATTCTTCTACAATAGTCTTCTACAAAGTTGGCGGGAGATCCCGGTCACCCTGCTGCAGGCGGCTGCCACTCTAGAATAGCCCGTTCGGGTGCTCGCACGTGCGACGGACTGGCGGTGCCGCGGCTGCAGGCCCGTGACCCTGGAGCTGTGTGGTTGGCTGATTGTGCGGGACGACGAGCTGAGGATACAGCCACCGCGGTCCCAAACCTACGGTCAGCTGTCCATGGATCGCGCGCGGAGGTGAGCCGGCGATACCGCGGCGGCGGGCGCCCCGTCCCGTAGGTGGCCGTTGGGTGGCGGTTGGGTGGCCGTTGGGCGGCCGTTGTAGATGGGCCCGTTGCGTTTCCCGTTATGGAAGAGGTACCGTTACTCCCCCATCGAGGATCCACGCCAGCACCCGCGGCAGCACCATCCCGGACGGCCGCACGACGGCGTTGCGGCCGACCAGCAACACCACGATGCGGTCGGCGATCAAGCGGCCGGTGGCCGCCCGCCAGCCGTCGACCCTGATCAGGTCGTCCGGGGCCAGGGCGGCGGCCGACGTCCGCAGCCCTGTCACGTGGCTGGTCGCCGTGACGAGCACCTCGACCGTCCTGTCGCCGACGGCCAGCGTCAGCACGTCGCCGGTACGGGCGACGACGAACCCCTTGGTGGACTGGTAGATCCGGAGGGAGGGCCCGGTTTGGATGGTCGGGACGCCAGGTGCGGTCGTGGTGGCCAGAGCGACGAGCGCGGTCTGGCTGGTCGAAGCGACGGATATCGTCTGATCGGTCGGAGCGCCGGATATGGTCTGGCTGGCCGGAGGAATGTGCAGGGTCCGGCTGCCGCGGACAGCGGGCACGGTTTGGTCGGCGAGGGCCATGGTTGGAGCGAGCGGTGTCGCGGGGGCGTGCGCAAGCGCGGGGCTTCCCGGGCCTGTCAGGACCAGTAGCACGATCCAGAGGACCCCTAGCACGAGCACGGCGCAGGGCACGCCTCGCACGGTCCAGGGCACGCCGGCGCGCAACATGGGCAACTCCCTCCCCGTCACGGTCGGCCCTCCGGCGGCCTGTTGCGTCCAGCGTGCAGAGGATACGGTGGAAATACCATGGCGGGCAGGTGGGGAAAAGGTCCGGGTTTGGTTCCGGTACCATCTGGGCCCCGGGCACTCATGATGCATAGGTCAAAGATACTCAACCGGCGTAGCCCAGGGGACCTGAGGGTGACAAACGTAGGGGGGCATGGGGGAATCTCCACGTCCGCGAGCCCAGCACAGCCCTTTACGGCCGAGGGGGGTTGCGCCCAGGTGGTACTCTATGGGGCGGGTCCGGGACGTGATGGGGCCGGTTCGGATGTACTGTGCCCCGCAGCATGCCCTGCTGCGCGATCCATCTAACCTGGATCTACCGGAAGCCGCACCGTCTGGCCCGGCTTCTGCGGGGGTGCGTCTGGTGCGGTGCGTCCGGGTATTCGGGCATGAGAGATTGGGGAGTCGTGACGCTACCCGTACCTGGGGGCGCCGAACGCTGTTTCACTGAGGTGTAGTCTGACCGTCGCGTACTTTTCCATGGAAGTCGGTCTCGAGCCCGGCATGCCGACCTACAGCGGCGGCCTGGGGGTGCTGGCCGGCGATACCTTGCGGGCCGCGGCCGACCGGGGGCTGCCCATGGTGGGCCTGACCCTGCTCCACCGGGGCGGGTACTTCCGCCAAGTACTCGACGAGCACGGGCATCAGTCCGAGCTGCCGGTCAGTTGGGAGCCCGAGGCCTACATGCGGCCGCTGCCTACCACGGTCACGGTGACGATCGAGGGCCGGCCCGTGCAGGTGCAGCCGTGGCGCTACCTGGTGCGGGGCGTGAACGGCCACGGCGTGCCCGTGCTGTTCCTCGACGCCGCGCTACCCGCCAACGCCCCGGAAGATCAGGCCCTGACAGGTGTGCTCTACGGCGGCGACGCCCGCTACCGCCTCGCGCAAGAGGTGCTGCTCGGCTACGGGGGCATCGCAGTGCTTCGGGCGCTGGGCTACACCGACGTGCGGGCCTACCACATGAACGAAGGCCACTCGGCGTTGCTCACCCTGGCGCTCCTGGAGGAGCGCACGCGCGGCCGCGGCCTGCGCAGCGCGACCGACGCCGACCTCGAGGCCGTGCGCCGCCAGTGCGTCTTCACCACCCACACGCCCGTGCCCGCCGGGCACGATCAGTTCGGCATCGACCTCGTGCGTCAAGTGCTGGGCGCCGAGCGCGCCGCCTTCCTCGAAGGCTCGCCCGCCTGCCCCGGCGGCGTGCTGAACATGACGGCGCTCGCGCTGTACCTGGCGCGCTACGTCAACGGTGTGGCGATGCGCCACAGCGAGGTCTCGCGGCACCTGTTCCCCGCCTACCCGATCAACGCCATCACCAACGGCGTGCACGCCGTCCACTGGACCTCGCCACCCTTCGCCCGGCTGTACGACCGACACATCCCGGAGTGGCGGCGGGACAACCTCTACCTGCGGTACGCTGTGGGCATCCCGCTGGAGGAGATCCAGGCCGCCCACGCCGAGGCCGAGGCTGCGCTGCTCGCCGAGGTCGAACGCCGCACCGGAAGGCGGCTCGCCCCCGGGGTACTCACCCTGGCCTTCGCCCGTCGCGCCACCGCCTACAAGCGGGCCGACCTGCTGCTGAGCGATCCCGAGCGGCTACGGCGGATCGCACAGCAGAGCGGGGGGCTCCAGGTGCTCTACGCCGGCAAAGCGCACCCGCGCGACGACGACGGCAAGGCGCTCATCCGCCGCGTGTTCGGCATCGCGGCGGCGCTGCGCGACGCCGTGCCCATCGTCTACCTGGAAGAGTACGATCTGGCGCTGGCGCGCCTGCTGTGTGCCGGTGCGGACGTGTGGCTCAACACCCCGCAGAAACCGCAGGAGGCCTCCGGCACCAGTGGCATGAAGGCCGCGCTGAACGGCGTGCCCAGCCTGAGCGTGCTCGACGGCTGGTGGATCGAAGGGCACGTCGAGGGAGTGACCGGGTGGGCCATCGGCGACAGCAGCCCCGCCAGCGATCCCGTCGCCGAGGCCGCCAGCCTCTACCACCAGCTCGAAGCGGTCGTCGCGCCGCTGTTCTACCACCGTCCCGACGAGTTCCTACGCGTGCGCCGGGCCGCCATCGCGCTGAACGCCGCGTTCTTCAACGCGCAGCGCATGCTGGATCAGTACATCAGGAACGCGTACGTGGCCGAGTAGCGTCCCGCTGGCCATCCCAGGCAGTAGCCCCGCGCGGCCCGGAGGCGCTCCGCGACGCTCGTCCACCGTAGACACCCGGTGTAACACTTAGCGTAAACGCCCAGCGTAAACCACCCAGGGTAACCACCGAGGGTAACCACCCAGGGTAAGCACCCAGGGTAACCACCCAGGGTAACCACCCAGGGTAACCACCCAGGGTAACCACCCAGGGTAACCACCCGGGTTCGACACAACTGCGTCCAGCGGCCCCTGTGCCGCAGCAGCCGTCCCCTGTCGACGCCCGCACCCTAGTTCGACAGCCCGGGTGTACGAACTGTTAGTACACCCGCCTGATTCTTCTAGGGAAACACCATCGCGTACTAACTGTTAGTACACCCGGCCGTTTCCACTACGATCGTGTGTTCGGGGTACCCGCGCCCCAGCGCTCATCGCCGCGGGGTGTTGACGCTCCCCGACTGCGCCCGGGCTGCCGTCCCTGCCACTCGTCGACCAGCGTGCCGTCCCACAGGTCGGCGCCGTCCAGGTAGCCGGCGCGCGCGATCATGTGGGCCGCTACAGGCGCCGTCAGCAGCACGAAGACCACCGCGGCGAGAGCCCGCGTCCGCACGCCCGGATCGTCGGTAGCCAGCGCCACGGCCAGCAGCAGGCAGCCCGTCCCCAGCGTGGTCGCTTTGCTGGCCGGCTGCATGCGGGTGAAGAGGTCGGGCATGCGAGCCACGCCCAGCGCGGCCAGCAGTACGAACAGGCTTCCGAACACGAGCAGCCCGGCGAGCAGCCACTCCGCCACCGGCACCAGGACCGGCAGCATCATCGTCGGGTTCTCCGTTCGAGGTAGCGGGCGAACGCCACCGTGCTGAGGAAGCCGATCAACGCCAGCACGATCGCGGCATCCAGAAGGGCCGCCTCGCCGGTCTGGATCACGTAGACCGCGATGAGGCCCACCACGATCAATGCGGTGAGGTCCAGGGCCACCACGCGGTCGGCCAGGTGGGGGCCGCGCACGAGCCGGGAGAACGCCAGGACCAGCGCTGCGCTGAGCAGCACTTGCGCGAGGGGCACCACCACGGCCAACGGCCCTCCCCGCGTGAGCGCCAAGTCTCCAGCTGGAAGCGCCGCGCCCGGGCCCTGCGCCATCGCCCCTGCATCAAGGACCACGGCCCCAACACCCGGCACCACGGCCCCAACACCCGGCACCGCCATCCCGACACCCGCCACCGCCATCCCGGCACCCAGCACCACCGCTCCAACGCCCAGCACCATCGCGCTCACGCGCATCCCCATCCCCCGCTCACCGGAACAACTCCAGCACCCGCCGCTCGAGCTGGTCCTTCAGGCGCCGCCGGAATGCCTCCACGTCGTCGATGTACATGGCGTGGATGTAGAGGACACGGCGGTCGGGCGTGACGTCCAGGCTGAGGGTCCCCGGGGTCAGGGTGATGAGGTTGGCGAACAACGTGATCTCGGCGTCAGTCTGTACGTCGAGGGGGATCGCCAGGATGCCGGGCCGCATGTGGTGCGTGCGCGTTACGACGTCGTAAGCCACGCGCAGGTTCGCCAGCAGCAGCTCCCACAGGTAGAACAACGCGAAGCCCAGCGCCAGGCGCAGCCGGCGTCCGTAGCGCCCGTCGCCGCCGCCCGCCAGCCGCAGCGCCGCGAACCCCAGCAGGAACCCGACCGCGAAGTTGGCGAACGTGAAGCGCCCCGTCACCGCCATCCAGACCAGGGCCAGCAGCACGTTGGCGAGCAGGGGCGTCACCGGGCGTCTCCTAGCACGGCCCGTACGTAACCCGTCGGGTCGGCCAGCTGCGCCGCGGCGCGCGCCGTGAGCCTGAACGCGGGCTCGGCGAGGAGCCCGAACAGCACGGTGATGACGGCCAACCCCACGATGGGCGCCAGCATCGCGAGGGTTCGTCCGCGGGCCTGCGCACCCGCGCCATGCGAGCGTACACTCCCGCGCACACCAGCCGTGCGCACACCACGCGCACCCACCGCCGGCAGACCCGCCTCCTCCCTTCCCATCGACGGCAACAGCCGCTCCTCGGGCTCGAGGACCACCTCCGGGGCGTCCTTCCAGAACACCTCGTGCCAGATCTTGGTCATCGAGAACAGCGTGAGCAGGCCCACCACCAGCGCCGTGGCCACGATGGCGTAGGCTGCGCCCGCCAGCCCCGCCTGCACCAGCGCCAGCTTGGCCGCGAACCCCGACAGCGGCGGCATGCCCGCCAGCGACAGCGCGGGAATCGCGAACAGCAGTGCCAGCGCGGGCGCGTCGCGGTAGAGGCCACCCAGCGGTGCCAGCGCATACGTCCCCCGCAACCGCCACACCGCACCGCTGACCAGGAACAGGTTGGTCTTCACGATGATGTGGTGCACGATGTAGAAGATGCTCCCCGCCAGCGCCGCCGGCGTGTAGAGCCCCAGGCCCATGATCATGTACCCGATCTGGCTGATGATGTGAAACGAGAGGATCCGCCGGAACTCACGCTGGGCCACCGCCCCCAGCACCCCTGTGACCATCGTGAGTCCGGCGAGCACCAGGATCACCCGGTGCGTGGTCCCCGGGTCGTGCACGAACAGCAGGGTGAAGACGCGCAGCAGGGCGTAGACGCCCACCTTGGTCAGCAGGCCCGCGAACACGGCCGAGGTGGCCGCCGGGGGCGTGTGGTACGATGCCGGCAGCCAGAAGAACAGCGGGAACACCGCCGCCTTGATGCCGAACGCCGCCAGGAAGAGCATGGCCAGCGTGGTCTGCAGCCCCGGGCTCGCCACCTGGGGGAGCCGGCGCGACAGGTCGGCCAGGTTCAGCGTGCCCGCCACCCCGTAGAGGATCCCCACGGCCGTGAGGAACAGCGCCGAGGCCAGCAGGTTGATGGTCACGTACTTGATCGTGCCTTCCATCTGGGCGCGCTCGCCGCCCAACGCCAGCAGCGCGAACGAGCCGATCAGCATCACCTCGAACCACACGTAGAGGTTGAACACGTCGCCGGCCAGGAACGCGCCGCAGACGCCCAGCAGCAGCACGTGGTACAGCGCTTGGTAGCCGAAGGCCTCCCGCCGGGCGTCCATCGTGCCCAGCGCGTAGGTGGCCACCGCGAGCCCCACCAGGCCCGTCACCGCCACCATGATCGCCGCGAAGAGGTCGGCCACCAGCGTGATGCCAAACGGCGCGGGCCACCCGCCGGCCTGCGTGGCCGTAATACCCCGCGCTGCGACCGTCCACAGCAGGAAGAGTCCGGCTCCCAGCAGCCCGGCCGCGCCCGCCAGGCTCAGGCGCCGCTGCACGGCGGGCCGGCCCCACGCCAGCAGGCAGGCCACGGCCGTGCCCAGGGGGATGAGCAGCGGCAGTGCCAGGACGGCTGTCACGTGTCCGTGCTCCGCATCGCGTCGAGGTCGTCGGTGCCCACGGTCTGCACCACCCGGTGGACCAGCACCACCATGAACGCCAGCACGCCGAAGCCGATCACGATCGCCGTCAGGATCAACGCCTGGGCCACCGGATCGGCAGTGGGACCCGGTGGTGCCACGGCGCCCGGTGGGACGATCGGCGGCCGCGCGCGCACCAGGCCCGCGGAGGTGAAGATCACCAGGTTGGTGGCGTTGTTCAACAGGGCCAGGCCGATCAGCAGCTTCACGATGCTGCGGCGCAGCATCATGTACAGGCCGACGGCGTACAGCCCGCCGATCACCAGCGCCAGCAGTCCCGTCACCCCAGCCCTCCTCCGGCGCCCAACGGTCCCATGACCTCAGCTCTCCTCCGCCAGCGACAGCACGATCACCAGCGTCGCGCCCACCACGACGAGGAAGACGCCGACGTCGAACAACAGCGGGGTACCCACCTCCAGGGCGCGGCCGCCCCCCAGCGACACCGCCACCCACAGGCCCGCCAGCAACCCGCGCCCCGCCGCGAGCCCGGCCAGCGCGCTCGTAGCGGCCACGAGCAGGCCCGCGCCGATCAGGCGCAGCGGGTCGGCGCGCAGCAAGCGCCGCGCCGCGTCCGGCCCTTCCGCGAACGCCACCAGCGCCACCGCTCCCGCAGCCACCAGCCCGGCCGCGAACCCCCCGCCTGGCTCGTGGTGCCCGCGCACGAGCAGGAAGGCGGCAAACAGCAGCAGCAGGGGCAACAGGAACCGCGCGGCCGCACTGAGGATCACCGACCGCACCGACCCTCACCTCCGATGTGCTGCTGCCGCCGCGCCCACTTCACCCTGGCTCTCCTGTCCCGGCGTCACCCGCCCGCACCACCCACACCGCCCGCACCACCGGCGCCGCCCGCACCACCCCGGCCCTCGCTCCCGCGCAGCCGCAGCATCACGTACACTCCCATGGCAGCCGTCGCCAGCACCGTGATCTCGCCCAGCGTGTCGAGCCCGCGGAAGTCCACGAGGATGACGTTCACCACGTTGCGGCCATGCGCGGCCGGCAGGCTCTGCTCGGCGTAGTAGCGCGCGACCTGCCTGCCCTTGGGCGCCCCCGCCGCCATCAGCACCAGCACCGCGGCCAGCGTGCCGACCACCCCGGCGGCCAGCGCGTCGCGCACCCGCGCCGGCCGGCTGCTCAACCGGGCGAAGCGCGGGAGGTGGTAGAACGCCAGCACGAACAGCAGCACCGTCAGCGCCTCCACCAGGATCTGCGTCATCGCCAGGTCGGGCGCGCCGAACAGCGCGTAGATCAGCGAGACGCCAGCGCCGACCACTCCCAGCGCGGCCACCGCCCCCAGCCGCGACCGCGACGCCGCTGCGACCAGCGCCCCCGCGAGAATCAGGCCCGCCACCACGACCTCGTAGAGGTGCACGTCGGCGAGGTACACGTCGGCCCACCCTGGCACCGACGAGGTCGACACGGACGAGGTCGACGCGGGCGAGGTCGACACAGACAAAGTCTGCGCAGACGAAGCCGGCACGGACGACGTGGCCCCGGGCAGCGTCGCAACCCCTGCCGGTGCCACAATTCCCGCAGCGCCCCGCGCGAGCGCCAGCCACGCGGCCCCACCGCTCGCCACCATGATCAGCAACAGGTACAGGCGCAGGTAGCCGCTCTGCAGCAGGCGCGTCTGCCGGTCGGCCGTCCAGGCAAGCAGACGCAACCCGGCGTCGTACCAGCGCGCCGGCCCCCACCAGCGTGCGGGCGCAGCGACCGCGCGCACCCGCGGCCACCCCAGGTAGATGCCGACCCCGACCACCACTGCTGCCGCGCTCGCCGCCAGCGACGGGCTCAGACCATGCCATAGCGCCAGGTCGACCGGCACCGGGCGGCCCGCGACGCTGGCCGCTGCGGGCGCGACGAGCGCGTACACGAGCGCCGGCTGTATCCCGAAGACCACGCCCAGCACAGCCAGCAGCAGGGGCCCCGCGGTCATGGCCCACGGCGCTTCGTGCGTCGTCTGGTCACCGGTTTCGGCCCGGTCCGGTCGCGGGGCTCTCGCCCTCTTGGCGTCGGCTCGCTCCGGTGGCGGGGCTCCCGATCCCCGGGCCTCGGTCCAATCGGGTGGCGCGCCCCCCGACCCCTCACCTTCGGCCCACTCCGGTGGCGGGGCTCCCGATCCCCGGGCCTCGGTCCAATCGGGTGGCGCGCCCCCCGACCTCTCACCTTCAGCCCAATCGGATGGCGCGCCCTCAGACCTCTCGCCTTCGGCCCCAGTCGGTTCCACCGGCAACGGCGCGCCGACCCCAGGCGTGACACCGGCCCCCGGCGACCCGAAGAACGGCCGCAGGAACACCACGCCCGCCAGCGCGACCCCCGCGGCCGCCGACGCCCACAGCGCTGCCACGGCGACCATCTGTAGCCCGCTCGCCGCCCCACCGGCCAGCAGCGCCTCGAACGCCATCTCCTTCCCCACGAAACTCAGCACCGGGCCCATGCCCGCAAGCCCCAGCGCCGCCACGCCCATGACGACCGCGGTTGCGGGCATGCTCGCCCCTAACCCGCCCAGCGCCGACACGTCGCGCGACCCCGTGCCGTGCTCGATGCTGCCCGCGCCCAGGAACAGCGCGCCCTTGTACAGCGCGTGGGCGAGCAGCACCACGACCGCTGCCGCCACCGCCGCGGGGCTGCCCGCGCCAAGCAGCATCACCAGCACCCCGAGCGCGCTCACCGTGGTGCAGGCCAGGATTCGCTTGAGGTCGGTGGTGCCCAGCGCCAGCACCGCGCCCGCCACCGCCGTGGCCGCGCCGCCCGCGGTCACGCTCACCTGCCACAGCGCCGTGCCCCCGAGCGCAGGCGCCAGCCGCGCCAGCAGGTAGACCCCCGCTTTGACCATGGTGGCCGCGTGCAGGTATGCGCTGACCGGTGTGGGCGCCTCCATGGCCGCCGGCAGCCAGAAGTGGAAGGGTACCTGCGCCGACTTCGTGAACGCACCCACCAGCACCAGCCCCAGCGCGGCCGGATAGCGCGCATCGGCGCGCACCGCCGCGCCGGCCCGCACGATCGCCGACAGCTCGGTGCTGCCTGCCATCGCTGCCAGCAGCAGCAGGCCCCCAAGCAGCGCCAACCCGCCCAGCCCCGTGACCAGCAGCGCCTGCAGCGCGGCCTCGCGCGCCGCGGCCCGCTCGTGCCGGAACCCGATGAGCACGTACGAGGCCAAGCTGGTGAGCTCCCAGCACACGAAGAGCAGGATCACGTTGTCGGCCAGCACCACGCCCAGCATCGCCGCCGCGAACAGCGCCAGCGCCGCGTAGAACTGCCCCAGGCGCGCCTCGCCGCGCAGGTAGGCACCCGCGTAGAGAAACACCACGGCCCCGATGCCGGTGACCAGCAGCGCGAAGAGCAGGCTCAGGCCGTCGAGGTGGAACGACAGGCGCGCGCCCAGCGTCGGGATCCACGGCAGGCCGACGACCAGCGTCTGCCCCGCCACCACCGCCTCGATGCGCGCCGCCAGCACCGAAAACAGCGCTGCAGCGCTCGCAGCAAGGGCCACGCCCCCGACCGGCAGCCGGGCACGGGTCCTGGTCATGACGCCTCGCCTGCGTGACGCCTCGGGAGCACGTCCCGTCTCCCCATCACGTCCCGCCTCCCCATCACGTCCCGCCTTCCGCTCATGCTGCCTCCCCGTGGTGACCTCTCCCGATGGTCCGACGCGTCCTGGTCATAGCGCCTCCCTGCCGTGACCTCTCCCGATGGTCCGACGCGTCCTGGTCATAGCGCCTCCCTGCCGTGGCCTCTCCCGATGGTCTCGCACGTGCTGTCATGGCGCCTCCCTGTGGTGACCTTCCGCTCATCCGACACCTTTGGCGCATGGCGTGTCACGGCATCTAGCGGCGCGCATTAACCGGCGCGCATTAACGAAAGGGGCCGACCCTGCCGGTCAGCCCCACTGGCAATCCCCTGACGTGCCACAGCCGTGTGAACGTGTCGCCTGTGGCACACAGGATTCGCAATCGCCGGGGCTTCTCCTGCCCTGCAGCCTCTGCCGCCTCGCATGTCACCCGTCCGTCTGGACGCGGACGGGCGCGCTCATACTGGAACCGCATCGACGCATGCACCAGACGACCCGTCTACACGCGGACGGGCGGGCTCCGCTGATGCGTCGCCTTTGCCGCCGTGCATGCCGCCCGTCCGCCCGGCGATACCCGTAGCCTACCTGTTGTACGCGCGGGCGGGGTGAGGGCAGTTGCCGCCGCGCATGCCGCCCGTCCGCCCGGCCATACCCACCGGGCTTGCCGGCTAGACCGGTTGGGCTTGCGGTACTGCCCTGGAAGATCTCCGTCGATTCGAGGTTGACTTCGGAGAAGGAGTTCGCCATCCAGCAGAGAATATGAGAACCCAACAGCCAACGTTGATGGCTTTACTCAACTAAGTACGGGCGGGTGTTCTAGCAACTGCAAGGGGCCAGGGTCCTTGTATGTTGCGACGTCGCTGCCGTTCAGCAGCGGCCTATGTTTGCGATGACCGAACCATCCTGGTTCGTGGTGCAGACCAAACCCCGGGCCGAGGACCACGCCGAGGGGATGCTGGCGCAGCGCGCGGTGCCCACGTTCCTCCCGCGGCTGCTGGTTCGCAAGCGCCACGGGTCCCGCCGCTGGGATGCCCTCGAGCCGCTGTTCCCCGGGTACCTCTTCTGCCGGTTCGTCCCTACCCCCGAGGCCATCGCGCGCGTCCGGTGGGCGCCAGGGGTCAAGCGGCTGCTGGGCGACGACGACGGGCCGATCCCGGTGGCCGACGACGTGGTGGGCTACCTCCAGGCGCGGGCAGCAGGCACCGGCTACATCGTGGCCGGTCGGCCGCTGGCGCCCGGCGACCGGGTGCGTTTTCGCAGCGGTCCGTTCGCGTTGCTGGAAGGCATCATCGACCGTCCGGCTTCGCGGGCCGAGCGGGTGCGGGTGTTGCTGGTGTTGATGAACGTGCCGGTCACCGTCGAGGTCGACGCGGCGGAACTGGAGCGCATCTGACAGGGGCCGTGCCGGCGAAGCGCAGGAGGCACGGACGCCGGCTCGGGCTGGCGGATTGCAAGACGCATCCGACGCCAGGCCAGGCCCGGTGGCCTGCAAGAGGCAGGGGACGTCGGGTGGAGCCTGGCGCGTAGCAGCGGGCAACAGGCGGTGCGGCCGTCACCCTGGCCGCACCCGGCAGTGATCCGAGCACGGCCGCAGCGATGATCGCGGCCGCAGCGCGCAACGCAGGACGCTCGGGGGCGAGGACCGTGTACCCCACGGGCGGAGCCATGCCCGGCCCGTCCACGTCGCCTTGCACACCGCCTGGCGAGGCGTGCCTCCACGGCGCACAGGAGGCCGCGGGCGTCAGGCTCGTGCACGTCGTCCCGCACACCGCCTGGCGAGGCGTGCCTCCACGGCGTACACGAGGCGGCGGGCGTCAGGCTCGTGCACGTCGTCCCGCACGCCGCCTGGCGAGGCGTGCCTCCACGGCGCGCAGGAGGCGGCGGGCGTCAGGCCAATGCACGTCGTCCCGCACGTCGCCCCGCGCGAGGTTGTGAACAGGCCTGCGCGGGGTCGTGAGCAGGCTGACCAAAGGGGGTACGCGGTGGGCGTCGACTCCTCTCCGCACCGTACGAACGCCGTCGAGAGGTCACCCGGACCCACATTCGACGGCGACCTGCGGTCCTGCGAGGCCAAGCTGCTCTCGTACATCCGGAACCACTGGGCCCTCGAGTTCGGCACCCGGGAGGTCCGGCTCGTCATCGAGTACCAGAACGGCGTGCCGGTCCTGATCCGCGTCACGGGCAACATCGTCAAGGAGGAGAAGTTGCGGTAGCGCTGCGCACGGCGGTGGCCCGCCCCGCAGTGCGGTAACGCACGCGCACAGCGCTGTGGCGCGAACGCACCGCGGCCGGCGGGAGCGAGATCACGGTGGCGTGATCCACTGCCCGGCCGCTGGTCCACCAGACGGCGCGGCCCGCCGACGACGCACAGACTGCGGCGGCAGGATCCGCGCCAGCCGCCGCGCAACTGCATAACCAACCCGGGTCCCTGACCCGATGAGCCGGGAGGGGGCCGTTCGCGGGCGTGTGCTCCAGGCGCGCCCGACGAGCGGCCCCCTTTCGCGTTGACGGTGTCCGTTCAGTCTCAGGAGGTTGTTCCGATCGGGTTGCTCGTTCAGCCCAAGGGGGTTACGCCGATGCGTCGTGCGGTCTCGATCGCCCTGCTCCTCGTGCTGGCAGGCGGCGTGCCTGCGCCCGCGCAACCTGGCCCGCCGCCCACGCCGGGTGCTGCGCCGACGAACGCCACAGCACCCGCCGGCGCCTACGTGCTCGGCCCCGAAGACGTGCTCGAGATCTCCGTCTGGGGCTACCCCGACCTCACGCGTGTGGTGGCCGTCCTGCCCGATGGCCGCGTCAGCGTGCCGCTGGTGGGCTACGTGCGGGCGGCCGGCCTAACCGTCGAGCAGCTCACCCGCGCCCTCGTGCGCGGCTTCGCGCGCTACATCCGCGACCCGCAGGTCACGGTGATCGTGAAGGAGTTCCGCCGGGTGCGGGCGTCGGTGCTCGGCCAGGTGACCAAGCCCGGCACCTACGCGCTGCCGCCCGGGGCGCGGCTGCTCGACCTGATCTCGGCAGCGGGCGGGCTCACCGAGCTCGCCTCGACCGGCGACGCGCAGTTGCTGCGCCCCGACCGCTCGGCGGTCACCGTCGACCTCGAGCGCGTGCTGGCCGGCGACCCCGACGCCAACGTCGAGTTGACTGGCGGCGAGACGCTGGTGGTGCGCGAGGACCTGGTCAACCTCGTCAACGTCGCCGGCGAGGTGGCGAAGCCCGGCCGCTACCGCCTCAAGGGCGAGATGCGCGTGCTCGACGTGCTGCTGCTGGCCGGCGGGCTCACCGAGAAGGCCTCGGTCACGGAAGCCCGCCTGGTGCGCGCCGGCCAGGCCGTGCCGCTGGGCCTCGACGCGCTGCTGCTACGGCAGGAGATGAGCCGCAACGTCCGCCTGCAGCCCGGGGACACGCTGCTCGTGCCCGAGGAGACCAACAACAAGATCTACGTCGTCGGCGACGTGAACCACCCCGGCGTCTTCGCCCTGAAGGGCGACGTGACGCTGCTGCAGGCCGTGGCCATGGCCGGCGGGCCGGTGCAGCGCGGGCCGGCCACGGCGCGCACCGTGCACATCGTGCGCCGCGGCACCGTCGAGCGCACCGTGGTGGCCGGCGCCGGTCGCGAGGTGAAGGTCGAGGCGCTGCCCGGCGGCCGCGCGCTGATCACCGCCGACCTGCAGGCGCTGCTGCGCCAGAGCGCCACCCGCGACATCGCCGTGGCCCCGGGCGACGTCATCGTCGTGCCGCAGTCGGGGCTCACGGGCCTGCAGATCGCCCTGAACATCCTGGCGGGTCTGGTGTGGCCGTTCCGGTGGTAGGATTGCGGATAAGGGGCGCGAAAATGGACGCCCCGGTGAGCCCATGCCGATCTACGAGTACCGTTGTGCCGACTGCCGGGCGCGCTTCTCGGTCTTCTTCCTGCCGCCCGAGCAGCCCGAACCGCGCTGCCGTCGCTGTGGCAGCACCAACGCCGTGCGCCTGATGTCGCGGTTCGCCACCGTGCGCTCCGACGAGGCGCGCCTCGAAGCCCTGGCCGACGACCCCGACCTGTCGCAGGTCGACGAGTCCGACCCGCGCAGCGTCGCCAGGTGGATGAAGCGCCTGGGGCGCGAGATGGGCGAAGACCTGGGCCCCGAGTTCGACGAGGCGGTGGAGGAGCTGGAAGCCGGCGGGGAGCGCGGGGACGAAAGCCCGGGGGAACGGGAAGGTACCGAGCTGGATTGAGGCGACATGTCTCGGGAGAGGTTCGCAGAGAAACCCTCAGGGTTGCACCACGAATCGACCGTATTGGCGGAAGTGCTCGTCGAAAGTGAAGGCTCGGTCGAGACGTAGATGCTCCATGAGCGCGAAGCTCGTGCAGTCGGTAAAGCTGAACTCTTTGTCCGCGAAGGCTTTGAAGATCCTCCAGGCCGCTTCGATGATCTCCTCGGTGAGGTATTCGATTCGGAGCAAACGGCTCGCTCGGATATCCTCGCCAAACTGCACAGCTATCGTATGCCCTGCCCGAAGCCTGATGAGCGTATAGCTCTCGTCCAGTACGTAATCGCTAGTGACGAAAGTCTCGCCCGCTTCGAGCGCGGCGGCGCGGAAGCCAAGGGCCTTTTCGTGATGGGCGTCGCGGCGGTTCTCGATGGCGAGGAACGCCGCCGTGTCTACGAAGATCATCCGCCCTGCCTTGACCGGTAGAGGTAGCGGTCGTGCCGCTCGGCTAGGTCCGGCGGGCCGTCGAAGGAGCCGCTGCGCCGGGCGAACGGGTCTGTGGAGTACAACGCTCTGAGGTCCTCGGAAGGCCGGGCACGGTGTTCTTCGATCAGCTTGCGGATCAGGGCGGAAACAGTCGTTCCTCTGGCCGCAGCCTCCTTGCGGAGAAACTCATGCTGGTCCACCGGTAGCTCGATTGTCAGCCGCTTGGTCGCCATAATTCACCCGATAGCACGTACCCCACTTATGTACGTGCACATCCGAGCCTATCAGTCACCAGGCCGGCCGGTCAATTGGACGAGCGGTGTTGGCGGTCACAGGGGCTTCGCAGCGGCGAGCGGTGTTGCGGTCCTGTGTGCCAGCCTCGCGACCTGCGCATTGCTCGTCGCGCTGGCGCAGGGTGTCGCATCCGCCAGCCCCAACGCCTTCGTCCCCGCCGACCACTGGACCTACACCGCGCTCTACCGGCTGGCCGCCCGGGGGCTCGCCCCGCTGTGGACCACATCCGCCAGACCCCTGCCCCGTCTCGAGCTCGCCCGCATGGTGGCCGATGCGCTCGAGCGCGCCGCGCAGCGTGAGACGACCCCGATGAGCGAGGGCGTGCGCGCCGACCTCGCCGCCCTGCGCGACGAGTTTGCCGACGAGCTGCGGGCCCTGGCAGCCGCGCGCGCCGGCCAGCCGCTGCCAGCCGCTGTAGCCGTTGGCGTCGCCGGTACTGCGCGCCTGCTCGACGGCGCGCCCCCACGCTTCGTCCGTCACACCGGGGGCGGAGTCGAGCTCACCCGGCTCTCCCTCGCCGGCCGGTTCGGCGACGTGGCCGCCTGGGCCGGACACGAGCCCCTCTGGTGGGGACCTGGCTACCGCGGGGCGTTCCTGCTCTCCGAGAACACCGGGTCTCTCACAAGTCTCACAGTGACGCTGGCCTCGGGGCCGTTGCGTGTTACTAAACTGATTGCACCGCTCTCCGCGCCTGGAGTACTCCCGGCTCCGCCCGTGCCCTCGATGCTCACCTCACCCGGTCCCCTGGCCCTACTGGCAACACCTGCCCCCTCGGAACGCTACCTCTACGGCCTGCGCGTCGACTGGCTCGCCCGCGACGACCTGCGGGTGGGTTTCGGCGAGGTCATGGTGGGCGTTGGCGGCCTGTCACCGCTCTACGCCCTGAACGTCGTCCCCGGACTGGCCTACGCCATCGCCCTGCGCGTCCGCGCACCCACCTACGACGACAACTACAACTTCACCCTCGACGTCGAGTGGCGGCCGCGCCCCGGCATAGTGGTCTACGCGGAAGCCTACGTCGACGATCTCGTCGGTCCCGGCAACCCGTTCCCCCACCGCCTGGGCGGCACCGCCGGGCTCTTCCTCGCCGACCCCTTCGCCGACGGCCGCACCAGCGTGCGGTTCGAACACAGCCGCGCCACCAACTGGATCTACGCGACCCCCAATCCTGCCGGCGCGTACATCCGTGACGGCCGGGCCCTCGGTCACTGGTGCGCGCCCGACTGCGAACTGTGGTCGGTCGCCGTCGTCCGCGCCCTGTCGCCTGCGGCCAGCCTGACCGTGGGCTACGACCTGATCCGCAAGGGCGAAGGGGTCCTCGGCCAGACGTGGACCGACCCCGACGACGCCCGCCGGCGCTACTACCTCTCAGGAGTGGTCGAGACCACGCACGCGCTGCGGGTCGTGGCCATCTGGACGCACCGCCTGAGCCATCGGCCCCCCGCAGGCTTCGGCGTTGCCAGCCCGAGCGGCCTTCTTCCGGCGCACCTCGCTGGAACGACGGACCTCTCCCTGCCTGGAAACGTCGGTTCCGGGGATGTCCGTGCGACCGCGGCTGCTTGGAGTTCCGGGGAGCCTCGCCTCCCTGGGCCCCGCGCCGCTCCACGGCTGGCGTCAACCGGGCAGATGGCTTCGATGCCTGCTGGGGAACTCCGTCTTGCCGCCACCGCCGTCTGGTCGTCGACGTCGAATGCCGAGCACGTCGCCGGGGCGACCCGGCAGGGATGGTTCTTCCTGATGGAGGCAGCCTATGGATTCTGAACCCCACGCCAGCAGCCCAGGTCCCGGCTCGGGCCGGCCCGACCCCAGCTCGAGCCGGGTCGATGCCGACTGGGGCCGGCCCGACCAAAGCCCTCCCGGCCCAGGCCGCCCCGACCCTCACCCCCAGTTCCTCGCCCCCGCCGACCTCCGCCCCGCCCCCGAGCCCGACGAACCCGGCCTGCGCGACTACCTTTTCGTCCTCACCCGCCGCTGGTACCTGATCACCGCCGCCACCGTCGTCGCACTCGCCGTCGCCATCGGCCTTAGCCTGGGCACACCCCCGGTCTACCGCGGGCTGGCCACCGTCGTCGTCGACCGCGGCAGCGGGTCGTTCGGGCTGACCGCCGACATCACCGGCATCAGCCAGCAGGCCTTCGTCGACACCCTGGCCGAACTGGTCAAGAGCCGCGCCGTCGCGGAGCAGGCCCTCGAGCGCCTGAAGGTGCCCGAGGAGCTGCGGCCCGCCGCGCTGCGCCAGCTCCAGGGCGGCCTGCGCGTGCGCCGCGTGCGCAACGCCGACCTGATCGTCATCGAGGCCGAAGGGCCCACGCCCGCCGCCGCGGCGTCTTCCACCAACGCCCTCGCCGAGGCCCTGGTTGACTGGCACGTCGACTCGCGCCGCCGCCAGGCCTCGGCCGGCCGGCAGTTCATCGAAGAGCAGGTGGCCGCCGTGGGGCGCGAACTGCGCGCCGCCGAAGAGGCGCTGGCGCACTACAAGGTGCAGGGCGGGCAGGTCTCGCTCTCCGAGCAGAGCACGCTGGCCGTGACCAAGCTCGCCGAGTTCGAGGCCCAGCGCCGCGCCGCTGCCGCCGAGCGCCGGGGCGTCGAGGCCAGCCTGCGCGAGGCCCGTGCCGCGCTGGCACGCCAGGCGCCCACCGTGCCCGCCTCGTTCGTCGAGGGCGAAGATCCCGTCGTCGCCCAGATCCGCGCCGACCTCGCCAAGCTCGAACTCGAGCTGGTGGGCCTGCAGCGGCAGTTCACCGACCGCCACCCGCAGGTGCTGGCCACGAAGGCCCGCATCGAGGAGGCCAAGGCCCGCCTGCGCCGGCAGGCCGGGCGCACGCTGCTCTCGCAAGAGTTCGCGGCCAACCCCCTGCGCGCCGACCTCGCCGGGCAGGTCATCAAGTTGGAAGTCGAGCGCCAGGCCCTGGCCGCCCGCGAGGCGGCGCTGGCCGCCGTCGTCGGCCAGTACGCCCGCGACGTCCGCGACCTGCCGCCCAAGGAAGTCGCGCTCGCCCGCCTCACGCGCGACTTCAAGGTGGCCGAAGAGACCTACCTGCTGCTCTCGCAGAAGTTGCAGGAGGCCCGCATCGCCGAATCGCAGGTCGTGGGCGACCTGCGCATCGTCGACCGCGCCACCCCGCCTGAGGTGCCCGTGCGGCCCCGGCCCCTGCGCAACGCGCTGTTCGGCGCGCTGCTCGGCCTGATGGTGGGCGTGGGTGCCGCCTTCGTGCAGGAGGCACTCGACACCACCTTCCGCACGCCTGACGAGGCTGCCCGCGTCCTCGGGCTGCCGCTGCTGGGCGCCATCCCGCGTCTGGCCACCGTGCCTGCCGCCGACAACGGCCGCCGCGGGTCGTTTCGGCTCGGGGGCTGGCGGAGGCCGCGGCAGGCGCGTGCCAGCCCCCGACCGGCCGACGCCGCCCCAGCAACCTCCGGGGCCGGCGGGGCCGGCGGACACGCCGCCCGGCGCAACGCTGCGCGCGCACACCCCCCAGACGTCACCACACCCCTGCTCATGACCGCCGAGCAGCGCCGCTCGCCCTTCGCCGAGGCCTTCCGCCACCTGCGCACGAACCTCCTCTACCTCAGCCCCGACCGGCCCCTGCGCACGCTGCTCGTGACCGCCGCCGCCGCCGAAGAAGGGAAGAGCACCATCGCCGCCAACCTGGCCGTGGCCCTGGCCATCGGTGGCCGCCGCACGTGGATCGTCGAGGCCGACCTGCGCAAGCCCACACTGGCCTGGGCCTTCCAGCCCGCCGGCACCCGCGGCCTCACCGACGTGCTCGTCGAGGGCACCGCGCCCGAACAGGCTCTCGCGCCAACGCAGGTCGAGAACCTCTCGTTCCTGCCCCCCGGCACCCTGCCGCCTGACCCCGCCGAACTGCTGGGCAGCCAGCGCATGCGGGCCTTCCTGGCGCACGCCCGCAAGCAGGCCGACGCCGTCGTCATCGACGCTCCCCCCGTGCTGCCCGTGAGCGACGCCGTGGCGCTCGCCCCCCACGTCGACGCCGCGCTGCTCGTGGTCGACCTCGAGCGCACCCCGCGCGAGGCCGCCCGCCGCGCCGCCGACCAGCTGCGGGCCGTCGGCGCCCGGGTGGCGGGAGTGGTGGTCAACAACGTGCCGACCAGCGGGCGCGGGTATTACTACTACGCGGCCTACTACCCGTATGCGCGCGAGGAGGCGCCGACGGAGGCAGACGCACGTCAGACCAGATGAACGCGGCCTTCCGCCGCCTGCGGCAGGACGTGCTGAATCGAGGCGGGGCTTGAATTAGTGTCGCTCGATGCCCCACTCTGGGCATTTAGCGTGGTGGCTCAGGGTCTTGTCGAAATAACGAGACGCTTCGCTCTGGCTCGGTTGGAACCTTGGATCGAAAGAGCGGCAGGATGGCTCGACGGGCATTTCAATGCATCGAAACGTGAGGCGGCTTTTGCTGCGGCCTATCTTGCAGAAGGAAGACGAAGGTCCCTGAGAAGGCAGCCTGGGGCAGAGGTCTGCGGATCGACCGACAGCACATGCAGCTCGCCATAGTGACCGGCATCTACCCTCCGGACATCGGCGGACCGGCGAGCCACGCCGCAGACCTCCGCAGTGCTCTGCGGAACCGGGGCCACACAGTGGAGGTTGTAACGCTGGCCGATGCGGATCGTGCCGCACGGAGTGACGGAGTCATCCGGTTGCCCCGCCGCTGGCCGTGGCCCCGGCGGATCGTGGCCGCGGCCCGTGCGGTCGTCCGCGTTCGCCCCGACGTGATCTATGGCGTCGGCATGCACGAGACCGCCGCCCTGGCGGCCATCCTCGCCCGCTGCCCCCTCGTACTTCGTGTGCCCGGCGACCACGCCTGGGAGCGGGCTTGGCGTCTCGGGCTTACGAGCCTCAGCTTCGAGGAGTTCCAGCGGGCCCGCGGAGGGACGCCGCGTGTGCGGCTGATGCGGTGGATGCGGACCTGGGCCGTGCGCCGGGCCACTGCCGTGATCGTGCCGAGCGAGTATCTGGCGGCCACGGTCCGCCGCTGGGCCCCCGGGATCCAGGCGCAGGTGGTCCGCATTGGCGTGGCCGGGAACCAGTGGCGATGCCAGCAGCGGGAGACCCGCCGAGGACAGCTGCGCGCGGTCTGGGTGGGTCGGATGGTGGGTTGGAAAAAGCTGGATGTTCTACTTGAGGCCGTCGCGCTCACCTCCGGCGTCGAGCTCAAGCTGATCGGCGACGGCCCGGAGCGCGGAGCCGTCGCAACGCACATCGAACGGCTCGGTGTCGGGGGTCGGGTGCATCTGATCGGAGAACTCCCCCGTGAGCACGTGGCGGCGCACCTGGCCGGGGCGGATGTGCTGGTCCTCGCGAGCGCCTACGAAGGGCTCCCCCATGTTGCCGTGGAGGCCCTCGCCTGCGGCACGCCGGTCGTGGCACCGGCCGCGCCCTGGGCCAGGGAGGTCGTGGCCGACGGCGAGACGGGGGTACTGGTGTCGGAAGCAACCCCCGAGGCCTTCGCCGAGATCCTGGGGCGGCTGCGCGACGACGTGGAGTGGCGGAGTACGCTTGCTCGACAGGCGACCGCGCGGGCGGGCCAGTGGACGCTCGAGGCGGTTGTCGATCGTATCGAGGCCGTCCTTCGCTATGCCGTCAGGCCGCGCGCGGTGTTCGTGGGCAAGGGTGGGCTCGAGCCGCCCGGGTCGCTCCGCTCGAAGTTCGAAGTGCTGGCCCGTCACCTCAAGGCCGCCGTGGTCTCTGTGCGACCGCCCGGCCCCGTCCCGCCGGTACCTCTTCGAGTCGTCGCATTCCCGAGGCGGCCGAAGGTCGCGGCCTCGATCCTCTTCTATACTATGGGGCCGGTGGTGGCGGTCGCCCTTGCGGCTTGTCGGCGAGGCGTTGTCGTGTGCCAGAGCCCGTACGAGGGTGCCGTGGTGCAGGGGTTCCGCTGGCTGCTCCCCAAGGGATACCGGCCACGGGTCCTCGTCGAGGTGCACGGCGACTGGCGGGCGGCGAGCCGCCTGTACGGGTCGCTCCTCCGCCGCCTACTCGCCCCGGCGGCGGACCGGGTGGCGGTGTGGGCCCTGCGCCACGCCGATCGCGTCCGGGCTGTCAGCGCGGAGATGGAGCGGCTGGTGCGCGAGGCGGGCTACGCCGGGCCCGTAGACCGCTTCGTAGCCTATAGCGACTTCGCCCACTTTCTCGACGCCGCGCTCGCGCCCCTGCCCGAAGAGCCCGTCGCGCTCTTCGTCGGCGTACTCGAACGGCACAAGGGCGTCGACGTCCTGCTCGACGCCTTCGCAGGGGTCCTGGGGCGGATCCCCGCAGCCGAGCTCTGGATCGTTGGAGAGGGGCCACGCCGGGCCGAACTCGAAGCGCAGGCGGCGCGCCTCGGGGTTTGGAGGCAGGTCCGGTTCCTCGGCGCCCGACCGCGCGCGGAGCTCCTGGCCCTGATGGATCGGGCTCGCCTCCTCGTCCTCCCCTCCCGTAGCGAGGGCCTGCCGCGGGTGATCATCGAGGCCATGGCCCGGGCCCGCCCGGTGGTGGCCAGCCGCGTCGGGGGAATCCCCGAGGTCGTTGAACACGGCGTGACGGGGCTGGTCGTTCCGCCAGCGAACGCGGACGCGCTCGCGGAAGCGCTCATCCTGCTCCTCACAGACCGGAACCTCGCGGAACGGATGGGCCGGGAAGGCCGCCGCCGCGCAGAGGCGCGGGACCCTTCCCGGGAGTTCGCCGAGGGGACCGCGCGGATGGCAGCGTGGGCGGCTGGAAGCAAGCGATGAGACGTGCGCGGCTGGTGTTCGTGACGCAGGTCATGGACCCTACCGACCCGGTGCTCGGGTTTACGGTCGGGTGGATCCGAGCACTCGCCAGTCGCTGCGATAGGCTCACGGTGATCGCCAACGAGGTCCGCCGGGTGCCGGATGACCTCGAGGCCAGGGTGGTCTCGCTCGGCAAGGAGCAGGGCGCGCCTCCGTGGCGCCGGTTCGCGGCGTACCTGGCGCACCTGCAGCGTACCCTCGTGAACGACCGCCCCGACGCGTTGTTCGCCCATATGTGCCCCCGGTACCTGAACGCGGCAGCTCCGCTGCTGAGCCTCCACGGAGTTGCGGGCGTTCTGTGGTTCGCCCATCCTCGAGACTCCCGAGCGCTCCGCATCGCGGAGCGAGCGTCCGCGCTGGTCCTCACGTCGCTGCCGGGAGCCTTCCCCTTCTCAAGCCGAAAGGTCCGAATTATCGGACAGGGGATCGACATGGCTGCTTTCTGCGGCATCTACCCCCCGGTGCCCCACGATGGCCTAGACCTCCTCGCACTCGGGAGGCTGTCGCCTGTGAAGGGTCTCCATACGATAATCGCCGCGGCGTCGAAGCTGCGGGCCGACGACCTGCCGGTTCGGTTGCGCATCGTGGGGCCGGCGACGACCTCGCAAGAGGAGGCGTATGCGCAACGGCTCCGCCGGCTTGCTGCCGAGACCGACGGATGGGTCAGTATCGAATCCCCTGTGCCAGCCCCGGAGGTGCCGCGCGTGCTCGCGGAAGCGGACGTCCTCGTGAACGGAACCAGGGCAGGCTCGGGGGACAAGGTGGTCCTCGAGGCGATGGCAGCGGGGCGGCTCGCTGTGTGGTCCAACCCCTGCTTCGATGGCCTCGCCGAAGGCTTGCCGATGCGCCTCCGTTACCGTGAAGGTGACGCGACCGACCTGGCCGAGGTCCTCAGGGGGATCTGGAAGGCGCCCGTCGCCGTCCGGGCGCAGACGGCAGAGGAGCTGCGCGCCCGAGTGCGCGAGGGGCACTCGCTGGACGGATGGGCCGATCGCGTGGTGGACGTGATCGGGAAGCTGGCCGTCGAGTGATGCAGGTGGGAAGAGCGAGACGGATCCGCGAGATCTACCGTCGACACAACGCAACCCGCGGAGCCGATTTCATCTACGGTGGCGAAGAGCGCGTTACCCGGATCCGCCAGGCCTTGCCCGCCGCCCCGACGCTCGTGCTCGACCTGGGTTGCCGGGACGGGGCCCTGGCGCACGCCCTCGGGCTTGACCCGGCACGTACGGTGGGCGTCGACATAGATCTCGATGCGCTCAGGACTGCGCGGGGCTCCGCGAGGCTCCGCCCGGTTGCATGCGACCTGTGGGCCGGTCTGCCCTTCAAAGACGGAACCTTCGACGTCGTGCTGGCGGGGGAGATCCTCGAGCACGTCCCCTTCCCCGAGGTCGTGCTGGAGGAGGCTCGCCGGGTCCTACGTGAAGGAGGCGTGCTGGTGGGGTCCGTCCCGAACGCGTTCAGACTCAAGAACCGGCTTCGGTTCCTGTTCGGGAGGCCGTTCGAGGACGACCCCACCCATCTGCATCACTTCTCGCCGGCGACGCTTTTCTGCACGCTTGAGCGCTACTTTGAAGAGGTGTCGGTGAAGCCGTGCGTCGGCCGGCTGGCGCGGTTCGCTCCGCAGCTCACGTCCAACGACCTCGTGTTCTTTGCCCGCCGGTCGATGACAGGCGATGGCTAGGCTGTCTTCGGATCGAGACCGCCGGTTGACGTGGCAGCATAGGAGCCTTTGGCGGGGGCTCGGAGCTGCCCGCGCGACGGGCAAGTGCGCAATCCTAGTTAGTGTCGCGCGTGGTAGCCTTGTGATCGTTCCATCTGTTGCGGTTGGCCTCCTTGCTGGTACGGACCGGCTATGGCTCGCCTTGCTTATCCTATGCCTTGTTTGGATGGAAGCGTCTCGTAGACGTCTTTCTCGTCGGGACCTGCCACTCGCGCTTCTTCGTATGGTGATCGCTGCTTACGCCGTGGTGTTGATCGCAGACTACTCCAGCGGCCCGCCACGCGAGTCTCTGCTTCTTGTCGGTATGGCGGGCATAAATTTCGCGATAGCAACGCTGATTTGGCGTCGGACCCGAGACCCGCTGCATCCAGGTCTTCTCGTCATTGCCCTGCTCATGATCCGATACTGGTTCCCCTACGCTCTTGTCCGATGGCTGCACGTGGAAGCACCTGTGCTGGTGCTCTTGGGCATAGGACCGGAAGAGTTTCTCAGGGGCCTCGGATTGACGGCCGTGGCGGCGACCAGCTTTCTCTTGATACTGGTGGGTGAACTGACGGGGAGACGGAATCGCGCCAAGGCACCTGTGCGCACCGAGCACGAGCTCAATTTGGCGTTCAGCATGCTGGGAATTCCTATCTGGCTTGCGTACTGGTTGGGGGCGGCGTCATTGGCACTGTTCGTTGTGACAAACACGGGCGATTTGGTTGGTACCGCACTAAGCGGCGCCTTCAGAGGTGCGACAATCCAGGAGGGTTCTGGCATTTGGTTCTACACGTCGTTGCTGATGATTGCTGCAGTCGGGATGATCACTTGGAAGGGGAGCGTCACACATCCCTTGAGGTTGCGGAGTCTGACTCCGGCATTTTGGGCAGCGATACTTTTCCTGGTGCTAGGGGGTCGAAGCCGGGCCTTGACACCAGTGGCGATCGCGATTCTCATCTGGCAGATGGAGAGGCAGAGGTGGCCAGCGAAGCGATTGAAGTTACCAGCTGCCGGCCCGGGGTTCGTTTCCTTACTGCTGTTGGCCACCTCGGCCGTCGTGGTGTTTGCCGGAGCGCTGTATAGGGGCGGCGGCATAGGAGCCCTCACCAGCGCGGGTGCGTGGTCGGCCTACATAAGAGAGCTTGGGTACCTCATGGTGGTTGACCTGGGGCAACTACATGGTCCAGCAGCAGCGGCGGCCCATGAGAGCAAAGTCTTGGGGCCTGGCCCGATTCTCGGAGCGTTACTGTGGCCCATTTCGGAGTTCGTCGATGTTGGTGGGCGTAGTCCTGGTGTGTTTCTTGCCATGTCACGTGGGCTCGTGAGGGAGAGGCCGTGGGGGTTTCACGCTGGCATCGCGGGCGCGGGATACCTGACGCTTGGCATTGGGGGAACGGTTGTACTTGCTGCGGGCCTAGGGTTCATCGCGGCTCGTGCGTATGAGGCTGCCAAGACCTCAATCCCGGTGCTGCCATCGATCGTCATGTGGTACGTGATTCGGATTTTCTTCGAGGGCATCGAGAAATGGGGGGAGATGATCGTCGTAGTGGGCATGGCAGGGGTTCTCTTGTGGGTCGGGAAGGCCACTCGTTTGCGAGCTGTTGGTTGAATGCGTTGGCGGGCGCCTGTGAAGAGGTATGACGGCTAACTAAAGTGGCCGGCAACAGCGCGGAGCCCGAGTGAGGGTGGCGGAGGCTACGAGGGAGCGTGTCTGGGTTCTATCGCCTAGTCATCCTTGAGATCTGGTGCCCTGACCTCACCACCGCGGCGGGCGTCGAGTGGTACCGCTACGAACTCGGTCGTGACTTTCCGTGGGTCCTTGAGGACGACCGAATCGTGGTCGAGGCGTGGGGCCTGCGGCGCCGGCCCGGCGCGAGCGAGGACCCGAAGCTGGGCGCGCGGGGGCCCGTCGTACCGTGGAACCTGCCGGCACCGATCGCCGTGCCGCTGGCCTGGCTCGCCCACCGTGTCCTGGCCTTGACGAGACGCGGTCCTGGTGTGTTCGTCGCGCCCACCCCATACAGCGCCGTTGGCATCGCCGGACTCGGTTCGCGCCGCGCCGGCCCCGCCTTGGTTGTCCGCGTGCAAGGCAATCCCGCAAGCAAACAGTTCAGGGTGCGGGGCCGCCGCTGGGCCGCCCAGCTGCTCCGCAGACTCGAGCGCGCCGTTCTGCGCCGGGCAAGCCTCGTGGTCCCGATGGGGCGCTTCACGCGGCACTTGGCACAAGCCGCCGGGGTCCCGTCGGAGCGGATCGTCGAGCTCCCCTTCCCGACGTCGTGGAGGGAGACCGTTCTCACACCCGGGCGGAAATCGCCCAACCCGCTCGTTACGTGCGCAGCGCGACTGGTGCCGGAGAAGGGCGTCGACATGCTGCTGCGGGCGTGGGGACGGGTGGTCCAAGCCATCCCGCAAGCCGTGTTGGAGGTGGCCGGGGACGGGCCGGAGCGTGCGCGTCTTGAGGGGATGGCATCGCGCCTCGGTCTGGAGGATCGCGTGCGGTTCCTTGGTTGGGTGGCCTCCCACGACATGCCCCAGCTCTACCGGCGCGCGTGGGCCGTGGTGCTGCCCTCCCGTTGGGAAGAAGGGCTCGGGATGTGCCTCGTCGAGGGCGGCCTGGCCGGATGTGCGCTCGTGGGCACCGACCTCGGCGGTATTCGGGAAATCGTGCGTCCAGGTCGGAACGGTACCCTCGTCCCGCCTGAGGATCCGGAAGCCCTCGCAAGGGCTCTTGAGGGGCTGTTGTCCCGGCCAGCCGTGGCAGCGGCATATGGCCAGGCTGCAAGGGAGGACGCGCTCGCCTACTTGGGGCGACGGGAAGAGGCGCTCATAGAGCTACAGCGCCGGATGGAAGAGCTTCTGGGGATCTCGTGAGCCTGCAAGAGGCTGACCACAGCGCGGCGTTCTGGCAGACCGGTACGTTCTGGCGGCGCGTGGGCATCGCGGTTCCCGGCCTGTGGGCGTCGGTGGCTCTGGGGTTTGCGACCACCCTGGTTCTGGCCAGAAGCCTGGGCCCTCAAGGATTCGGAGCTCTCGCCCTGGCCACCTCGGTTGTCGCGACGGTCGCCGTCCTGCTGGACGTGCCCCTCGAGGAGGCCGTCGTCCACCACGGATCGCGGGCGCTCGTCGCCGGGGCGCCTGGGACGCTCTACGGGATCCTCCGACGCTCGCTCGTGGCGGACGCCGTGACTGGTGTCTCGGTCGCCTCGCTCGTGCTGGCCCTCGCGGAGCCCGTAGCATACCTCACGTCGGGCGGCTGGCTCGATCCCCAGTTGGTCCGCCTGGCTGCCCTGACCACGATGGTCCAGACGGTCGATGGCACCACGGGGGCCGCGCTCCTGCTTGCGGGCCGGCCGCACACGCGAGCGTGGCTGATGGCAGCCTCCGGGGCCCTCAGGCTGACCCTAGTGGGCAGTACGGCGTTCGCCACCCAGTCGCCTCGTTGGACCCTCTTCGCAGCACTCGTTGCTGCTGTCGCAGGAAGCACGCTGCAGGGCTGGGCGGCTTGGCGGGCGGGCGGGCGAGAGTGGCGTCGGGATCGTGTCCGAGCTGACGTCGAAGTCGGGATCGGGCCGCTTCTGAGCTTCGGGCTGCGCTCGGCGTTGGCGACGACGGTCTCGGGTGCGAGGAACGGGCTCATTCCCGTGGTCTTGGGGCGCCTTTCCGGGCCAGCGGCGGTCGCGGTGTTTGAGGTCGCCACGTTCCCGCTCCAGGCGGCGGACGTAGCGGGGGCGCCCGTGCGCCTCGCCCTCTTCCCCGAGCAGGCGCGCCTGGCGGCCGAGGGGCGCCACCGCGAGTTGCCCGACTCGAGCCGGGCCTACGTGCGAGCGGGCTTGGTAATCGGCGTGCCAGCGGCGATCGCCGGGTGGTTCCTGCTCCCCTGGCTGATCCCGACGCTCTATTCCGCCCGCTACGCGGACGCGGTCACCCCCGCGCGGATCTTCCTCCTGGCAGCGATCGGGAGCCTCGCGTTCGGCTGGACGAAGACGCTCCCTGCTGCCCTGGGCCGACCGGACGTGCGCGTTGTTGTACTTGCTCTGGACGCGGTGGTTGTCCTGAGCCTTCTCGTGATCTTCGCACCACGGGGCGCGGTCGGCGGTGCGATCGCCGTGACAGCGGGGCTGCTCACCCAGGCTGTGGTCTGGACGGTCCTCCTTCGCCGGGCGGCATGGCGGCATTCACCCTATCCAGCACCTGCAATCCATCCACGGCAAGTGCTTCGGTCCCGCAAGGCGAGCGAACCGTGAAGATCCTGCACGTCCAGAAGGTGACGGGTATCGGAGGCTCCGAGCGGCACCTGCTCGACCTCCTCCCCGCCCTCGCCGCGCGGGGCGTCGAGGTACGGATGGTGGTCCTCACCGCAGGGCGGGCCGACCGGTTCCTCGCTGCTGCCGAGGAACGGCGGATAGCGGTGGATGCGGTCCCGGCCGGGCCGGATGTGAACCCGGTGGTCGTCTCCACGCTCGTCCGCCTGATCCGTCGCTTCAGGCCGGACCTGATCCACACCCACCTCATCCACGCCGACCTCCACGGCGCCGCCGCTGCGGTCATCGCCGGGGTTCCGACGGTCTCGAGCTTCCACGGGACACACCCCTTCTTCGAGCGCCCCGGGGTCCGCCACGTTGAGGCCTGGGCGCTGCGACGGGCGTGCAGGGTCATTGCCATCTCCCACTGGGTCGCGCGGTTTCTGGCCAGCCGTGGACTCGCCGAAGCATCCAATGTCCGGGTCGTTCACTACGGGGTTGACCGCCGGGTCTGGCAACCGCTAACCCCGGATGAGCGGGAGGCCGCACGTCGGAAGCTCCACGTTGAGCCGGACGCGTTTGTTGTAGTCATCGCATCCCGCCTCGTGACCGGCAAGGGCCACGACACGCTTTTCCGAGCGGTAGCTCAGCTCGGCGGTGTCCCACTTCGGCTAGTGGTTGTAGGTGATGGACCGGAACGCGAGCGTCTCAACAAGTTAGTAGCTGCGCTCGAGCTCGCGCACCGCGTCCGGTTCTTGGGCTTCGTTCCTGACGTACGCAGCGTGCTTGCAGCTGCTGACGTCGCAGCGGTGCCGACATCCGCGCGCCTGCGGGAGGGCTTCGGCCTCGCTGCCCTGGAGGCGCAGGTGCTCGGGGTGCCGGTGGTCGCGTCGGCAACCGCCTCGCTCCCCGAGATCGTGGCCGATGGGGAGACTGGGATGCTCGTCCCGCCGGACTCGGTGCCCGCGCTCGCAGACGCGCTTGCTGGACTGGCCGCGGATCCTATGCGTCGTCGCGCGATGGGGGAGGCGGCGGTTTGGCGAGCCCGTCAGCGCTTCTCGCTCGACCGGATGGTCGAGGCGACGATCGAGGTGTACCGGGAGGCACTGGGTGCCGCAGTGATGTCGTGAGAGAGAGGCGATCTGAGCCGATGCCGGTGCCGGCTGTCCTGGTCTAAGTAAGGCTGGGCAATCCGGGCAGAGGTAAGCGCGCCGATGCTACACAGACTCTCTCGCGTTAAACTTCTGCGCGTCATCACGCGCCTGAACGTGGGAGGACCGGCACGCCACGTGGTAACGCTTCACACCGGCCTCGACCAGCGACGTTTCCACTCTCTGCTGGTCGTGGGCAGGGAGAGTACCGGCGAAGGGTCACTTGTTGAGTGGGCATATTCTCAAGGCGTGCAGCCCATCTTCGTTCCCGAGATGATGGCCACTCTGACGCTAGGCCCCCACGATTTCAAAGCGCTAACAAGAATTCTCGCGATTATCCTGCAGGAACGACCACACATCGTGCACACACACACCGCGAAGGCAGGCTTTCTCGGCCGCATCGCAGCGAGGCTCGCGGGAGTTCCTGTGGTGGTTCACACGTTTCACGGTCACATCTTGCGGGGCTACTACGGCCCGGCGAGGAGCTGGCTGCTGAGGCGGATGGAACGGCTCCTAGCAGGCATGAGCGACCGCCTGATCGCGGTGAGCGAACAGGTGAAGCGCGATCTGGTCGCCTACAATGTCGCGCCGCCGTCGAAGATAGACGTCGTTCCACTGGGTTTGGACTTGGAACCGTTTCTCGACGCGTCTCAGTACCGAGGGGCGTTCCGCCGGGAGCTGGGGCTGGACGACACGTATCCTCTGGTGGGTATCGTGGGACGACTCTTTCCCGTGAAAAACCATCAACTGTACCTCGATGCTGCCGCAGAAGTCGCTGAGCGCTACCCGTCCGCCAGGTTTGTCATTGTCGGCGATGGTCCCCTGCGGCCGAGCCTGGAGCGGCAGGCGTACGAGCTAGGTCTCAACGGCAGGGTAATTTTCACGGGGTGGCGGTTCGACCTTCCGAAGGTGTACGGCGATCTCGACGTCCTTGTCGTGTCGTCGCTGGACGAGGGGACACCTGTCGCGGTCATTGAGGCGATGGCTGCGGGGTGTCCCGTCGTCGCCACGCGCGTTGGGGGTCTGCCCGAACTTATCCGGGGCGGTCAAACCGGATTTCTCGTGCCTGCTGGTGATCCTTCGGAGTTGGCCTCGACGATCCTGGCGGTGCTACAGGATCCAGCCGCCGCACGGGCGATCGGCAGACGCGCCCAGAGTGTGGCTCGGGAACGCTTCGCGTCGGCTCGCCTGATTGCCGAAATGGAACGACTGTATGACATGCTCTTGGAGTCCATCAGGTGAACGACTTCGGCAAACATCCTCGTATTAGCCAGCCGACTCACGGCGACTCCTGACAGGGGGCGACCAGCCATGAAACTTCTCATCACCGGCGGAGCGGGCTTCATCGGCTCGCACCTGGCTGAAGCGCTGCTCGCCCGGGGCGACGAGGTGATGGCCCTCGACGACCTCTCCACCGGCAGCCTGCAGAACATCCTCCACCTCATGCGCCGGCCGGGGTTCCGGTTCATTTTGGGCTCGATCATGGACGAGGGTGTCGTTGACGAGGCGGTGGCGGGCTGCGAGGCCGTCTACCACCTGGGCGCGACGGTGGGGGTGCGGCTGGTCTTCGAGCAGCCGGTGCGCACCATCGAGACGAACGTCAAGGGTACGCAGCACGTGCTCGATGCCTGCCTGCGGCATGGGCGCAAGGTCTTCGTCGCGTCGACCTCCGAGGTCTACGGCAAGGACGTGCGCAACGGCACGGGCCGCTTCCGCGAGGACGACGACATCACCATCGGCACGTCCATCCGCTGGTGCTACGCCACCAGCAAGGCGCTCGACGAGTTCCTGGCGCGCGCCTACTGCCAGGAGAAGGGGCTGCCGGTGGTCATCGGGCGGTACTTCAACACCGTCGGCCCCAGGCAGTCGCCGGCGTACGGCATGGTGCTGCCGCGCTTCGTCGAGCAGGCGCTGCGGGGACAGCCGATCACGGTCTACGGCGACGGCTCGCAGGTGCGGTCCTTCACGTGGGTGGGCGATGCGGTGGAGGCGACGGTGCGCCTGATGGAGACGCCGGCGGCGGAAGGCCGGGTCTTCAACGTGGGCTCTGAGGAGGCGGTGACCATCCGCGACCTGGCCGAGCGGGTGTGCCGCCTGACGGGGTCGGTCTCGGAGATCGTGCACGTGCCCTACGAGGACGCCTACGGCCGCGGCTTCGAGGACATCCACTACCGGGTCCCCGACGTCACCCGGCTGCGGGAGACCGTGGGCTACGCGCCGCAGACGCCGCTCGAGGTGATCCTGGAGCGGGTGGTGGCCCACGCCCGGGCGCACCTGGCGCGGCAGGTGGAGGCGGTGCGGTAGCGCGGGCCGAAGGGGCCGACGTCGCCAGCCGAACATCGTCTGGCGCGCCCACGGTGCTGGACGCCATGCAGTTCCTCTTAGTTCCGACGAGTCTCGCGTTCGCGCTGAGCTACCTCCTCACCTGGGGAGTCCGGCTCACCGCGCCGCGCCTGGGCCTGGTGGACCGCCCTCGCGAGGACCGCTGGCACCGTCATCCGGTGCCGCGCCTGGGCGGGGTGGCCATCTACATCGGCTTTCTGGTGCCGTTGTTGCTCTTCGCGCGCCCGGACGTGCGCGATGCCCTGCTGCCACTCCTCGTCGGTGGAGCGTTCGTCTTCCTGGTAGGCCTGGCGGACGACCTGCGTCCGCTGGAGAACCGGCCCAAGCTCACGCTCCTCATCCTCGCGGCGTTCTTGCCCGTGCTGCTGGGCGTGCGGTTCGAGGTGCTCCCGCCGCTGGTGGAGGCTCCGCTGGCCGCCTTCTGGATCCTGGGCGCGACCAACGCCTTCAACTGGCTCGACAACATGGACGGGGTGGCGGCCGGCGTGGCGGTGATCGCGGCAACCGGGTTGGTGGCGCTCTCCCTGGACGGCGGTGACCACCTGGGGCTGCCCGCCCTGGTGCTGGGCGCGTCGGCGTTGGGGTTCCTGGTCCACAACTTCCCGCCGGCGCGCGTCTTCATGGGCGACTGCGGCAGCGGGTTCCTGGGCTTCACCCTGGCCACGCTGGCTGTGTTGGGCTCGCACCGCAACGTTGGCAGCGTGCTGCTCACCGTGGTGGTCCCCGGGCTGATCCTGGCGGTGCCGATCTTCGACAGCGCCATGGTGACCGTGCTGCGGCTGCTCAACCGCCGACCCCTCTTCCAGGGCGGGCGCGACCACCCCGCCCACCGGCTGGTCACGCTGGGGCTGCCTGAGCGGAAGGCCGTGGTGCTGCTCTACGCGCTCAGTGCCGCGGCGGGGGCGGCCGGGCTGGCGGCGACCGAGCTCAACCCGCTCGCCGGGCTGACCGTGAGCGTGCTGCTGGCGCTGGGGTTTGCCGCGCTGGGGTTGGTGCTGGCGGAGGTGCGGGTCTACGAGCACGAGGCCGGGGCGCGCGAGGGCGGGGCGCACGGCGGCTTGCCGCGCGGCGACGGACGCGACACGAACGGCCGGCATCGAAGCCGGGACGACGTAGGGGGTCGGGGCGAAACGCTAGACCGTGCCGGGGCTGTCTCGCCACGGTGGCGTCACGCGGACGGCGACACGGTAGTTGGAATGCCCGGCGGTACTCGGGACGGAGTGCGGTCACGCCATGTGGCGCCTGGGCTACGGCATGTACCGCCTGGGCAGACTGCGTTGCCGACGCCCTTCTTCCACAAGAAGTGGATCACCATCATGCTCGTTGACCTCGTGCTGGTGCCCACGGCCTTCGTCGCCGCGCACCTCTTGCGGTTCGAGGGCACACTGCCCCCGACAGTAAGCGCAGCCGTGGCCCAGGCGCTACCACTGGTGGTGGCGCTCAAGGTGGCGGCGCTGTCGCTGACGGGTGTCTACCGCGGGGCGTGGCGGTACGCTGGCGTGCTCGACCTGCTGCGGCTCGCCTATGGCGCAACTGCGGGCTCGGCGGCTGCGGTCGCGGCGCTGCTGGCGTGGACGGGCCTGCAAGGACTCTCCCGCGCTGCCCTCGTGCTCGACTGGCTGTTGACGGTGCTGCTGTTGGGGGCCAGCCGCTTCTCGCTGCGGGTTGTTCGTGAGTACCTGGCCGCCCAGGCCGTGGGCGGCCGGCCGGTGCTGATCTTCGGCGCAGGAAGCGGCGGCGTGCTGGTGTTGCAGGAACTGCGGCAGAACCCGACGCTCGGCTACCGGCCCGTCGGGTTCGTCGACGACGACCCGGCCAAGCGCGGGGCGGTGGTACAGGGGCTGCGCGTGCTCGGCAGCCGGCAGGAGCTGGGCGAGCTGGTGCGCCGCTACGGGGTGGAAGAGGTGTTGGTGGCAGCGCCGTCGGCCCCGCCCGAGGTGGTGGAAGAGGTCGTCGGCGCGTGCCAGGCGGCGGGGGTGCGGGCGCGCCGCGCGGGGGTGGTGGTGGCGTAGGGCATGGGTCCTATGCCGCAAGTGAGGCGGTGCTCCTGGAGTACCGAGGCTCGCGGCTTACGCGGTGCGCCACGGTCCGCTCTGCTAGCACGCGGGCCCTAGCGCATGACGCGGACCTCGAGGCCGAGCCGCAATGCCTTCCAGGCCTGGTCTGCGGTCAAGACCGGAAGCCGCCTGGATCTGGCCAGGGCCAGACAGGCGCTGTCCCCAAGGGAGAGGCCCGACCGCTTGGTGGCGGGCCGGAGCAGGCCGGCCTGGTAGGCCTGGGCGGCATCGAAGTCGACGACGTGGAGTCCCAGCGGTTCAAGGGTGGCCCGGATCTCCGTCTCGGGCATCCCGGCGTCGGCGAGCTTTGCGACGACCTCGGAAAGGTTCACCGCGCTGATCACGGCGTTTCCGATGACGGCATCCCAGCGCTCTACCCCGGCCTCGCCCTGCAGCAGTGCCAGGAGCGCGGAGGCGTCCACGACGAGGCTACTCACGCTGCGACTCGGCGCGACGTTCGGCGAGGAGTTCGCGGGCCAGGGATCGGTCGGGCGCCACGTAGCGACGCACCAGCTCGCGAGCACGTGCCAGCGCCTGCCGGGGCGTCAGGATGCGCAGTTCTCCTTCCTCCAGGCGGACGATGACCTCGTCTCCGACGCGCAGGCCCAGGAGGCGACGGTAGGGTGCTGGAATGACCAGCCTGCCACCTTTGCCGATATGTGTCCTGATTTTTTGATGTGTCATCTTGAGTTAAATTATGCCACAAAGGCATATCGTGTCAACAACACCGAAAGCATACGTCGAGCGGGCATACCCCTCGCCGTTCATGATCCTGGCCTACCCGGTCCGTCTCGAGAAGCGGAGTGTGATTCCCGCCCCCACCCACGTGGACGGCACCGGGTGGCTGCAGACCGTGAGCCGACAGACCAATCCCCGCTACTGGCACCTCATCAAGGAGTTCGAGCGGCCGGCGCTTTTGGAACGGCGATTGCGTACTAGCGCTCGACCCAGCGACGAAGAAAGTCACCTGGGGTCATGATCTCGAATGGGAGGCCGGCCTCGAGGACCGTCCGAGAGAGGAAATGGGCGCGATCTAACGTGAGGAGGACCTCGGCGTCCCCCTTCACCGCCGCCGCGAGCACATGGGCGTCCTTGGGGTGGATGATCCGACTCATGTCCGCGATTTCCTTGGGGGAAGGGGTGTCGACCAGATCGAGGTCGAGGTCGCCGATCTCCCGGTAGAACCGGAGGAGAGCTTCCCGTCCGAGCTTCGCCCGGATGTTCCGCTCGGCTTCCAGCAAGACGAGGCGGGTACTCATGGCCTTGGCTTGCCCATGCCGGCAGACCTCCAGCACCAGGGTCGAGGCTCCCGTGCGGGACTCGGCCGCGGCGATCAGAACGCTGGCGTCCAGAAACAGGCGAGGGGGCGCCGTCACGCCGGCGCCGTCCGGCCGAGGAGGTTGCGGACCTTCGCTGCCGTATCCGGATCGAGCCGGTCCTCCGCAAGGAAGCGCTCGATGTCATCGTCCCCGTATTCCCGCAGGGTCCCCTCCTGGGGGACGGGGCGCAAAGGAACGATCTCGATTTTGCCCTCTTTCAAGGTGAGGCTCAGGATAGTCTCCGCGTCGATCCTCAACCGGCGCCGAAACTCCGCAGGGAGAGTGATCTGCCCCTTGGGAAGGGGTCGAACGAGCTTCGTGAGCGACTTGCTCTCGGGCATAGCAGTCCTCCAAAGCTCAACCATCCAAAAGGTGGAATTACCAAAAAGTAGATTAACAGACTTTCTATCAGTCGTCAAGCCTGCAATGCTTCGCCCTACGGCAAAGATCTGTCGTTTTCGGCGGTGCTGCTGGCTGGAATGGCCGGAGCGTCGGGCGATCGAGCTGTGTTGGAGGTGACGCGCGTGGACACCCTGCGGCGAGTTCTCATCACCGGTGGCGCCGGGTTCCTGGGCAGCCACCTCTGCGACCGCCTGCTCGAGCGGGGGTGCGAGGTGTGGTGCCTGGACAACCTGCTGACCGGCACCGAGAGCAACATCGCCCACCTGCTGGGCCACCCGCGCTTCCGGTTCATCCGCTATGACGTCTGCGAGTACCTCTACATCGAGGAGCCCCTGGACGCGGTGCTGCACTTCGCCTCGCCCGCCAGCCCCCGCGACTACCTCGAGTACCCCATCCACACCCTGAAGGTGGGCGCTTTCGGCACGCACAAGGCCCTGGGGCTGGCGCGCGCCAAGGGGGCGCGCTTCTTGCTGGCGAGCACCTCGGAGGTCTACGGCGACCCTCTGGTCAACCCGCAGCCCGAGACCTACTGGGGCAACGTGAGCCCCATCAGCCCGCGGGGGGTCTACGACGAGGCCAAGCGCTTCGCGGAAGCCATGACCATGGCCTACCACCGCTACCACGGGCTCGACACCCGCATCGTGCGCATCTTCAACACCTTCGGGCCGCGCATGCGGCCCCACGACGGGCGGGTGATCTCGACGTTCATCGTGCAGGCGCTGCGCGGCGAACCCCTCACGGTGCACGGCGACGGCACCCAGACCCGCAGCTTCTGCTACGTCGACGACATGGTCGACGGGATCCTGGCGGTGCTGTTCCACCCCTCCGACCGGCCGCCCGAGCAGCGCACCGACCGGGCGTTCCTGCACACCAACAACGAGCACGAGGACTCGATCCACCACCCGATCAACCTCGGCAACCCCGACGAGCGCAGCGTGCTGGAGATCGCGCGCCTGGTGTTGGAGCTGACCGGCAGCCACAGCCCCCTGGAGTTCGTGGCGCGGCCGGTCGACGACCCGCGGGTGCGCCGGCCCGACGTCGCCCGCGCGCAGCGGCTGCTGGGCTGGGCGCCGCGCGTGCCGCTGCGCGACGGCCTGGCCAGGACGGTGGAGTACTTCCGGGCGCGGCTGGCGGCTCCGGCGGCGATCGGTGACCTGCGCCCATGAGCCCGGGCGCGGTCGGTGGCGCTGGTCCCATGATCAGGCGTCACGGCCGGTGACGGTCGCGGCAGAGGCGAATGGGCGCAGGTTTTGAGGGTCGAAGAAATGCGGTACAATGCCGCTAAGAGAAGCGGGAAAAGTTCGGGTGGCGCAGGGCACGCTGGACGAGCGGGTGGTGGGGATTCAGGTGGCCGTTCTGCTGGCTGTGGTGAGGGCGCTGATCGGCGCACGCTTCCGGGGACAGGACGATCCGGCGGTGCTGGAGGCCTGCGACGCTGACGGTATTGGAGGGTGTTAGTGGGTAGCCTGAAGGGGAGCTGGTGAGAGGAGGGTGGCGATGGCCACTCCGCTTCTGAAGCGCTTGTTTACCGTGGCCGAATACCACCGGATGGGCGAAGCCGGCATCCTTGGCGAAGACGACCGGGTGGAGCTGATCGAGGGAGAGATCGTGGAGATGGCTCCTATTGGAAGTCGCCACGCCGGCACCTTGAAGCGTCTTCTGGACAAATTCATCCCTTTACAGGCGGCCGGCAGGATCATCCTCAGCGTCCAGGATCCCATCGACCTCGGGGAGCGCTCAGAGCCCCAGCCGGACCTCATACTGCTTAAGCCTCGCTCCGATTTCTACGCTTCATCGCACCCCGGCCCCGAGGAGGCCCTCCTCGTCGTGGAAGTGGCCGAGACCTCACCGGCGTACGATCGAGAGGTGAAGCTCCCCCTCTATGCCCGGGCCGGGATTCCGGAGGTCTGGCTGGTGGATCTGGCGGAGGGGCTGCTGGAGGTCTACCGGCAGCCTGACCCCCGAGGCTACCGGGAGGTCCAGCGGCTTCAGCGAGACCAACGCGTGGCCCCTCAAGCCTTTCCTGACCTAGAGCTGGTTGTGGGCGACGTCTTGGGATAATTCCTCCATCACACGGTCAGCTCAGCGTGTCGAACCCCTGGCGGCGAAAATCATCGTCGAAGGCGCTAGTCATCGGCGTCAAGAACCGCCAGGAATGCTGACGTGTCGACGAACACGCTCACGGACGGTGAGTGTCTGCCAGATACCGGTCGTGTTCAGCGGCCAGGTCGGGGAGACCCGAGCGAAACCTACCCGCGGCCGCAAGAGCCCGGCGTCGCTGCTCCTCGCGGTTCCCTGTTCCTGCGGTCTGCAGGAAACGCTCCAGGCTCTGGCGGATGAGCTCGGCGACAGAGATCCGCGTTCGGCGGCGATGCGCTTCAGAGCCCGAGCCTGCGATGGCATACCCGAGGGATATGTCAATCTTCGCCTGGATCTGGCCAGGGCTAGGCAATGCTCGGCAGGCTGCGCGTTCCGGGCCTCTTGGGGGCGGGCGCCTTATCCGGCCAGGGTGGGGATCGACCGGGAGCGCAGCAGATGCCTGTCGGCCGTTACCAGGGTGAGGTCATCACCATCGGGGAGATCCAGAGTTCATTGCCGGGGTGCTCCAGGGCCGCAGCAGCCCGTTTGCTCAGGCGGTCGGGGTCGAGCAGACCCCAGAGGAAAATGTGCGTGTCGAGGAGGAGCCTCAGGAACGCAAGACCTCCCACTCCTCCTCGGCGACGGCCGGGCTGATGATGTCGCCGGTGATCCGTCCAGTTCCCCGAAACGAGCCCAGCCAGGAGGGCGGCTTGGGCGGCGGCGGCGGTGGGATGACCTGGGCGATCGGCTCCCCCCGACGGGTGATCAGTAGCGGGCGGCCGGTTCGCTTGACTCGCGTCAGCAGCGCCAGGCAGGACGCTTTGAACTTGGACACGGTGATCCTCTCCATCTGAGCCCTACCCTCCCAAGGTTGATGCGAGAATACCATGGTCAATTCCCATGGTCAATTCTTTGGCTGGCTTCACCCGGGTGAATACCTGGTGAAATACCCGGGCAGCGGATTGAACCCCAGGAACGAGCGCGGGAACCCATCGACGTGAACCCTGCAGATCAGCCAACCCTGGCGACACCGCCGGGAGAGCGCGGGAGCCCCGACCCCGCCGCGGTGCTGGAGGCCCGCATCGCCGCGGGGACGGCCACCATCGCGGTGCTCGGGCTGGGCTACGTGGGCTTGCCCCTGGCGCTGGCGTACGCGCGGCGCGGGTTTGCGGTGCGGGGGCTCGACGTCGACGCCGCCAAGGTGGCGACGCTGGCCGCGGGCCGCTCGTACCTGCGCGACGTGCCGGCCCCTGCGGTGCACGAGGCCCTCGCCGAGGGGCGCTTCCTGCCCACCACCGATGCGGCGGTGCTGGCGGGCTGCGACGCGGTCTTCATCTGCGTGCCCACGCCCTTCACCCAGCAGAAGGAGCCCGACGTGCGCCACATCGCGGCAGCTGCGGCCGAGGTGGCGCGCTGCGGCCGGGCGGGGCAGCTGGTGGTGCTGCGCAGCACCAGCTACCCGGGGACTACCGAGGAGGTGGTGCGGCCGGCGCTGGAGAGCGCGGGGCGGGTCGTGGGCCGCGACGTCTTCCTGGCCTTCGCCCCCGAACGCGTCGACCCGGGCAACGCCCGCTACCCGCTGGAGCAGGTGCCGGTGGTGGTGGGCGGGTGCGAGCCGCTGAGCGCGCGGCTGGCCGCGGCGCTGCTGGGCCGTCTGGGATGCCCGGTGGTGACCGTCTCGTCGCCCGCAGCGGCCGAGATGGCGAAGCTGCTCGAGAACGTCTTCCGCAACGTGAACATCGCCCTGGTCAACCAGGTGGCTCAGCTGTGCGAGCGCATGGGGCTGGATGTCTGGGAGGTCGTGGACGCCGCCGCCACCAAGCCCTACGGGTTCATGCCCTTCCGGCCGGGGCTGGTGGGCGGACACTGCATCCCCGTCGACCCCTACTACCTGGCGTGGAAGGCGCGCGAGCACGACTTCCACATGGACTTCATCGAGCTGGCCGCGCGGGTCAACGAGGAGATGCCCTTCTACGTGGTCAACCGGCTGCTGGCGGCCCTGCACGACAACGGCGCCGGCGGGCGCGAGCGGGTGCTGGTGCTGGGCGTGGCGTTCAAGCGCGACATCGATGACGCCCGCTACTCGCCGGCGGTACGGGTCATCGACTTGCTGCAGCGGCGGCACATGGAGGTCGTCTACCACGACCCGTACGTGCCGGCGATCGAGGTGCGCGGGCAGCACCTGCGCAGCCAGCCGCTCTCCGACGACCTGGTGGCGTGGGCCGACTGCGTGCTGATCCTCACCGACCACTCGTGCATCGACTACGCGGCGGTGGTGCGGCGGGCGCGGCTGGTGTTCGACGTGCGCAACGCGACGGCGGGGGTGCGGGAGGGCCGGGAGAAGATCGTGCGGTTGTAGGGGAGCGACCATCGTGGGGCGTGGCCCTGATACTACGTAGGCCCGGGGGGGCGGCTATGCCAACACATCTCAGCGTGACCGAGGTGGCACGCAACCTCTCAGAGATCCTCGGACGTGTGCGCTTCAAGGGCGAGCGGTTCGTGGTGTTCCGGGGCGGCAAGCCCGTGGCCGAGCTGAGGCCCACGGCCGCAGCACCGGCGGTGCGGGCTGCCGACCTGCCGGTGATGCTGGCCGATCTCCCACGGCTGGATCCCGACGAGGCCGAGCAGTTTGCCCGCGACCTGGAGGCCGTGCGGGCGGCGGGCCGGTCGTCGGCAGGCCTGTCGTCGGCGGATCTGTCGCGGTCGTGATCGGGCCCTTCGACCTTCTGGCGCGCTCGCGTGGCCCGCGCGCGCGGTTGTTTGCGACGCCGTGGGCACATGTGCCGACGTCGCAGGCATCCTGGCCGACGTCGCGGGCATCCTGGCCGACCCCGTGGGCATCTTCGTCGACGCCGTGGGCATTTTGGCCGACGCGGCGGGCATCGTGGCCGTGGGTATCTTGATCGACGCCAGCGTCTTCGTGGCCGTGGCGCGGGGCGCCGCCGCCCCCGCCGGCCTGGTCGTCGGCTACGAGGCCGAGCCGGTCGCCGTCAGCGTGCTCACCATCATGCAGCTACTCCAGGCCGCCCACCGCGCGGCCACCCCGCACCAGCGCGCCCGACGCGAGCGCTTCGTGGACGCCGTGCTCGCGCGCTTCCCCTGCGTCGAGTTCGGCCCCGAAGAGGCGCGCGCGTACGCGCGGCTCTCGGCGGAGCTGGCCGCGCGCGGAGAGGTGGTTAACCCGCTCGACGGTCTCGTGGCGGCCACGGCCCTCGCCCACGGGTACCGCCTGGCCACTGTGGACGCCCGCGAGTTCCCCCGGATCCCCGGCCTGCAGGTCCTCCACTGGGGCGGACGGGCCGAGCGAGGATAACCGCCCCGGGATCCACCCCTGGACCGCCGCCCGATCCCCCGTTCGAGTGCCCCTGAGCCCCACCGATTTTCCCCTGAACCGCACCCCGCCTGTGCTGGCTGCGCGGACCCTAGTTCCACACGCCGCCTGTACTAACTGTTAGTACACCCGCCCGTTTTTTCTAGCACCGATACGGGGATACCAGAGGTGTACGAACTGTTAGTACACCCCCAGGTTTTCCCTAGGGATCGTGCTCGGACCCCCGGGACCTTGCCTACCGCCGCCCAGGGCTCTATTGGTGGGTCCCGGGTGTCCAGGTTCTTCCGGCCGTGTGGCCGTTCAGACTCACCGTCCCGGGGATGTCCGGGGGCGGGGCGATGGTAGAGGCGAAGCCGCGTCCGGGGCGCTTCCTTGATGGCGTACATTGTGACCATGTACAGTGACCATGGTCAGAATGGAGACGCGGTCGCCCTGTTGATGTTGTCTGCTCTCAGCATCGAGCGCCAACATCGAGTGTCAGGGTCGAGGGGTGAGGCGCACCGATGGTGGTCGAGCAGGTCTCCAAGTCCCGCTTCAAGGCCCGGGCCCTGGAGTACTTGCGCAGGGTGCAGGAAACCGGCCAACCGGTGGTGATCCTGGATCGCGGGCGCCCGGTAGTGAAGGTGGTGCCGTACACGGGGGACGCACACGAGATCTTGCGTGTCCTGCGCGGGTCGGTGCGGCGCTACGAGCAACCCACACGGCCGGTGGCCCTGGACGACTGGGAGGCTCTTCAGTGACCCTCCTCGACACCCACGCGTGGGTGTGGCTGGTCGCCGACCCCTAGCGGCTGTCCACGCGTGCCCGCCGCCACCTCGACAGCGAGATGCGCAAGGGGCCGCTGCTCGTCTCGTCGATGAGCGCGTGGGAGGTGGCGATGCTCAGCGAGCGGGGGAGGCTGGTGCTGACCATCGGGGTGGACGATTGGGTCGCCCACTGCGAGGCACTGCCGTTCCTGTCGTTCGTGCCCGTGAGCAATCGCATCGGGCTGGCGTCGGTCCGCTTGCCCGCGTTTCCCTCTCAAGACCCTGCGGACCGGATTATCGTCGCCACCGCGCTCGCGCTCGGTGCTGCCATCGTGACCGCGGACCGGGACATCCAGAGCTACTCCCGGGTCCGCACGATCTGGTAGGCGCCTGAACCATAGGCTGGCGGGCCCGGAGGGAATCGAACCCCCGACCAGAGGCTTAGGAGTCCCCTGCTCTATCCACTGAGCTACGGGCCCGCGCGATCACGACAGCCGCCTCGATTCTAGCACGTCTAGCACGCTGCATGGGGTCCTCCACCACCCGATGGGCGACAGGGCGGGATGGCATAGGCCATGCGCTGACGGAACGTTGCGGGCGGGGCCTGAACGCGGGTGGGCCGGGTACACGGGCAGGTGTGCCGCCACGTCTACACGCCGGGTGGTCGGCACAAGGGCCGCCGGCGGTGACCACGAATACCATGGCGGATGCGGCGCGTCACCGTCTTCTGCGGCTCCAACGCTGGCGCCCGGCCCGAGTACCTGGACGCGGCCCGTCGGCTGGGGCGGGCGCTGGCCGCGCGGGGGCTGGCGCTGGTCTACGGCGGCTCGAACGTGGGCCTCATGCGCGAGCTCGCCCGCACGGTGCGCGCGGCCGGCGGCGAGGTCGTCGGCATCATCCCCACGCTGCTGGTCGAGCGGGAACTGCTCTACCCCGACCTCACGCGGGTGCACGTGGTCGGCTCGATGCACGAGCGCAAGGCTCTCATGATGGAACTGGGCGACGCGTTCGTGGCGCTGCCGGGCGGCTTTGGCACGCTGGAGGAGTTCTTCGAGGTCGTGGCGTGGGCGACGCTAGGGCTGCACCGCAAGCCGGTGGGGCTGCTGAACGCGGCGGGCTACTACGATCCCCTGATGCGGTTCATCGACCACGCGGTGGCCGAGCAGTTCGTGCGGCCCGAGTACCGCGAGGTGATCCTGGTCGACTCCACGCCGGAAGGTCTCCTCGAACGCCTCGACGGGGTCTGGCGGCCGTCCGGGAGCCGCTGAGCCGCCGTCCGCTCCGCCCGCCGTGAGAGCCCGGGCGCGCCGTCGGTTGCCCTCTCACGTCCACAGCAACTTGTGCACCGCCGAGTGGTCGAGGTCGCCGTCGCCCCGGGCCACCACCTGCTCGTAGCGCGCGATGGCGCTCTCGAGGTGCGGCAACATCAGGCCCACCTGGCGCGCCAGCGCCTGGGCCATGCGCAGGTCCTTGAGCTGCAGGGCCGCGCGTCCGCCCGGCGTGTAGTCGCGGGTGATCATCCGCGTGCCGTGGATCTGCAGGATCTTCGAGTCGGCGAACCCGCCGCGCAGGGCCTGCTGCACCCGCCGCGGGTCGAGGCCGCAGCGCTCGGCCAGGGTGAGCGCCTCGGCCACGGCTTCGATCGTCAGCCCGACGATCAGCTGGTTCACGATCTTGGTGGCGTGCCCGCTGCCGGGGCCGCCGACGTGCACCACGGTGCCCAGGGCCTCGAGCACGGGCCGGGCGCGCGCGATGTCGTCCGCCTCTCCGCCGGCCATGATGGCCAGCGTGCCGGCGGCCGCTCCTTCGGGGCCGCCCGAGACGGGCGCATCGACCCACGCGATGCCCCGGGCGGCCAGGCGCGCGGCGTGGGCCACCGAGTGCGCGGGGTCGGACGAGCCCATGTCCAGCACCAGGTGCCCGGCGCGCAGGTGGGGTTCGAGCCGCTCCAGCACGGCGTCGGTGGCCGCGGAGTCGGCCAGCATGAGCAGGCAGACGTCGGCCTCGGCGGCGTCCGCCAGCGTGGCGCACAGGGGGATGCCGGCCACCAGCTCGGGGGCGAGCGGCGAGCGGTTCCAGCCGCGGACGTCCACGCCGGCCTGCGCGAGGCGGCGCGCGATGGGGCGGCCCATCTGGCCGAGCCCCAGCACGGTGACGCGCGGGTGGGCGCCGGAGCTCACGAAGCGGGCGGCGTGCCGTCGCCTGTGGCGAGGATCAGCGCCAGCCGGCGGTTGAGCGCGTCCAGCGTCGCGGCGATGACCGCCCTTCCCACGTCGCCGGTGGCGCGGGTGCTGCCGAGGTGGCGTTCCGGCGGGCTCGTGCCCTTGCTCAGCAACACGGCCACGATCACCACGGTCTCCAGCGGGTGCCCGATGACCCGGACGTCGTGCAGTACGGCCTTCCATCCGTCGGGCAGCGCGCGGTTCACCGCCTGGACCGTCGCGTCGGCCAGCTGGTGCCAGCCGGCCAGGCCGACGTTGGTGCCCACGGCCTCGCCGACGTAGCGCCGCGGGCCCAGGCCGAGCTCGACCGTCGCCGTCGTCCGTCCCTCTGCGGCGTCCAGCACCGCCCGCCGCACCTGCAGACGCGGCGGGGCTGCGATGGCGGTCCGGTCGGGGGCCGCAGCCTTCTCCCTGGCGGCCTTGACCTGGGTGCTGTGCCGGCTGGCCAGCGTGATCAGGTCGTCCACCGTGGCCTGGAAATGGATGTCGTGGCGCTCGGTGGTCCGCTTGCCGCCCGCAATGCCCACCGAGGCCGTGAGGCGGACGTCCGCGGGGAGGCCCGGCGGCCGGGTGGCGGCGATGGCCTCCAGGGCACGGCGCCCCAGCGCTTCGGCCTCGGGGCGCGGTCGCGTGGTGAGCACGGCGAACTCGTCGCCGGCGTACCGGCAGAGGAAGTCGCGCGTTGGGTCGACCACCGAGGCCAGCGCCTGCGCCACGGCCTTGATGCACCGGTCGCCGGTCACGTGGCCGAAGCGCTTGTTCACCGCGCCAAAGTCGTCCAGGTCGAAGAAGAGGATGGCGATCTCGCGGCCCTCGCGCAGCGCCTCGACCGCGCGCTCGCGCATCGTCACCGCCCAGGGCAGGTTGGTGAGCGGGTCGATGGGCAGGCCCAGCGCCCGCACGGCGTCCTCGCGGTTGAGCAGCCCCACCACCCGGTCGCCCACCACCACGGGCAGCACCGCCACGCCCTGGGCTTCCATGGTCGCGTGCGCCACGGTGATGGACTCGTCGGGCGAGATCACCGGGACCTCGCGCCGCATCACGTCCTGCAGCGTTCGGTACGGGGGGGCGCGCAGGAGGTCGCGCATGGTGACCACGCCGACCAGCCGCGCGTCGGCGACCACGGGGAGCACCGTCATGTCACGCTCGAGCATGATCGTCGCGGCCTCCGCGACGGTCCGCGTGGCGTCCACGGTGGCCACGTTCGTAGACATGACCTGGCCCACCGTCTTCATGGAGACCCCGGCACGCGCATCGCCCGCTGGAACGTGTGGCTCCGGGAACATTCGCACTCTCCCCCCGTTCCCCTGCCCGGCGTCGCCCTGCCCGGGACAGGGGGGAGGTCCCTACACCAGGCTCACCGGGTGTTGGCCTGGCGCCTCCTCATCGAGCGAGTGCTCGATCTGCAGCTCGAGGTAGACCACGCGGTTGCGGCCCTGCTCCTTGGCCTGGTAGAGGGCCCGGTCGGCGTGTTCGAGCAGCGCCTCCGCGCGCAGGCGCCCGTGCTCCTTCCAGAGGTACGTCGACACGCCAACGCTGATGGTGATGTTGAACGAGTTCTCACCCGTGGGGATGTCGATCTCGTTGACGGCGCGGCGCAGCAGGTCCGCCATCTCCACCGCCAGCCCCTTGTCGATGCCGGGCAACAGCCAGACGAACTCCTCCCCACCGTAGCGACACACCACGTCGCGGTCGCGCTTGCGTTCGAGCACGACCTTGGCGAGCTGGCGGATCACGTCGTCACCGACCTTGTGGCCGTAGCGGTCGTTGATCTCCTTGAACAAATCGATGTCCAGGATGAGGCAGGAGAGGGGGTGCCCGCTGCGGCGCGCGCGCTCCATCTCGAGATAGAGCCGCTCTTCGAGGGCGCGGCGGTTGAGGAGGCTGGTGAGCGGGTCCGAGGTGGCCAGCTCCTCGAGGAAGGCGATACGGCGGCGCAGCGCGTCCTCCCGGCTTTTGACCTGCAGCACCTTCTCGACGCGCGCCAGGACCTCGCCGGGGTGGAAGGGCAGGGTCAGGCAGTCGAACGCCCCCTCCTCCAGCGCCCGCACCCGTCCCTCGACGTCGTTCCGGTCGAGCACGACGAGTACCGGAATGGGATGCGTGACCGGATCGGCCCCCAGCTGTCCCAGGAGGGGCCACGCCTCCGGAATAGTGCCGTCGAGGACGATGACGTCGGGCCGGGCCTCGCGCGCGGTCTCCATGAGGCTGCCAGGTGTCTCGAGCGCGTCGACCTGCGCACCGAACTGCTCCAGCTTCCGTAAGGTGGTGCGCACCCACGGGTCATCGTCGACGACCAGCACCCGGCCGGCCCGGGAGCCCACGCGCAGCCGCAGGGCGGCGCTGTGCACGCGCAGGTGGAGCTCTTCGGGCACAGCGGACTGTTCCGCCCCATGACCGGACGTCTTCTGAGCGCGCAGCGGTGTCATCGATGTTGAGGCCGGTGTACTGGTGGTGTTATGCCCACCAGCGGGTGCGGTCAGACCGGAGGACCGCAGCGCTCCCCTGCCGGGTACCCGGCTGGAGCAGCTCCGGCGCGGGTCACGCGCCCGCGGCGCTCCTACTGTCGTACGCGGCCGGCATGAGCGGGAACTCGATCCAGAAGGTCGCGCCGTGACCGGGGCAGCTGTCGACTCCGATGGTGCCTCCCATGGCGTGGACAAGCCACTTCGCGACCGCCAGGCCGATACCCGCGCCGCCGACAGCCGACACGCCCAGCCGCTCGAACGGCACGAACAGCCGGTGTTGCTGCTCGGGCGGGATCCCCGGTCCCTCGTCGGCCACGGCAAGACGCACGCGATCGGCGACGACCCGTTGAGCCGTCACCCGCACCGTGCCCCCGGGCCGGTTGTACTTCACCGCATTGGTGAGGAGGTTGAGCAACACCTGTCCGAGCCGCCGGCGGTCTCCCGCCACGCACCAGCCAGCCGGCGCTCCCCCCACGGCGAGCCGCACCGGGCGCTCACTGGCGAGCGGGGCCACCATGGCTACCGCTTCGCGCATCACCTGAACGACCGGGACGGGCTCGCAAGCCAGCCGCAAGCGACCCTGCTGGAGGAGGGAGAGATCGAGCGTGTCGTCTACCAGACACCGGAGGTGGTGAGCGGCCGCGAGAATCTGGCGGACATACTCTTGCTGCTCGCGCCGCAGGTCCCCTGCGGCCAGCAGTTGGGCGTAGCCCAGAATGGCGTTGAGCGGGGTGCGCAGTTCATGGGCCAGGTGCGCGGACAGGGCGACGACCTCCGGCGTCATCGTCTTCCCCTCGGGTGTCGAACGTCAGCCCCAAAAAACCCCGACGCGAGATCCACGTGTCGAGGATCTCGCGTCGGGTCGGCCCGGCTCCGCCTGGGGCAGCACGAGGAGATCTTCGCGACCGCTCGACCGCGAAACCCTCTTCGGCAACCCAGCTGACCGCGGGGGCCCTGTGGCTTTGCGTCCCTGCCTCGCGGCAGGTTTGCCCTTATCGGAGGCTGCTATAAGGAGTTATGCCCACCGTCTAGTCTCATTAGACGTCGAAGGTCAGACGTCAAGCACCCGGCCGCGCGGGTGGACGGGTGTGGCGCCGGCAGTCAGGTGTGGCGGACCAGCGCTTCCACCGCGTCGGCGACGATCGTGGCCAGGGCGTCGTAGAGCGCGTGGCCCTCTTCGGCGGACGACCGGGCGGGATCCCCGAAGTAGGCCAGGGGCGACCCGGCCTCCGCGAACGAGCGGGCGCCGGCGCGCAGGGCGGCCGGCAGGTCCACCCAGACGGGCGGGAGGCTGCGGGCGACGTCGAGTCTGACCAGGTCCGGGCGCACCGCCAGCACCAGCGACGTCTCGTAGGCGCCCGCGTGGCGCGCGCCGCGGCGGAACTCCTCCGAGAGGCGTGCGGCCCACTGGGGCTCGCGGATGTCCAGCACCGCGGCGCGCACCGTGGTCTCGCGGCTCAACGTCACCGCCGCATGGTGCAGCGTGTCGAGGTGGATCTGTTCGAGGTGCGCGCTCGCCAGCAACAGGTGCCGGACGCCGTGCCGTTCGAGGCTGCGCCCGATGTCGACCACGATGGCCTGCAGGGTGGGCGGGGTGATGGCGACCGTCCCCGGGAAGGGCGCGCCGGCGTACGTGACCACGTAGTCCAACGCGGCGAGCACCACGACCTCAAGGCCGCGGCGGCGCAGTTCCGCCGCGCCGCGGGTGGCCATCTCGTCGGCGATGATGACGTCGGTGGCGGTGGGCAGGTGGGGGCCGTGGGCCTCCTGGGCGCCCACGGGCAGGATCGCGGCGTGGGCGGTCTGGAGGCGTTCCCGCGCCTCTGTCCAGGTGCACTCGTACAGCCGCAAGGGCAGCGTGGTCATGGTGATCCTCCGGCGTCGACGCTCCTCCCCGCCGCCCCTGCCGCGCGCCGCGTGCAGGGCAGCAAGGTCATGGGTGATCTCTCCGGCGTCGGCGCGGTCGGTCCAGGTCGGCGGCGCGGCCCGTGCCGCGGGCCGTCAGGCCGTGGTCCGGCGCAGGGCGCTCCCCGCCCAGAGGAGCCAGATCACCGGCAGCACGAACGACCCCAGGTAGAGGATCTCGACGCTGGGGGCGAGCACGGCCAGGGCCACGAGGATACCCGCGATCACCCCATACCAGGCCAGCGCCGCGCTGAAGGCTCCCGAGGCGACCGCTGCCCAGCCGGCCAGCAGGATGAACAGCCCGCTGAAGAGGTTGCCAACACCGTCTACGGTCCCGGCGACGGCGTTGAGCGCAACCCACGCGTGGGACGCCGCCACCTGGTCGGTCGCCGCGTACGCGGTCAGTGCCGGGACGGCCGACCAGAACAGCAATGCGCCGATCCCATGCCCGGCCAGTCCCAAGAGCCCGAAGTAGAGTGCGGCCGTTGCCCTGGTCGGCGTGCGCTCGCGCAGCGCGGCGGCGACGCCCGCGACGAAGGGCACGGCGAACCCGATGGTCAGCATGAAGAGGAGGGCGAGGACGCGAATCCGCGCAAGATGCTGTGTGAGGAAGGGCAGCGCCTTCCCCGGATCCCGAAAGGTGTCGGCTGTGGCGCCCATCGTGAAGAAGACGACGGTGGCCACGGCCAGTGCGATACCCGCGATGATGCCGGAGAGCCCTGCGGTGTCCTGACGGGGAACCATAGTCGCGCCTCCGGCCCGCTCCAGGATGAGGGCGGTCGAAGCGGGGCACGTGCGGGCCGTTCGCCGGCCGCAAGGGGGTTCCTGCTCGACCCGCGCGGGTACCGTGGTGGTCGCGGCAGCGTGCGACCGGTGCGCTGCGCGCGGGGGCCTGCGGGGCGGGGGCCGCGCACGGCCTGCCGGGCGCCGGCCGCGCACGGCCTGCTGGTGCGAACAAAGTGGGTGCGCCTCGCGCGTGTCCATCAGGTTGACGCCCGTCGGCTGCGGGGTGCATGATGGACACCCGACGGGGTGCACGATGAACACCCGATGGAGTGCATGAAATGAACACCGGATGAAATGCATGATGAACACTGGATGAGATGCATGATGAACACCCGGTGGGGTTCATGATGGACATCCGATGACCGACGATCTCTCGTGCGCGCAACGGTGACGCCCGCGCTCCCGCCCGCCGAGGTCGAGACGCTCCTCCGCGAGGTCGAGCCCGAGTACAACTACCGACGGCTGACCGGGGTCTGGGCCGGCGTGGTCGGCGTCATCGGCGTGGCGATGGCGCTGTTCCACCTGTACACGGCGCGCTTCGGCGCGCTGGAGGCGCTGCGCCAGCGGGCGGTGCACCTGGCCTTCGCGTTCACCCTGGTCTTCCTGCTCTACCCGCCGCGACGGCGCGGAGCCGCCATGGCGCGCATCGGCGTTTCCGACCTGCTCACGGTGGCGGCGGCCCTGGTGCCGATGCTCTACGTCGTCTACTACCACGCCGACCTGGCCCAGCGGGCGGGCAACCTCACCCGCACCGACCTGCTGGTGGGCGCGCTGGGCGTGCTGGTGGTGCTGGAGGCCGGGCGCCGGCTCATGGCCGTGGTGCCGGTCATCGCTGCCCTGGCGCTCGCCTACCCGTTCCTGGGCCGGTACCTGCCGGGAGCGCTGGCGATCGCGCCGATCTCGCCCCAGCGGGTGATCGAGCAGATGTTCTTCACCACCGAAGGGGTCTTTGGCATCCCGGTGGGCGTGTCGGCCACGTTCGTCTTCCTCTTCGTGCTGCTGGCGGCGTTCCTGGAGCGCACCGGCCTTGGCCAGCTGTTCGTGGACATCGCCATGGCGCTGGCGGGCTGGATGACCGGCGGGCCGGCCAAGGTCTCGGTGCTCTCCAGCGCCTTCATCGGGACGGTCTCGGGCAGCTCGGTGGCCAACGTGGTGGCCGACGGGGTCTTCAACATCCCGTTGATGCGCCGGCTGGGCTACCACCCGCGGTTCGCGGCCGGCGTGGAGGCGGCCACGTCGGTGGGCGGCCAGCTCGTCCCGCCGGTCATGGGCGCCGCCGCGTTCGTGATGGCCGAGTTCCTGGGCGTGCCCTACCTGACCGTGGTGAAGGCCGCGGCGATTCCGGCGGCGCTGTACTATCTCTCGCTGGCGTTCATCATCCACTTCGAGGCCAAGCGGCTGGGCCTGGCGGGGCTGCCGCGCGACCAGCTGCCCCGGCTGCGCGACATCGTGGTGCGCCGGTTCTACCTGGTGGTGCCGCTGGTGGTGCTGGTGGGCTTCCTGCTGCACGGGGCCAGCCCGATGCGGGCGGCGTTCTGGGGCATCGTGGTGTCGGCCGGCGTGCACGCCGTGACCTGCCTGCTCGAGCGCCGGCCCGCCGACTGGCCGCGGGACGTCTGGGACACGCTGGTCTACGGCGCGCGCCTGGCGCTGCCGGTGGCGGTGGCGACGGCCGTGGTAGGGATCTTCATCGGGATCGTGACGCTGACCGGCCTGGGCCTGACCTTCGTCAGCCTCACCATCGCGCTGGGGCAGGGCATCCTGTTCCTGACCCTGGTGTGGATCATGGTCGCCTGCACCATCGTGGGCTCGGGCATCCCCACCACCGCCACGTACATCATCCTGGCGGCGATCGCAGCGCCGGCGCTGGTGCAGATGGGCGTCGAGCCGCTGGCCGCGCACCTGTTCATCTTCTACTTTGGCGTGCTGGCCGACATCACGCCGCCCGATGCCCTGGCGGCCTACGCCGCAGCCGGCATCGCGCGCACCGATCCGTTCCAGACCGGCCTGACCGCCACGCGCCTGGCGCTGGCGGGCATCCTCATCCCGTACGTGTTCGTGTACTCGCCGACGATCCTGTTGCAGGGGGCGTCGCCGTCCGAGATCGTCGTGACCACCGCCACTGCCGTGGTGGGCATCGTCGCGCTGGCAGCGGCGGTGGCAGGGTACCTGTTCGGGCCGGCCCGGCCCCTGGAACGCGCCGTGCTGGGATTGACGGCCGTGGCCCTGATCTTCCACGATGTGCGTGCGGACGTGCTGGGGCTGGGCCTGCTGGTCGCGGTAGCCGTCGTCCAGCTGCTCCGGCGCCGCGGGGCGAGGGCGGCTCCGGCCCCGGCGGCGCCTGGGGGCGGTTGACAGTATGCCAGGACGCGCGGGGGGGTTGCGGCGTCGAATGCCCCGGCGGCGCCTGACGGTGGTTGAGAGGGAGGGAGGACGATGATGCGACGTTGGGCAGTGCTGACAGTGACCGTCGCGCTGGTCGTCGGGGCCACCGCGCCGACGGCGGCGCAGGTGCGCCTGCTGTCGCTGGTGACCGGCGGCACGGCGGGCGTCTACTTCCCGCTGGGCGGCGCGATGGCCGAGATCTGGAACGCGCGGGTCCCGGGCGTGCGCGTGGCCTCGCAGAGCAGCGGGGCGTCGGTGGCCAACATTCAGTTCCTGGCGCGCGGCGATGCGCACCTGGCGCTGGTGCAGAACGACATCGCCTACTACGCGTACCAGGGCCGCGAGATGTTCGCCGAGGCCGGGTCGAACCGACCGCAGCCCATCACCGCGTTCCGCGGCGTCGCCATGCTCTACCCCGAGACGATCCAGATCGTGACGCTCCGGGGCAAGGGCATCACCAGCGTCGAGCACCTGCGGGGCAAGCGAGTGGTCGTGGGCGCGCCGGGCAGCGGCACCGAGGCCAACGCCCGGCAGATCCTGCAGGTGCACGACATCTTCTACCGCGAGCTGCGCGTGGAGTTCCTGTCGTTCGCCGCGGGCATGGACCAGCTGCGCGACGGCATCGTCGACGCGGTCTTCCTGACCGCCGGCATCCCCACGGCGGCCGTGACCGACATCGCGGCTTCGCGCGACATCGTCATCGTGCCGGTCGGCGACGAGGCGCTGCAGGCGTTGCGCGGCCGCTGGCCGTTCTACACGCGGCAGGTCATCCCGGCGGGGACCTACCGGGGCGTGACCACGCCGGTGCCGACGGTGGCGGTGATGGCGATGCTGATCGCCCGGGCCGACCTGCCCGACGACCTGGTCTACAACCTGACCAAGGCCCTGTGGGAGAACCTGGACCGCGTGCGCGCCGCCCATGCCCGCGGGCGCGACCTCGAGTTGGCGAAGGCGCTGGACGGGATGCCGGTGCCCGTGCATCCCGGGGCCGAGCGGTACTACCGCGAGCGCGGCGTGCGGGGGAAGTAGCGACGCGCGCGCTGGTCGTCGGTGGTGCGTTGAGCGTGGCGGCGGCCCTGGCCGCCGCCACGCTGCTTGTGGAGCGGCCTCTAGAGGTGCGCGTCGAAGCCGCCGACGAGGCCCCCGGAGGGGCCGGGCAGACAGCGTGGGACGGGCCCACCGCGTCGCGTGCCCGGTCGGTGGTGCCGACCTACCGTCGCGCGGTGCGCATTGGCGGGCTCTCGCCCGGCACGAGGATCGAGGTTCGCTACCAGCACACCGTCGAGCGCACGCCCATCGTCGAGGTCTTCCGTGTCGAGCGCGACGGCCTGTGGTTCGAGGAGGTGCGCTTCGCCTCGCAGGGCGCGGGCCTGCCATCCGACGGCTACGTGCGGGAGGGCGACCACTACGTCCTGCGCCAGCCGCGGCGGATCGGCGCGCTGGCGCTCCGGGTCTCGGCGCGGGCCGGGCACCGACTGCGGGTGGGAGGAGAGGAGGTTGCGCTCGCGGCGACGTTCGGCGATGGCGCCAGCGTCGTGATGACCGCGGGGCCGGGTGGGTGGCGGCTGCGATGGCGCCGGTTTCGTGGCGAAAGCGGCGCCTCAGCGTGAAAGTCAGCTCGCGGCTCTGGAGCGCTCGAAGACAAACAGTTTCTCGCGGGGGATGACGAGGCGTACCGGCCCCCGGTCTACCGGCGTGCGGTGGTCGACCATCAGCAACTGGTCCCCGACGCGCACGTATGCCCGATAACCGGCGCCCAGGAACAGCACGTCCACCACGTGACCGTCTACCCAAACCGTCCCGGGCTGCGGTGGAGCGCCCGGCGTGGCCAGTCCGATGTCCTCGGCCCTGGCAATGAGCGTGCTGTCACCGGACAGCCGGATCTGGCCGTCCTCGTCCACCGTGGCCGCCAGCACATTGGCGGCGCCCAGGAACTCGGCCACAAACGGATCGGCCGGCCGGGCGTAGACCTCCTCGGGCTGCCCTGCCTGGACCACGCGGCCGCTGTCCATCACAACCAGCACATCCGCGATGCTCATGGCCTCTTCCTGATCGTGGGTCACGTAGATGGCGGTGATGCCCGTGCGGCGCTGGAGCGCCCTGATCTCGACCCGTACCCTGAGGCGGACCTTCGCGTCCAGGTTGGAGAGCGGCTCGTCCAGCAGGAGCAGTCTGGGGCGCACGGCCACGGCCCGGGCCAGGGCCACCCGCTGCTGCTGCCCGCCGGAGAGCTCCCGAGGCCGGCGGTGTTCGATGCCCGGGACGCGATCCAGCTCCACCAGCTCCAGCGCTTCGCGCACGCGTCGGGGGATCTCCGCCGCGGGCACCTTGCGCAACCGCAGCCCGAAGGCCAGGTTCTCGTAGACGTTCATGTGCGGCCACAGCGCATAGTTCTGGAAGACCATGGCGCAGTCGCGTGCCTGGGGGGGCACGTCGGTGACGTCGCGGCCCCCCATCCACACGCGGCCACCATCGGGCGTGACGAACCCGGCCAAGCAGCGCAGCAGCGTAGTCTTCCCGCACCCCGACGGGCCCACGATCACCGTGAGAGCACCCGAGGGGAACTCCTGCGTCACGCCGGCGAGGGCCGTGACGGCCCCGTAGCGCTTGGTCAGGCCTTCGACGCGCACATCCATCGGCTCACTCCACGCCCGTCGTCACAGACGCCCGAAGAACGCCAGATACTCGGCGCGCAGGAACCGTTCCATCAGTACCAGTAACACCACGCCCGGGGCCATCAGGACCAGGGCTGTCACCGACGCAATCTGCATCTCATAGCCCAAGCTAGCCGTGTACATGTAGACCGGCAATGTGGTCACGTACGGCGCGCCCACCAGCAGGGTGCCCGTGAACTCGTCCAGGGAGTAGATGAAGACGAGAATAGCGCTGGCCACGATGCCCGGGGCGGCCAGGGGCAGGGCGATGCGGAAGAACGTATAGGTCATCGAGGCGCCCAGGTTGATGGCAGCCTCTTCCAGGTCCTCCCCGATCGAGCGAAAGACCGCCGTCATGGTCCACACGGCATAGACCAACCCGCCCACCAGGTGGATCAGCACCACCCCGGCCATCGTGCCGGCCAGGTTCCACCGGTAGAAGAGGACGGCGGCGCTGGCGAAGACCGGGAGCTGCGGGAACGCCTGGGGGAGCAGGAACAACATGAGCACCACCGGGCCCAGCGGCAGCCGCTTCCGCGCCGCAGCGTAGCTCACCGGAATGGCGGTCAGCAACGCGAGGGCGGTGGTGATGACGGCGATGGTCACGCCCCGCACCAGCGCACCGAACAGGTCGCCGCGGGTGATGCGGGCCCAGTATTTGAGGCCGACCGCCTGGGGGACCAGGGCGGGCCAGTACCAGCGTTCGGCCACTGACCACACCACGAGACCGAGCAGGGGGCCGATGATGACGGCGCACAACAGCGCCACCAGGGCCGCGCGCGCGGTTGCGACCAGGAGCCCCGGATAGCGCCCGGCCGGGGGAGCGAGGGCGTCGGCCGCGCGAGCGCTCACCGCGACACCGTTCGCAAGTAGTAGTAAGCGGCTCCCGAGGCCAGCAGATACGAGACCACGCCCAGCGCGCTGGCCACACCGAAATCGCCGTGCTGGCCAAATCGGTAGTAGAGATCGATCATGAGCATCTGGGGGCCCGAGCCCCGGCTCATCATCAGGGGGATGGAAAACGACGCCAGCATGGAGGTCAGGGCCAGCACGGCTGCCAGGGCCAGCGACGAGGCCGACATCGGCACTAGCACGGCCCAAATCTGCCTAATGGTCCCCGCGCCAAATCCTCGCGCGGCCTCCAGATACGACTCGTCCACGGCGCGGAACGCACCCATCAGCAGGAGCACGATCAGGGCCAGGTGCTTCCACGCCAGGGCAATGGCCAGGCCCAACCAGGTCTGCCCGAACCCCAGGCTGGCGTCGGGCGAGATCAGCCCCAGGGCGTGCAGCACCGAGAGCAGCGTGCCCCGCGGGGCCAGGAAGATCCGCATGGCGTGGCCCACGACCACGAAGGGCACGAACAGGGGTATCTTGAGCAGAAACTCGACGGTCGGGGCGGCGTGCAGCCGCAGGTAGCCCGCCAGCGGGATGCCCGCGCCGAAGGTCAGGACCAGGCCCGCGGCGGCCACCAGCACCGTGTAGACCACGTCCTGGCCGTACAACCGGTAGACCAGCTCGTAGTTGGCCAGGGTGATGCGGCCGTCCCGCACGAACGACGCTGCCAGCGATTGGAGGAGGGGGACGCCGAACCCCACCACGATGACCGCGGTGGCAGGCACCGCGGCCATCCACCAGAGGAGCTGCTCGACCGGTCGGGCGCGAGGCACCCTCACCCCCATCCCGGCCGGTCGCGCCCCACCATCGATGCCGTCCTGTCGCCCGCAGTCGGTGTCGCTATCGGACAATCTCCTCGTAGGCCAGCAGGATCGCGTCGTAGTACTCACCGATGGGCATCTGCTGCGAGTAGCGGGCCAGGTCTTCCGGCGTCACACCCTTGAACAGCAGGGCTCTGGCCGCGGGCGAGACCAACGGCATCACCCGGTTGGGATCGATCCCAGGATACCAACCGAACTGCTCCACGATGACCTTGGCCTGGATCTGCGGGTTGGCCACCAGGTCGATGTACTTGACCGCCCAGTCGCGGTTGGCCGCCTCCCGGGGTACGGTGAGATACAGTGGGTAGATGGGCAGTCCCGGGGCGATGAGGACGGGCGTGATCTCGGGATTCATGCGTCCCTCGTTCTTCCAGGCCACGAGCTGGTCCACCCACACGGCCCCCATCCAGATCTCGGCCCGGTTCAGCGCGTCCAGCGTGCCTGCGTTCCCCGACGTGATGACCACGTTCCGGTTGAAGTCACGGAGCTGCTCGATGGCGCTCCGGATGATCCGGTCGTTCGCCTTGTCGAACGGCCCCTGGGTGAACAGCTCGTAGCGGCCCGTCTTGTAGTAGACCCAGGCCATGACGAAGCCGATGCCGGAGACGCCCCCCTTGATCCCGTTGTACCCGAAGCGCCGGGGGTTGGCCCGGACCCATGCCTCCAGCTCCGCGAACGTCTTGGGCGGCTGCGCCACGAACCGCGGGTTGTAGGCGATGGCGATCTGGTTCTTGAACATGGGGACCACGTAGCCCTTGACATCGACGCCGAACGCGCGGACCGTGTCGGGGCCCACCACGTACGGGGCGAACTGCAACTCGGGCACGTAGCGGTACAGGAGGTTCTCCCGCACCATCTGCGACGCGTACCGCATGGACACCAGCGCCACATCGATGTCCCAGTTGCGCCGGCCGGCATCCGCCTGGGCCTTCAGCTTCGTGTAGATGGCGCGGCTGGCGGCCTCGCCGGTCCCCGTGCCCACCGCGTGCACTGTCACGTGCGGATGGTTCTTACTGAAGGCGACGCCCAGGAAGTTGCGGTGTACCTCCACCACGTTGACGTCGGCCGCGATGGCGACCTGGAGCGTCACACGCGCCTGCCCGTATCCGGGCGTGGTCGTGGCGATGAGGACCACCAGCACCGCCGCTAACCCCACCGCCCACCTTGTCGTCCTGCTGCAAGTGCTTCGCACCGTTCATTCCCCCTCTCCGGTCTGGGATGGCTCTTCGACCCTGCCACCCGGAGCGCCAGTCCGTCGCTGCTGTGCGGCGTCCCAGGCCCACTCCACCGCCACCTGGGGTGCGATCACCCTGGTGTGCACCGGGCTCCTCCCGGTACACTTTGTAGCAGTAGTCGACGGGCACATCGTCGTCCACGAAGGTCGTGTCCTCCACGATCAACACCGGCGCGCCCGGCATGATGCCAGGCAGTCTGGCCTCGGAAGGCGTGGGCGTAGCGCCCGGGGCGCGTCACCAAACTACCTCACCCGTGGTTTGGCATCAGCAAGATGGCGGTGCGCCACGCCGTGACGGAGCTGGTACAGGAAGGGTACCTGCGCCGCGACCACGCCACCAGCGCCTGCTCCGACGGCAGCCGGTGGCCCCCGGCAAACCCGTCGCGCTGGATCCACCGCATCAGGCCTTCCTTCACCTGCAGCTATCGGGGAACCCGCGAGTGCGGGCTGACCGGCCGGATCGCCAGCTCGTCCAGACGTCTACGAATCATTTCCAGCCTCAACGATGCCGGCCCTGGCCGTAGGTGTCAAGGGGCGCGGAATCCTCTCTTGCGGCAGGCGGTGGCCTGCGTTACACGGTCGTGAATCATCGGGCGTAGAGATGATTACACGACGTCGATGGGGGTGATGCCCGATGCGTGCCGTGTACGTGCTGTTCCTGGTGGTGCTGCTGCTCGCCGGCACCGGCCAGCTGGCCTACGCGCCCTACCACAACCAGTCGCCGCAGACGACGCAGGCAAGCCCGCTCGATCGGGCCAGGCAGCAGCTGACCACGGCGAAGACGCACGCGGGATTCGCTGCTGCCGCCGGGAGCCTGGGCGGCGTGCAGCAGCACACCGGTCATGCCGTCAACTGCCTGGTCGGCCGCGCCGACCGTCGGTTCGATCAGAAGTGGGGCGACGTGTGCGAGGGCCAGGGCAACGGCGCGCTGGTCGACCTCAAGGCCGCAGGCTCGGGCGGCGCGGCAGCGTTGAAGATCGCCGAGGAGGCGACCAAAGTCGGCGTGGAGACGCTGGGGGCGAGCAGCCTCGCGGCGGCACAGGCCGGGGCGAAGAAGCTGGCAGGGCTGCTGGACGACGCGCTGAAGGCCCTCAAGTAGGGCGCGCCGGACGCATCGGGCGCACCGCCGGCATCGTCGGGGCGGTTCTAGCGCTCCACCCTGCGCGCGATGAGGTATAGGTCCCCCGGTAGGTCACGGCCGGTGGCATTGCCCTGTGGAGCCCTGCCCTTCCGTCAGGGCGAGGCGGTGCCACGCTGCCTGGAACAGCCGGAACGACCGGGACGCCACGGACAGGCCGGCACTGGCCCGCGGGCCTGCCGTATGCTACCGGCAGGAGATCGCCAACACCCGTGCCGAACTGCAAGCGGGGATCGCGCATACGAGCGCCGAGCTTCGCGCAGAGATCGCCCGTACCCGCGCCGACCTCATCAAGTGGATGTTCGTTTTCTGGGTAGGCCAGGTGGCCGTCATTTCAGGTATTCTGTTTGCCTGGCTCCGCAGGTAACGTCGTCCAAGAACAAGAGCCAGCGCTGCGCGTTGCGGCGCGCCGATCTTCTAAAAGCTGGGCGACTCTACAAGGACTGCGTGAGTCATGGTGTGTCAGGCATGACCGCGCCGGTGCGGGTGCCAGGTGATGGCCTGGACCCCGGCGCGGGATGGCCGGGGATGCCGTGATGCCCCTGTCCGGCGTGCTATAGATGCGCGCGGTCGTACTCGCCGCCGTCCTCGTTGCGTTCGGTGGGCTGTCGCCACAGGGTGCCCTCGGGTGCGTCAACCCGCCGCGACCGTCGACCCTCCTTCCCGCCACGGTCACGAGCGTCATCGACGGCGACACGGTCCGCGTCCGTCTGAGCGGCAGTGCGCCGGAACGGGTGCGGTTGCTGGGTATCGACACGCCGGAGGTCCACGACAGCGCCAAGATGCGCCGTGACGTGCGGCGGTCGGGGAGGTCCAAGGAGGCGGTCCGCGCCCTTGGGCTCCTCGCGGCCAGGTTCACGACGTTGCACCTGGATGGGAGGGCCGTGGGGCTGGAGCTCGACGTGCAACCGCGCGACGTCTACGGGCGGTTGCTGGCGTACGTGTGGCTGGACGACGGTACGCTGTTCAACATGCTGATCCTTCGGGAGGGCTACGCGCAGGTCCTAACAGTCCCCCCAAACGTTCGCTACGCCGACCTGTTCCTGGCGTGCCAGCAAGAGGCGCGCGTGCAGGGGCGGGGGCTGTGGGGCCGGTGAGGGTAGGCGGCGGGACGGATTTGGGTATGCGGAATCGGGGTGATGGTCATGGATCGTGGCGACGGGCAGCTCTCGCCGATTCCTGGGCTGGTTCTGGGCGCCGTGCTGCTCCTGCTGGCGATTCTCCCATGGCCATATGGGTACTACGTGTTCATGCGTTGGATCGTCGTGGCTGCCAGCGGGTATGCCGCCTGGGTCGCCTACGCCGGCAGCCGCCATACCTGGACGTGGATACTGGGAGCAGTTGCCGTGCTCTTCAATCCCGTCTTTCCCATCCACATGCGCCGCAACGACTGGATGGTGTTCGACCTCGTGGGCGCAGGCTTGCTCGGGATGGCGGCGCTGCGGCTACGAAGAAGCATGACGCGTGATGATCGCCTGGGTCCTCGTCCGGCGAACCGATCTCGCCCGTGAACTGACACGATTGGCCCGCCTGGCGCGGGCGCCACAGCGGCGTGCTGACGCCGTCCTCACGTTCGCCGACCGACACCTCACCATTACGCTTCCGGGCATGAGCGCGGCCGTCCCGGCCGACGGCACCTGGGTGCCGCACGTTCGGGTTCAGGGGCGCATCCTCCTCGGATTCGCCCGCGATCTTCCTGACGAGGATCCGTTGCTGTTGAAGGTGCAGGAAGGCCACCTGGTGCTCGGCGGACACGCCATCCCGTGCCGGACTGACCACCCGGAGTTCCGCTTGGTATCATTGCCGCAGAACGCCACCCTGATCGACATTTTGCGTGTCGCCGCTACCCACTCCGCCGAGGACATCGCGCGCTCAGGACTCACCCGCCTGGTATCTCAGGCCCAGGCACGGCGCCGGCGGCTGGTCGCTCGAGCCGCCACCCTCCTGGAGCGCCTGCGGATCACAGCCGACGACCTCGATCAGCTGGTCGAGGAGTGTTTGCACGGTCGCGTCCAGCCGCCCCGCCAGCCGCGTGAGCGCTATGCCGGGTTGGTCGCTCGCGTCGCGTCCATTCTCCAGCCCCTGGGAGTTCCCCCAGAGGTCCTGGACGAGCTGGTGAGAGTTCGCGTGCGGACCTACTGGACGGGAGAACGCCGGTCGCCCGGGGCCCGGTAGCCGGACGATGGAGCGCACGCCGATCAAAGTGGCGTCCAACCGCGACCGCCCAGCAGTCGCCAACACGTGCGTTTTGCCAGGATTGGCGCGCCCGGCGGGACTTGAACCCACGACCTTTGGCTCCGCAGGCCAACGCTCTATCCACTGAGCTACGGGCGCGCATCAGGGCCGATACTGGCCCCGGTGCGATCAAAACACATTCTAGCAGCGGGCCGGGCCGGTGGCTACGGTGCGGACGCTGCCGTCGTGGGGGTCCTGCTACGCCAGCCTCCGCCTCCACCACGCCGCCTGCCAGGGGGGTAGATGCCGCCGTCGTGGGCGTCATGGTACGCCGCACCGCGAACCGCAACCTGTGCGCAGACACCGGCGCATGGTCCCCGGCGGTCGATGGCGTGGCGCGCGAAGGCAAGGACGCATGGTGCGTATTCGCAGACGTCCCGCCGACGCCGTGCCGCCGTACTCCGTGCTCTGGCGGAGGAGGCGGGATTTGAACCCGCGAGGCGAGCTCAACACTCGCCCACCCGCTTAGCAGGCGGGCCGGTTACCGGGCTACCGTACTCCTCCGCGGCGCAAACGCCGGAGACACCTGCGCCGGCTCCCGCAGACGAACCGCCGCGCTGGCGAGCCTAGCGTAGCACAGTGCGGGGGTCTGTCAAGGCACACCACCAGCTGCGGGCCTCCTCGTCGCAGCCGCGGGCCCTCCTCGTCGCAGCTGCGGGCCCTCCTCGTCACAGCCATGGGCCCTTTTCTCGGGTCAAGCCTGCCCACCGCTCGTGAGCGGGGAGACGGCGGTGGCCGGCGGGCAACAGGGCCCACGCGGGCGAGGTGGAAGTATGAGGCAGAGTCACGTGCGCGTGCACTCGCCTTGCTGGATCGTCACCCGAGGCACGCCGCTGATTACGCGGTGGCAGTATGAGGCAGAGTCACGCGCACACGCGCGGGAGCCATCGATGAATGGTGCCACGAGTGGTGCCACCCGCTACGACGCCGCGGCCCTGCGCGCCTTCGCCGAGCGCGCGCTGGTGCTGGTAGGCGCACGGCCCAATGACGCCCGCCTGACCGCCGACGGCCTGGTCGCGGCCGACCTGCGGGGCGTGCACACCCACGGGGTGGTGCGCCTGGGCGTCTACGTCGCCCGTCTGCGGCAGCGCTCGTTCGACCCCGAGGCGACGCTGGCGACCGTGCGGGACAGCGGCGCGACGGTGCTGCTGGACGCGGGCGGCGGGCTGGGCATCCCGGCGTTCGTGCGCGCCATGGACCTGGCCGTCGACCGGGCGCGCCAGCACGGCATCGCGGCGGTCGGCGTGCGCAACAGCAACCACTGCGGGATGCTGGCCTACGGCGCGCTGCGCGCGGCAGAGCGCGGGGCCATCGGCATCGCGCTGACCAACGCCGACGCGCACGTGGCCCCATGGGGCGCGCGGACGAAGTTCCTGGGCACGAACCCCCTGGCGGTGGCGGTGCCCGCGGGCCACGAGCCGCCAGTGGTACTCGACATGGCCACGAGCGTCGTGCCGCACAGCCGGGTGCAGGCCGCGGCGGCGCGGGGCGAGCCGATTCCCCAGGGCTGGGCGCTGGACCGGGAGGGCCGGCCGACCACCGATCCGCTCGCCGCACTGGCCGGGGCGCTGCTGCCGCTGGGCGGGCCGAAGGGGTCGGGGCTGGCCCTCGTCGTGGACATCCTGGCCGGGCTGCTCACCGGCGCGGGCACCGGCCCGGAGATCGCACCGCTGTACGATGCGCTGGACCGCCCGCAGGGGTTGGGCCACCTGTGCGTGGCGATCGCGGTAGAGGCGTTCGTGCCGCGCGAGGAGTTCGCGGCGCGCATGGACGCTTTGATCCGCGCCGTGCGGGCGCTACCGCCCGCCGAAGGCGTGGACCGCGTGTACCTGCCGGGCGAGCTCGAGCACCTGCGCGCGGTCGAGTACGCGGCCGGCGGCATTCCTCTTCCCCCGCACGTGGTGGCGGAAGTGGAGAAGGTGGCGGCGGCCCTGGGTGTCGCGCCGCCGGGGTAGGTGCCCCGGGGAAGGTGCTCCGGGGAAGGCGTTGACCCGCTGTCGCCTTACGTCGGATCGTCTCCAGCGTGAATGCGGTCGGCGGCGACGGCCAGCACGATGGCGCCAGCGGCGTGGGGCGGTCCCCTCACGTCGGGTCGGCGTCCAGCGTGAGGGCGGGGATCTCGTGGGCTTCCAGCGGCCGGCCGGGTTCTCCACGCGCGATGCGCGCCAGCCAGGGGTCCAGCCGCTGCAGCCAGCCGTCGATCTGCAGGCCGACGCGCGCGGGCGCACAGCGCCGTAGCCGTTTGATGCCCTCGGCCAGCTTGACCCGCGCGCCGTGCAGGTTCCCCTTCTCGTAGTGATAGAACGCCGCGGCCACCAGGATGATCCCCTGGTAGCAGGGCCGGTCGGCCGCCGGCGCCCGGCGCCAGATCCCCTCGAAGAACTCGTGGCACTCGAAGAAGAGGCCGGCGTTGAACAGCACGGCTCCTCTGGCCGCTGCGGCGCGGCGGCCGCGCAGGTGCCGGCCGGCGTGCCGTGTCCGCAGCGTCTGCCACGTCTGCAGCGCGAGGGCCAGGCGCTGGGCGTAGCGTTGCGCGTAGGCCCGGTAGGCGGCGTAGGCCTGCGGGACGACCAGGGTCCCCTGGTCGCGCACGAGCAAGCCGTCGCGCAGCAGGCGACGCAGGCCTGCAGCGGTCGGCCCAGGGGTTCGGACAATGGCGGCGGCCCCAGGTGCGCCGTTCCCGTACGTCGCGGTGTGCTGGGACGCACATGGCGGGCATGGCGCTGCGGTCGGGCCGCTCCCACGTGTCACGGCAAGATCGTCGGGCGAAGCAGCCGCCAACGGGCCGCTGCGGCTCGTCGTGGCGGTGTCGTTGCGCGAGGCAGCCGCCCACAGCGCCGACAGGTGCGCTGCCGCAGCGCGCGCCGCCGGCCGCCCGCGCAAGGCGTCGAGGGCCAGGGCGCTGAGCGTATGCTTCAGCCGGACGTAGCTCCCGGCGGGCGCCGCCGGCCCGGTGCGAGGAGATGGTGCGGGCGGCGCCGGGAGGGACGCGCCGGACGACGCGGGCCCGCGCATGGTCTACTGCGCCCGGCTCTTCTGCTCGACGAAGTTCAGCCGCAGGTTGGTGATGAGGGTCTCGACCTCCCGCCGGTCGCGCTCGCCGACGCGCGGCCGCAGTACCTCGGCCAGGGCCGCGGCGGCGTCGATGGCCAGCTGCGCGTCGTCCAGCCGGCGTTCCACCTTGCCGCTCGAGGGGTCGGGGACCAGGCCCAGGTGCTGCCAGGCCCGTGCGGCGAGCACGTTCAGGAACGTCTGGACGAGGTCGAGTACCGGAGGCTGCGCGACCGGTTCCCCACCGGGCGCCGCGTCGGTCCCCGTTTCGACCCGTCCCCCCGGTGCCGAAGCGCCCGTGCCTGTGGCGCCTGCAGCGTCAGTAGGAGCGCCGGGACGGCTGCGGGCAGCCGCCTCGGTCCCCGCGGCGCTGCCGCCGGCGCCCGCCGCGTCGGCGCGCTCGTGCTCGTTTCCCATCGTGCTCACCCCCGCGTCGCCGCCACCGGTCGGGTGCGCGTGAACCACTGCACGATCCCCACGGCCAGCACCGCCGCGATCGCCACCAGGTCTTGGGCGCCAGCCGGGTAGATCAGCACCAGGCCAGCCGCGGCCAGGACGAGCCGTTCCGGCATCGTGGCCTGCCGGAGGAACCAGCCCGTGAGCGCGCCGGCCAGCGCCACGAGCCCGAAGGCGGCGGTCGTCGTCACCTGGGCGACGACCGGCCACGGCGCCTGCAGGAGCAGGCCCACGCCGTCCCGGTGGATCGTGAACATGAACGGCACCACGAACGCCGGCAGCGTGTACTTCCACGCCATCATCATCGTCCGGAACGGGCGGCCACCCGTCAACGCCGCCGCAGCCAGCGGCGACAGGCCCACGGGGGGCGAGACCTCGGAGAGGATGGCGTAGTAGAAGATGAACATGTGCGCGGCGAGTTCGGGGACACCGAGTTTGGTCATGGCCGGCGCGACGATCACCGCCGCGACGATGTAGGTGGCCGTGATGGGCAGGGCCAGGCCCAGGACCCACAGGGCCAGGGCCGCGTAGATCAGCGTGGGCAGCAGGCGCCCGCCGGCGTAGGTGATGATGATGTCCGAGACCTTGAGCCCCAGGCCGGTGAGGTTCACCACGCCGACGATCAGGCCCGCGGCCGCGCACGTGACGGCCACGCTGAGCACCTGGCGGCTGCCAGCGTCCAGGGCGCCGATCAGCCCGCGCGGGTCGAGCACCCGGCGGCCCAGGCGCAGGCCGCCAGCCAGGAGCCGGTCGGAGGGCGCCCCGTCGCTGCCGCCCGCCGCCACCGGCCGCCATCGCACCAGCGAGGTCTCGGGCCGCAGGAAGCTCGTGAGGATCGCAAGCCCGATGGCCCAGATCACGGCCTTGATGGCGGTGAAGCCGATCACCATGAACAGCGGGATCACCACCAGTGACGACAGCAGGTACCAGTAGCGCAGCACCAGCGCCCGCGCCTCGCCCGCCGGGATCTCCACCGCGCGCAGCCCCATGCGCCGCGCGTCGAACTCGATCATCAGCATGATCGAGAAGTAGTAGAGGAACGTCGGCACGATGGTCATCACGAGGACCTGCAGGTAGGAGATCTTGAGGATCTCGGCGATGATGAACGCGGCCGCGCCCAGGATCGGCGGCGAGATCACCGCGCCGATGCCGCCGGCCGACAGCAACCCGCCCGCCGACTCGGGGTCGTAGCCGGCCCGCTTCAGCAGGGGGTAGGTGATGGCCCCGACGGTGACCGTGGTGGCGACGCCGCTGCCCGAGGGACCGCCCAGCAGGAACGACGCGATGGTGGTCGCCTGGCCCGGCGCCGTCCGCCGACCGCGGGTGAGGGCCAGGGCCAGGTCCACGAAGAACCGGCCCGCGCCCGAGGCCTCGAGCACCGCGCCGTAGATCGTGAAGAGGATGATGAACGTCGCCGAGACCTCCAGCGGCACGCCGAAGATCCCCTCGAGCGTGATGTAGAGCTGGCCCACGACGCGCACCAGGTCGTAGCCGCGGTGCGTCCACGGCTCGGGCAGCCAGGGGCCGACGAAAGCGTAGACGAGGAAGGCGATCACGACCAGCAGCAGGGCGTTGCCGACGGTGCGCCGCGTGGCCTCCAGCACCAGCAGGATGGTCACGATGCCGAACAGCATGTCCAGGGACGTCGGGATGTACGCGCGGTAGATGAACGCCTCGAAGTCCACGAGGATGTAGCCCAGGGCGACCAGGGCCGCCGCCGCCAGCACCAGGTCCCACCAGGTCGGCGTAGCTCGTGCGAGTGACTTCCGCGTGCCCGGGTAGAGCAGGAAGCACAGGACCAGCACGAACATCAGGTGCCGCACGAGGTGGATCTGGCGGACGAACGGGACGGTGGCCGCGTAGAGGTGGTAGAGCGCCATGGCCACGCCGATGGCGACCGCCAGCGTGCCCCACCAGCCGCCCAGGCGCCGGGTCTTGCCCTCGTACTCTTCGACGATCTCCTTGAGCTCGTCCTCGGACTTCGCGAGCTCGGGTGCGTGGACGTCGGGTGGTGTCATCCTCGACTCCTCGGTGTCCCCGTAGTGAGGACGGTGCTCGTGCTGCCTGCGCGCCGGTGGCGCGTGCTACTCCCGGGGTGGCGCTGGCCGCCGCCACAGGGCAGCACCCCGGGCGTGGCGGCCCACGGTGATCCGCACCGCCTGGCCCGTGCCCGCGCGGTGAAGCGCCAGGGCCGTGCCCTCGACCACCAGCCGCTGCTGGCCGGTCGGCCCGATCCGCGTCACCAGTGCCGCCAGCCGCACCGGCTGGGGCGGCGCCGCCGCCAGCCACCCCTCCCGCCGCGCGTAGGGCGGGTCCATGCGCAGGTACTCGAACACCGCCTCCGCCGGCGCGAGCACCTCGACCAGCCGCAGCGTCGCGCCCTCGACGGTGAACCGCTCGACCACCGGGACCTGGAAGAGCGAACTGGTGTAGCGCAGGTCGACCACCGTGCCGTCGTGCACGGGCAGCCGCCACAGGAGCCGGCCGGTGTCGGCGTCGGTCACCTCGAGCACCTGCGTCGGGGAGAGCAACGTCGCGGCGAGGGCGACGACCCCCGCCGCGACGCCCAGTCTCGTCAGGCGCCCCGGGCCTGTCCGGCCACCGCCGGGCGCGGTACCACCTCCGCGAACCGCCCCTACCCTCCGCCCGGGCGCGCTAGAACCCTTCGACGCCGCGCTCCTTGAAGTAGCGGATGGCGCCGGGGTGGAACGGCACGGGCGAGCGGCCCGCCACCCCGATCAGGGTGATGTTGGCGGCTTCCTTGTGCACCCGCGCCAGCTCGTCGCGCTTCTCGAACAGCAGCTTCGTGATGCGGTAGGCCAGATCGTCGCTGAAGTCCTGGTGGACGACCAGCAGGTTCGCCACCCCGATGGTCGGCGCGTCGGCCGCCATGCCCGGGTAGAACTCCTTCTGGATGACGGCCCGGAAGTACAGGTTACCCCACTTCTTCTGCATGGCCGGCAGCACCCCGTCCAGCGGCACCAGCTTGATGCGCACGCCGGGGGAGACGGCCAGGTCGAGCACGCTGGGCGTGGGCAGCCCGCCGCTCCAGAAGAAGGCCACGATCTTGCGGTCCTTGATGGCGTCTGCCGACGGCGCGGGCCCCAGGCGCTCCTTGCGGATGTCGCGGTCGGGGTTGAGGCCGGCGGCTTCGAGGATGCGCAGCGCCGTCAGCTCGGTGCCGCTGCCCGGCGGCCCGACCGAGACCGGCTTGCCCCGCAGGTCGGCGATGGTGTTGATGCCGGTCCCCTCGACGGTAACCAGGTGGTTGAAGTTGTTGTACAGCGGGGCCAGGGTGCGGATCGGCACGGGCGCGCCGCGGAAGGCCTCGAGTCCCTTGTAGGCATCGTAGGCCGTGTCGGCCAGCGTGAAGGCCAGGTCCGCGCGCTTGGCCTGGATCAGCCGCATGTTGTCGACCGACGCCGGGGTGACCTCGGCGGTGGCGGTGACACCGGGCAGCTCCTTGGAGATGAGCGAGGCCAGCCCGCCGCCCAGGGGGAAGTAGACGCCGCCCGTGGTGCCGGTCGCGATCGACAGCCGGACGGTGGGCCCGGCCGCCACGTGCGGCGCCAGGCTGCCCGCGAGGGCAATCAGCAGGACGGCCACGCCCAGTGCGCCTGCGAGCGTCCGAATCAACCGACATCCCTCCTTGTCGCGTGGCGTGATGTCCCGGTACTCATCGGCTCCAGGACCGTTTCTCCTGGATCGTTCGCACGCGCCGCCAGGTAACGTTCTCGCGGGACGGCGCGATCTCATTGTACCCGTCGGTGGCAGCCGCCACCACGGGGTGCCGCCAGGCCTCCGACACCACACCACGTGGCAGCCCCCGGTACCCGTCCGCGCCGGGGCCGCACGAGGCGCCGTGCACCTCGGCCGCCCATGGCCAGGGGCACGGCGCCGGGCTCCGTCATGCACCGGTACCCTCGGGGAGACGCCGCAGCCACGCCGACACGGCCTCGCCAAAGGCGCGAAACGCGCCTGGCGCGGTGTGCAGCGCCGATGCCACTTCCTTGAGATCGATCCGGACGTACTCGTGCACCAGCACGTTCCGAAGGCCGCCAGCGCCCCGCAGCCGGCCGTAGACCTCGTCAGGGAGGACGCCGCAGGCACGCAGCTCGGCGAGCAGTCCCTCGTACGTGTCGGGGGTCCGGCGGAACTGTGCCGCCAGGATGTGCTCGGCCACCTGGAAGACCAGGCCAAGGCCGGCCAGCAGCCCGCGTTCCACCGTCCAGCGCAGGCTGAGGTCGGCGGCCAGATCCTCGGCGGTGGCATGCCGGTACTTTTCCAGCTCGTCGGCGACACGCTCCAGTTCGACCAGGGCTTGGGCGATCAGGTCGCGGCGCAGGACCATCGGCACCATGCCTCCTGTAGCAGCGGTCAGGCGGATCCACCGCACCCTGTGGTCGCGGTAGCGGCCGTAGACCGCGCGCTCGTACGCCGCGGCCTCGTGCAGGCTGGCAGCCCAGAGGCGCCGCCCGGTGGTGACCACTTCCCACTGGAGCAACGGCGACGCCTGGCGCAGGTCCACCAGATCGAGACGGTCGGTGCCCAGCGCCGTGGAGAGGTCGGCGTAGGCGGCAGGGAAGGAGAATCCGCCGTCGGGCAGCACGGCCAGGTCGACGTCGCTGGCGGCTGTCGGATCCCGGACGATCGAACCGAACACGTACGCCAGGCGCACCGGATGCCGCCGCAACACGGCGGGGACCGCCTCCAGCCGGCGTCCGATGTCGGCCGGCAGGGGTTTCAGCCGCGCATGTCTCTCCTTCAGACCCATCGCGTTCCATCCCCTGGCAGCCGCGCCCTGGCCGGGCGAACGCGTGGCGGTCTGGACGTCTCCTCCCGCGGAACGCTGACGCCAGCGAGCCTCGCCGTGACGCTGCCGTGGTTCCATGGTACGACACGCGCACTGCCGGCGGGTAGCAGCGCAGGGCCGCCACCCACCGTGCGGGCGCCGGCCACCGGGCAGCGCCACCCACCGGATGGGCGCCACCCACCGGGTGGGCACCACCGACAGGGTGGGCACCGCACACCGGAGGGCCCTGGCATGGCCGAGGGCCTTGGCATGGCCGAGGGTCCTGGCATGGCGCGCACGCTGCCGGAAGGAATCCGCCGCCCCCTCTTGCCCGGGTTCAGATAGATCCGAAACACCCTGACCCTCTTGCCGGATACGCGCCGGGCCTCTACGCTGGGGGGGCAGACAACTGCACAGCACGCGGGAGCTCGGGGAGCCGGGCTGAGAGGGTGGCCGTCCCGCCACCGACCGTCTGAACCTGAGCTGGGTAATGCCAGCGGAGGGAGGGGATGCGTCAGAGCCGCCGGTTCGCCGGCGGCTCGTTGCGTGCGTTCGGGGGTGAGGCATGGCGACGACGCTTGCGCAGCAGACCGTCGATGCGGGGATCGCGCCCATCCCGGCCGAACGCCGGGCACTGGGCCTGTGGGATACCTTCGTCCTGTGGGCCGACCTGGGCGTCAGCTTCCTCGTGATGGTGGTCGGGATGTTCCTGGTGCCGGGGCTGGGGCTGGGCCAGGCGCTGGTGGCCATCGTGGTGGGGGCGGTCATCGGCAACGCGCTGCTGGGGCTGGCGGCAGCCATCGGCAGCGACGCCGGCGTGCCGACCATGGTGCTGTTGCGGGCGCCGCTGGGCGTGCGCGGGTCGTACGCGCCGACGGTGCTCAACGTGCTCCAGCTGCTGGGGTGGGCGGCCTTCGAGGTCATCGTGATGGCGCAGGCCACGGACATGCTGATGGTGCGCTTCCTCGGGCTGCCGTCGGCCTACCGCCTGTGGGCGCTCGTCTTCACGGTGCTCACCGTGGTCATGGCGCTGGGCGGCCCGATCGTGGTGGTCAAGCAGTGGCTGGAGCGGTTCGCTGTGTGGGCGGTGGCGGCCTCGACGGTGTGGATCACCGCGGCGCTGCTGGCGGCCCACGACCTGCGGGCGCTGCTCGCCCGGCCGGGCACCGGCGAGATGTCGTTCTGGCTGGCCGTGGACCTGGTGGTGGCGATGCCCATCTCGTGGTTCCCGCTGGTGGCCGACTACAGCCGCCTGGCGCGCTCGCGGCGCGATGCCTTCTGGGGCACGGCGGTAGGGTACTTCGTCCCCCACGTGTGGTTCTACGCCCTGGGCGCGGCGCTGGTGCTGGCGGCGGGCGTGGCGTTCGACCCCCAGGCCCCCATCGCGCCGCTGCTGGCCGCGATCGCCGGGCTCACCGCCGGCTGGCTCGCGCTGCTCGTGATCCTGGTGGACGAGACCGACGAGGCTTTCGCCAACATCTACTCCACGGCCGTCTCGCTGCAGAACCTCTTCCCGCAGGCGTCGCGGCGGCGGCTCATCCTCGGGATCGGGGCGGTGGTGCTGCTGGTGGCGTGGACCGTGCCGCTCACGCAGTACGAGAGCTTCCTGCTGCTGATCGGCTCGGCGTTCGTGCCGCTGCTGGGCGTGCTGGCCGCCGACTACTTCGTCGTGTGCCGCGGACGGTACGAGGCTGCCGCGCTGCTGCTGCCCGGCGGGCGTTACTGGTTCCGCGGTGGGGTGAACTGGCCGGCCATCGTGGTGTGGGCCGTCGGGGTGGGTGTCTACCTGGCGATCGCGGGGCTGCCGGCGCTGGGGGTGCGGGGGCTGGCACCGCACCTGGGCGCCTCGCTGCCCAGCTTCGGCGTGGCCTTCCTGCTGCAGGCGGTGCTGGGGCGCCTTGGCGTCTGGCGCACGCTAGGCCCGCCAGCCCCTGGGACGCGGGCGTGAGCGGTCGGGCCGCGCAGCGACACATGTCACGGCCTCGGTTCCCCTACCTCGGACGCCCGGCACGCGGGCGTGAACGGTCGGGCCGGGCAGCGGGCGAGTGCAGCGCGCAGTGGCCGGGAAGTCACCGCAGCCGCGGGTCGAGCACCTCGCGCAGCCCGTCGCCCACCAGGTTCAGCGCCAGGACGGTCACGAAGATCGCCAGGCCCGGCCACAGCGCCATCCACGGCGCCCGGGTGAGGTAGGCCTGGGCGATGTTGAGCATCGAGCCCCACGACGGCGTCGGCGGCTGGGTGCCCAGGCCCAGGAACGACAGCGTGGCCTCGGCGGTGATCGCGGCCGCCATGGCCAGCGAGGCCTGCACCAGTACCGGTGAGAGGCTGTTGGGCAGGATGTGGCGCCAGACGATGCGCCGGTCGCTGGCGCCCAGCGCACGCGCGGCTTCGACGTAGACCTTCTCGCGCTCGCTCAACACCTGGGCGCGCGCCAGCCGGATGAACCCGGGCGTGAAGACGATCCCCACCGCCAGCATCGCCTTGGTGAGGCCGGCGCCCAGCACGGCGGCGATGGCCAGGGCCAGCACCAGGAGCGGGAAGGAGAGCAGAGCGTCGGTGATGCGCATCAGCACGTTGTCCAGTCGGCCGCGGAAGTAGCCGGACAGCAGGCCCAGCGGCACCCCGACGGCGACGGCCAGCCCCACGGCGATGATGCCGGCCAGCAGCGAGGTGCGCGCGCCGTAGATCACGCGGCTCAAAATGTCGCGCCCCAGGTCGTCGGTGCCCAGGAGGTGAGCGCGGGACGGCGGCTGCAGCAGGGCGCCGAAGTCGGTCCTGGTCGGGTCGGCGGGAGCCAGCGCTGGCGCGAACACGGCGGCCAGCACGACGGCAGCCACGACCCACAGGCCCCACAGCGCCAGGCGGTTGCGCGCGTAGCGGTTCAGGAGGTAGCGGGCGCCGGCGGGCGGGCCGGCCCGGCGGCTGCGGGCGACCAGCAGCGCCTCGTCACGCGCCGCCATGGCTAGGCGCGCGGCTCCTCCACCAGGCGGATGCGGGGGTCGAGCACCGAGTACAGCACGTCGACCGCGAAGTTGACGAACACGACGGCCACGGCGCTGATCAGCACCACGCCCTGCACCATGGGGTAGTCGCGGGTGAAGATCGACTCGATGGCCAGGCGCCCGATGCCGGGCACCGCGAAGATCGTCTCGGTCACGACCGCGCCCCCCAGCAGCCCGCCGAGCTGCAGGCCCATGACCGTCGCCACCGGGATCATGGCGTTCTTCAGAGCGTGCTTGAGGACGACCGCGCGCTCGGCCAGCCCCTTGGCATGGGCGGTGCGGATGAACTCGCTGCCGAGGACCTCGAGCATGCTCGAGCGCAACAGGCGCATGACCAGCGCCGCCAGGGCGGTCCCCAGCACCGTGGCGGGCATAATCATCAACTGCAGGTTGCGCACGGGGTCCACCCAGGGTTCGACGTAGCCCGAGGGCGGCAGCCAGCGCAGGTTCACGGCCAGCAGGTAGATCAGCATGATGCCCAACCAGAAGTTGGGGATCGAGATGCCGGCCAGCGCCACCGTGGTCGCGGTGTAGTCCAGCGCCGTGCGCTGCTTCCAGGCGGCCAGCACGCCCGCGGGCACCGCGATCGCCCAGCCGACGCCCAGGGAGATCACCGCCAGCTCGACGGTGACCGGCAGCTTCAGCAACAGGACGTCCAGCACGGGCCGGCCGTCGCGGACCGACCGGCCGAAGTCGCCCTGGACCAGGCGCCCCAACCACTGGACATACCGGACGACGACCGGGCGGTCGAGGCCCAGCTGCTTGCGGATGGCCTCGATCGCGGCGCGGTCGGCCTCGCCGCCGGCGATCACCAGCGCGGGGTCGCCCGGCACCAGGTTGATCAGCGAGAAGACCACCACGGTGACCAGGAAGAGCACCGGGATCGTGGCCAGCAGGCGGCGGACGATGTAGCGGGTCATGGGAGGGTCCGCGGGCGGCGTGGTGGCCCGTGCCGCCGAGGTCGGGGCACGCTACCGCCGGTCACTATGCAGGTCGGGTTCCCGGGCACGAACGGTGCGCCGCAACGCCGGGCACCCGGCGAGGGCCCGGGCGATCCCATGGGACGGCCCGCCAGGTCCAATCCGTGGAAGCGATACGCCCGAGTCGAGCGGGAGCGCCGACGCATGCTCGAGCGCTGGCCGGCCTCGACCCGGTGCAGAGTGCCCACGCGGGCATGACGACCGCCGAGGTGGACACCACGACGACCCGCCGGATGCTGCGCCACAGGTAGCCCACGAAGCGGTGTACCCAGAGCAGGTACTGCTTCCAGTACGGCTCGCGGGGATCGATCTGCTGGCGCAGGGCGCGCAGGTCGTGGAGCCAGCGCGGGTTCCCCAGCATCTGGAAGAGCGGGTCGTTGGGCGGCAGGTTCAGGACCTCGAACAGGGCCACGCTGAGGAACAGGACCAGCAGGATGCCGATGACCACCCAGCGCCCGATGTCCCACAGCATGGCGACAGGCCGGCGGGCGGGGGCGACCAGTGGCCGCCCCCGCCCCGTGGTGCTACCTCACGGCGCGAGCCAGACGTGCCGGAACCGCATCATGCCGTCGGCGATGTGGACGAAGCCCTGCACCTTGGGCGACAGGAGCTTGTACTCCTTGGGCCACCACAGGAACAGGTAGGGCAGCTCGTCGTTGAGGATCGTCATGATCTCACCGTAGACGCGCTTGCGGTGGTCGGCGGTGGTCAGGATCCGCGCGGCGTCCAGCAGCGCATCGACGCGGGCGTTGCTGTAGGCGCTGTTGTTCAGCCCGCCGTCGGTGACGAAGAACCCGTAGATGTTCCCGTCGGGATCGGGGCGGCCGCTCCACCCCAGCAGGGCCGCCTCGAACCGGTGCGAGTCGAGCTGCGAGAGCAACGTGCCGAACTCGACGATCTCGATGTTCACCCGGATGCCGACCTCGCCCACCATGGACTGGATCACCTGGGCCACCTGCTGCGGGACGCGACCGGGGGTCACCTTCAGCGTGAACGTGAACCCGGTGGGCTGACCCCCCTCGCGCAGCTTCTGCCGGGCCAGGTCGAGGTTCCGCTCGGGGACCTTGGCGTTGGGCCCCGCGTCGTAACCCAGCAGGCCCGGCGGGAACGGTCCGTTGGCGGGCAGCGCCGTGTCGCCGAAGACCACCCGCACCAGCGCCCGACGGTCGATGGCCGCGTTGAGGGCCTGCCGGAGCGCCTTGTTGTTGAACGGCGGGCCGGCCACCATGATCCACATGCCCTGCCAGCCCAGGCCCGAGCGCTCCAGGAGCCGCAGCCGCGTGTCCTTCTTCAAGTTCTCCGCCTCGGTGGGTGGGATCTGGTCGATGATGTCGAGCTCGCCAGCCCGGATGTTGGCCAGGCGCGCCTGCTCGTCGGTGAACGGCCGGTAGACGATGCGGTCGACCCATCCGGCGGTGCGGTCCCAGTGTCGGTCGAACCGCTCGAGCACGATGCGCTCCTGCGGCCGCTTCTCGACGAAGCGGTAGGGGCCCGTGCCGATGGGCTCCCGGGCGAAGTCGCGCCCCAGCCGCCGGGCCGCCGTCGGCGAGACCATCATGCCCGCGCGATCGGAGAGCACGGACAGGAACGGGCTGAAGGGCTTCTCCAGGTCGATCTGCACCGTGAGCGGATCGACGACCGTGACGCGCTGGACCAGGTTGATCTCGGAGCGGCGGGGCGAGCCGAAGGCCGGGTCGAGCATGCGGTCGAAGTTGTACTTGACGGCCTCGGCGTTGAACGGGGTGCCGTCGTGGAAGACGACGTTGGGGCGCAGCTTGAAGGTGTAGGTGCGGCCGTTGTTGGTGATGGTCCACGACGTGGCCAGCATCGGGACGATCTCCAGGTCCTGGTTGATGTCCACCAGCTTGTCGAAGAAGTTCTGGAAGACCTGGCGGTCGACCGCGGCCGTCGACCGGTGGGGATCCATGTTCGGGGGGTCAGCGTTCAGCCCGACCCGCAGAGTGCCCCCGCGGCGGGGGGACTGGGCGAAGGCCATCGCGGTGACCAGCGCCACCAGCACGACCACCACGAGGACGACTCGCTTCACACGCATCACCTCCGTGGCCAGCGGACCGTAACACGCCGGGCAGCGTGCTTCAGGGCCACTGCTTCCCGAGACGTCCGGGTTCTCCTGCTGCGGTGGTTCCAAAGGAACCGGGCCGGGGCTGGCTGCGGGCTCGGGGCCTCCGGCAAAGGGGCGGCCCCGGGGGCTAGCCCCCGGGGCCGCCCCCCGGCGCGTTGGTGGGGCGGTGGTGGTCTCCACGCGCCCCGCGGCCGCCTCCGTTGCCCCCGGCGCGTTGGTGGGGTGGTGCGCGCTACTGCACCACGATGACACCCTTCATCTGTTCGACCGGCGTGTGGATCTGGCAGACGTACTCGTACCGCCCGGGCTTCGTGAAGGTCAGGCTGTAGCGCTTGGGCAGCATGGGCGGCGTGCCCTCCGGGAAGAGGATGCCGGAGTTCAGCATGCCCCTGCCGTCGTAGGTCTGCGTCTTCGAGACCATGAGCACCTGCTCGTGGAAGCGCAGCCTGGGTGGCCCGCCGGGCTGCGGCTCGGCCACGATCAGCTCGGGCTGCCTGGCGCCCGCGAAGAACGTCACCGTGTGGATCTCGAAGGGGTCTTTCATTACCCAGGTCACGGTCGTGCCCCGCTTCACCGTCAGCGGGCCGCGGGTGTACCGGAACACCGAGTAGCCGGCCCTGGCATCGCCGATCATGGGCACGACGACCTCATTGCCCTTCCGCGTGGCCGCCAGCTTGGCGAGCGCGGCCTGTCCCGCGCGCAGGGTCGCCTGCTGCTCCGCCTTCCCCTTGGCCAGCACCGCTGCCGGGGTGCTGCGGGCGCGCGCCCCCACCACGACCGTGCCTGCCTGGGCCGGGCCGTGGATCGCGCAGTAGTAGTGATACGTGCCGGCCTTGGTGAACGTGAGCTGGTAGCTGGAGGGCTTGGGGAACTCCTTTGGTACCCCGGAGTTCCGCAGCCCGGTGCCGTCGTAGCTGGCGTCGCCCACGGGGAAGAAGACCTGGGGGTTCAGGTACCGTTTGCCGCCTTCCTCGACCTCGAGGGCGAGCGGCTGGGCGCCGCTGAGGAACGTCACCGTATGGAACCCTTCGACCTGCCACTTCACCGTGTCGCCCACCGCGATCTCTACGACGCGCGGATGGTAGGCATTGGACACGACCGCCCAGTCTTTGGTGTTGCCGCCGGCCAGCACCGTCCACGTCTGTGCGGCGGCCGCCGTCCGGGGCCCGATCGTGAACGGCAATCCGAGCAAGGGCAGAACGATCAGTGCCAGGAGCACCCTGCGCATCTCTGTTCCCCCCCCAAGATGGCCGGTCGGAGCCCCGCTCCGACCGGACGTGTTCGGCCGCCCTGCCGCCACTGCCAGTCGTCAGCGCAGGCTCAGGCGGCCGACCGGACGTGTTCGACCGCTCCGACACCACCGCGGGCGCGATGGCCTGCGGGCGTCTGGCGGTCCTCGGTGCGCGCACCTCCTCTCCTGGAGTGTCAGTGCACCTCGATGGTCCCCAGCATCCCGTTGAGCACGTGCGGGCGGCAGAGGTACCGGTAGGTCCCGGCGCGCGTGAACGTGAACGAGAACCGCTGGCCGACGGCCAGCACGCCGTCCCACCCCGCGTCGATGCCGGTGGTGGTGTGCATGAGGGTTCCGCGGTTGATCCAGGTGACCGTGGCCCCGGCCGGGATGCGCAGCGTCGCCGGCAGGAACCGGTTGTCGGTCACCTCTACGGTGATCTCCGCGCCCCGCGCCGGCAGCCACGCGCGCCACCAACGTGAGGTGACCGGGCCGACCTGGGGCACCCACCGCGGGGCCAACAGCAGCGCGCCGGCGACCAGCGTCAGCACGACGATGGCCAGCCACCGGGCGCGCTGCGGGGAGGTCATGCGGGGCGGATCACGCGGATGGTAAACACTCAATTACCATAGCACAAAATTGTCCCGATTGACATCAGGAGTATATCCGCAGCCGCGGGTCCTGCCGTGCCGGGGCCGACGCCGCCGTGGCTGCGGGCGGGCTGACATCGGCATTACATCCGCAGCCGCGGGTCCAGGGCGTCGCGCAGACCGTCACCGATGACGTTGAGGGCCAGCACGGTGACGAAGATGGCGGCGCCGGGGAAGAGCGTGAGCCAGGGGGCACGCTCGATCCACTCGCGGCCCTGGGCCAGCATCGCGCCCCACGAGGGCGTCGGGGGCTGGGTGCCCAGCCCCAGGAACGACAGCGCGGCCTCGGCGAGGATGGCGAAGGCCAGGGACAGCGACGCCTGCACCACCGCGGTGTCGATGGTGCCCGGCAGGACGTGCCGCAGGACGACGCGGCCGTCGGAGGCCCCCAGGGCGCGCGCGGCCTCGACGTACTCCTGGGCCTTCACCTGGAGGGTGCTGGCCCGGACGACCCGAGCGAAGATGGGGATGTAGACGATGCCGATGGCGATCATGACGTTGACGGTGCCCGGGCCCAGGATCGCCATGATGGCGATGGCCAGCAGGATCGCCGGGAACGCCAGGACGACGTCCATGGCGCGCATGATGAGGCTGTCGGTCCGGCCGCCCACGTAGCCCGCGGTGATGCCCAGCACGACGCCCACGCTCAGGGCGATGCCCACGGCGATGGCGCCGACCTGCAGGGAGATGCGGCTGCCGTGGATGATGCGGGAGAGGACGTCGCGGCCGAAGTCGTCGGTGCCCAGTGGATGGCGCAGCGACGGTGGCTGCAGGCGCTCGGGCATCGCGATCTGCAGCGGCGGGTAGGGCGCTACCAGGTCGGCGAAGATTGCCGAGCCCACCAGCAGCCCGACGACGACCAGGCCGGCGGCGGCCAGCCGGTGGCGGCGCAGCATCTTCCACACGCGTGTCAGCGTGCCGGCCGGGCGGTACGCTGGCCACTGCTGCACGGCCGCGTCGCGCTCCCGCGTCGCGAGTTCCCGGGCCATGGGCGCTACCCGGCCTCGGCGGCCGCGCAGCCATCGCCGCGGCCGCCGGGCGTATGGGCGGTCCAAGCCTTACCCACCATAGCGGATCTTCGGGTTAAGCCAGGTGTAGGCGACGTCCACCAGCAGGTTGGCCAGCGCGAAGACGGCGGCCACCACCAACACCACCCCCTGCACCACGGGGTAGTCGCGCTGCGAGACGGCGATGAGCACCAGCCAGCCGACCCCGGGGTAGGCGAAGACCTGCTCGATGATCACCGCGCCGCCCATGAGGAAGCCGAACTGCAGGCCCAGCACCGTGACGGTGGGGATGAGGGCGTTCTTCAACGCGTGCTTGTAGACCACGACGCGCTCCGCGAGCCCCTTGGCGCGGCCCGTGCGGATGAAGTCCTGGGCCAGCGTCTCCACCATCGACGACCGCGTGAAGCGCGCCAGGCTCCCTGCGAGGAACAGGCCCAGCGAGAGCGCGGGCATCGCCAGGTGCCGCAGGTGCTCGCCCAGCCCGCGGGCCACCGGCGCGTAGCCCGACGCGGGCAGCCAGCCCAGGGAGAGGGAGAAGAGGAGGATGAGCAGGATCCCGAACCAGAACGACGGCATGCTGACGCCGAACAGCGCCAGCGAGGTGATGGAGTAGTCCAGGCCCGTGTACCGCCGGCTGGCCGAGATCACACCGGCGGGGATGCCGATCGCGGCGGCCACCAGCATGGCCACCAGCGTCAGCTCCAGCGTGACGGGGAACCGGGTGAGGATCAGCTCGGCGACGGGCTTGCGGCTGATGTACGAGACCCCCAGGTCGCCCTGGAGCACCCGGCCCAGCCACAGGCCGAACTGCACGATCCACGGCCGGTCCAGGCCCATGGCGCGGCGCACGCGGGCCAGTTCTTCCGGCGTGGCCTGCACGCCCAGCAGCGTGGCCGCGGGATCGCCCGGGGTGAGCTTCAACATGACGAAGACCACCACCGAGATCCCGCACAGCACCAGGACCATGTGGAAGAGACGGCCGGCCAGGTAACGAGTCACGGCGAATGAGGCGGGGAGGAGGTCGCGACGGCCTCCTCCCCGCCGCGGGGCCGGCGGGCGATCAGCGGGCCAACCACACGCGCCGGAAGTCCATGTCGTAGCGTCCGGTCATGACGAAGTCCCGCAGGTCGGCGGTCACCGGCATCACCGACTCGCGGTAGACGATGTGGGTCATGGGCGCGTCGGCCACCAGCTTCTCCTGGATCTGGTGGTAGAGCGCCTGCCGCTCGCGCTGGCTGGTGGCCAGGCGGGCCCGATCCAGCAGTTCGTCCATGCGCGGGTCCGCGTAGCGCCAGATGTTGAACACCTGGCCCGACTTCAGCCACTGGTAGAAGAAGTCGTCGGGGTCGATGCCCCCCGAGATCAACACGATCTCCGCTTCGTAGTTCCCCTGCGAGACCACCTCGCGGATCCAGGTCGACCATTCGAGCTGGACGATGTTGAGCCGGATGCCCAGCTGCGCCAGCGAAGCCTGCAACAGCTCGGCCATCTTGATCTGGTCGGGGTAGGTGGGCGAGACCTTGACGCTGATCTCGCTGGGCCGGGGGTTGGCCTCGGCCAGATAGCGCCGCGCCCGGTCCAGGTCGTAGCCGTGGGCTCCCCGCACCTTGGGGTTGAAGGCCCAGTGGCTCTCGGGGATGGGCACCATGGCGGGCTTGGCATGACCGAACAGGATGTCGTCCACGATGGTCTTGCGGTCGACGGCCCAGGCCAGGGCCAGGCGCAGGTTGGGGTTGTTCTGGAACGGCGGCCGCTGCATGTGGAACCCCAGGTGGTCGCGGACCACGCCCATCTGCCGATAGACCTTGATCTTCGGGTCGCGCTCCAGCGTGCTGACGTCCTTGAGCGGCACCGCGTTCAGGACGTCCACGTCGCCGGTGCGCAGCGCCACCACCCGCGTGGCGGGCTCGGGGATGGGCCGGAACTGCACGCCGGCCAGGTAGGGCAGGCTCTCCTGCCAGTAGGCGTTGTTGCGCCGCAGCGTGATGTGCTGGCCCGAGACCCACTCGACGAACTGGAACGGGCCGGTGCCGATGGGCTGGCGGGCGAAGTCGTGCCCCGGGAGCTTCGGCACGATGCGCAGGGTCTCCAGCTTGGAGATGAACGGCGAGAACGGCGCCGACATCACGAAGCGCACCGTGTAGTCGTTCACCACCTCGAGGGCCTTCACCGGCAGGAAGTCGGGCCGGCGCGGCGAGGCAAACCGCTGGTCCATCACCCGCTCGAAGGTGAACACCACGTCCTCGGCCTTGAACTCCTTGCCGTTGTGGAAGCGCACGCCCCGGCGCAGGTGGAAGACGTACGTGGTCGGGTTGGGCTGCTCCCAGCGTTCGGCCAGCAGCGGGACCATGCCGTCCAGCGTCGGGTTGGCCCGCACCAGCCCTTCGTAGATCTGCGTGTAGACCTGGAAGCCCACGATGGTGACCGACTTGTGCGGATCGATCGTATCGATCTCGCCGTCGAGCGCCACGCGCAGCGTGCCGCCGCGCCGGGGCTCGACGGCCCCCGCCGCGGCGGGTGGCAGGCGTCCGGCCAGCACGTCGGCCACGAATCCGGCCGACAGGCCCAGGGCCGCGGCCCGGGCCAGGAACGCGCGGCGCGACAGCCTGCCCGTCCAGAAATCCACAGCGAGCCGATCGACCTGCGACATGCCCTTCCCCCCTCTCGGTGGTCAGCGTGCGGTCTTCGGCGTGCGTGGACTGCGGACCGGTTGCTGAGGGCTTGTTCACGAACGGCCCGCCAACTCCTGCTGCGCACCGCCCGCGGCCCCGGGAGCGCCCGCGTGGCGCTGGCGCGGCGACGCCGAGGCGCTCTACGCCTGCACGACCTCCACGGCCTGACGCACCGCCCGCAGGTTGGCGTCGGGCGCGTCGATGGGGATCACGCACCCGGCGGTGACGATGTGGCGATGCCCTTTGGTCTGGGCGATGGCGTCCCGCACCTCGGCGATGACCTTCTCCGGGGAGGCGCCGCCGATGGTCTCCATGCTGTCCACCCCGCCGGCGAGGGTGCCGGAGTAGAGCTCGCGTGCTTCGGCCAGGCTGGGGTGCGTCTTGCGGTCGTGCCAGTTGATGACGTTCACGGGGTAGTCGGTGAGCTGCTCGAACATGATGCGCTCGCCGTGGATGTGGAGCAGGATGATCTCGGCGTGGCGCGCCGCGTCCAGCACCCGCAGGTCGTAGGGGCGCCCGAACTCCTCGTACTCCTCGATGGTCATGTAGGCCGTCGAGGCGCACTGGGTGGCGAAGAAGATGCCGTCGGCCCCGGCGGCCAGGCACTCCTCGGCGAAACGGCTTGTGGCCTCGGCGATGATGTCGAGGCCCTCGTGCATCTCGTCGGGCGTCTCGCGCAGGTAGCGCAGCAGGGCGGTCTCGCCGGCCAGGCTGCGGGCGATGGTCAGCGGGCTGAACACCGACGCCAGCACGATCTCGTCGGGCAGGGCCTTGCGGATCAGCCGGATCGTCTGCAGCTCGCGGCCGTGGGCGCCGGCGGTGACGTCGAGCCGCTTGAGTTTGGGCCAGTCGGTCTCCTTCTTGATGGGCCGGTCGGTGTAGTGGCGCACGCCCTCGCGGTTGGGGCGGTAGACCGACCGCAGCCCCCAGTCGTCACCGTAGAAGGACGAGGCCGGTGTGATCTTCAGGAAGTCCCAGTCGTAGGTGGTGAAGAAGGCCACGTGGGCCTGGGCCAGCAGGTCCGGCTTGTGGTCCTCCTGCGGGAAGTGCCGCCACAGCGCCACGGGGGGGCGGTCGACCGGCTTCCCGTCGATCGCGGCGTACACCCGTTCGCGCTTCGTCACCGATCTCCACTCCTTTCGCTGCACGCGCGTTCACGGCACCCGCGCCCCGTCCGACGCCTGGGCGAGGATCGCGCGCAGCGCCTCCATGGTGATGTTCGCGCCACTGAGAATCAGCCCGACCTTCCGGCCAGCGAGGCGATCCCGCAGGCGCCTGGCGGCCGCGACGGGCGCCGCGCCGGCGTGCTCGGCCACCTGGCGGGTCGTTTCGAGGAGAATTCGAATCCCCTCCTCCATCTCCTCGTCGGTCACCAGGACCATGTCGTCCAGGCGCTCCCACAGGATCCGCAGCGTCAGCTCGAAGGGCACGCGGCTCGCCAGGCCCTCGGCCTTCGTGGCGACCTCGGCGGTCGGGATCATCCGGCGCTCCCGCCACGACCGGGCCACGGCGGGCGCGCCGGCGGCCTGCACGCCGATCACCTCGATCCGGGGGTTCAGGGTCTTGGCGACGATGCAGTGGCCGCAGGCGCCCGAGCCCGCGCCCACTGGGACGACGACGACCTCCAGGTCGGGCACGTCTTCCAGGAGCTCCAGGCTGATGGTGGCCACGCCGGCAATCAGCAGGGGTTCGTTGGCCGAGTGGATGTAGCGATAGCCTTCGGCGATGGCAGTGCGCTCGACCCACTCGCGAGCCTCGTCGAAGTCGCGCCCGACCTCGACGACCCGGGCGCCCAGATCGCGCATCGCCGCCAGCTTGACGGGGTTGGCGTTGCGCGGCACCCCGATGGTGGCGGGCACGCCGAACAGCCGCGCCGCGTAGGCCACCGACTGCCCGTGGTTGCCCGTGGACGAGGCGATCACGCCGCGCCGCCGCTCCTCGTCCGTCAGGCGTGCGATCAGGTTGATGCCGCCCCGGACCTTGAAGGCGCGCGTGGGGTTGACGTTCTCGCACTTGACGAAGGCCTGGCAGCCCAACACCCGGTCCAGCAGCGGCGAGGTGACCACCGGGGTGCGCCGCAGGTGCGGCGCGATGACCCGGCGGGCGTCGAGCACATCGGCGAATGTCGGGGGGCGCAGGTCCGTCACCGATCCTCCTGCACAGGTCGCATCGCGAGGGAACCCCTTTTGCCCAGTGCCGGCGGCTGGGCGTGGCGGTGATCCACGCCCTGCGCAGGTCGCAGCATGGGAGAACCCCCCTCGCCTGCCAGCCGGGCGTCGGCCTCGCGATCCCCTGTAGACGTCGCGATCCTCCGGGCGCGCTGCGATCCCCTGTACACGTCAGGCGTCCCGTCGCACGGGAAAGTCCTCCACCAGGTAGAACCGGCCCTCCACGTAGTCCACCACGGCCGTGCCCAGGTCGGGCATGCCCAGCACGTCCTCGCGGACGGGCTGGCGGCCCCGCTGCGCGGCCCAAAACGCCGCCAGCACCGCCGGGTGGCTGACCACCAGGGTGGACCGGCCGTGGAACCGGTCGCCGATGCCCATAAACGCGTAGGTCAACCGCTGCGCGCCGTCGACGAGCGACTCACCGCCGCCGGCGGCGCCGGCGAACAGGTCGTCAATCCACGCAGCGTAGGCCGCCGCGTCCGTGATGGGCATGGCGGCCCGCAGCTCGTCGAGGTCGTCGCGCCACGCCACCGGCACGCCGCGGATGGCCGCGAGGACCTCGGCCGTCTCCCGGGCCGCGCGTTGCGCGCTGGCGACGATCTGGGCGAACGCCGGCAGCCTGGCGGCCGCTTCCTCGACGGCGGCCAGCCCGCTCGCGGACAGGAGCGGGTCCTCCCCGCCCGCCTGGGCCCAGTCGACCGGGCCCCGGCAGAGGAGGACCAGGCGCGTGCGGACGGGACGCAGGCCGAGCGCGGCCACGGAGATCACCCGCTGGCGGCGCGGCCGGCGACTCCGTCGGGAGGCGAGGTGTCGTGCAGCCGGTGCATACGGACGCTGGCGTGGCGGAGCCGTCAGCGCAGAGCGCGCCTGTAGTGTAGCATGTAGGGCGTAAACCCCAGGCGTTCCCAGAACCCGATCGCCTCGGTGTTGCGCACGGCCACCGTGAGCTCCACGGTGGCGACGCCGGCCTGCGCCATCCAGTCGAGCAGCGCTTCGACCAGGCGCCGGCCGACGCCGCGGCGCCGGTACGCCGGGCGTGTGACCACGTCGTGGATGTAGCCGCGGCGCCGCTCCGCGAAGAATCCCGGCAGCAGCGTCAGGCGCCCCACCGCGTACCCGACCACGCGCGCGTCGCGGACGGCGACGACCGCCAGCGCGTCGTCGCGCCCCAGCAGCGACCGGAGGAAGTAGCGATACTCGTCCTGCCAGGTGGCCGACGGCGCGAAGGCCGGGTCGAGGCCGGCATGGTGGTGCGCCAGCTCGCCCCACAGCGCCACGATCTCGGGCACGTCGCGGGCGGTCGCCGGGCGGATCTCGCAGTCGAGTGGCATCACGTCGGGGCGCGCGCGGGTGGTGGCCATGGCCGGTCCGGATGAAGCCTTCGGCCGCGGGAAGCCGACTCCTGCGTGGCCCGGACGGCTTCTTGGTCGCCGCCGCCCTTGGCGCTGGCCGGGAAGCCGACTCCTGCGTGGCCCCGACCCCGAGCCGGAAACGGCCGGTCGCCGCGCGCCCCCGAGGCCCGTAGCCCCTGGAGGCCGACGGTCCGCGCGCCGGGTGGTGGCTCCTACGGCTGCGGCGAGAAGCCCTGTACCGGGCGCTCACCGCAGGAGCCCGGTACTCCGTCCCCAGGCTGCACCCCCGGACGGCCTCTCCTCCCCGTCGGCTGACTGTGAACAAACAAGGCACTCCGCAGGAGCAGGCCGCCGGCTGCCCCTCTGTCGAACAATCATTTCGTGGACGCTGATCGCACGGTTTCTGTGGTACTGCCACCCAACGCCTCCGTCACCCTCCAGCGGGCACTGCAGATCGCCAGGGAAGCAGCCGATCTGGTGATGCGCATCCTGCCCGAACCGGCCGCGGCCAAACAGGTGCGGCTGAAGGGCCCCGCCGACCTGGTGACGCGGGCCGACCGCGAGGCCGAATCGCTCATTGCGCGCAGGCTGCGCGAGGCGTTTCCCGACCATCGGGTGCTGGGCGAGGAAGCCGCAGGCCGCGACGACGCGGGGCAGGCGCGCACGGACGCAGCGGCGTCGCCCCGCTGGCTGATCGACCCCATCGACGGCACGACCAACTTCGCGCACGGCGTGCCCTGGTTTGCGATCTCGCTGGGCCTGGAGGTTGCCGGTCAGGTGCAGTGCGGCGTGGTCGCCGTGCCGCCGCTGCACGAGTTCTACGTGGCCGAGCGCGGGCGTGGTGCCTACTTGCTCCAGCGGAATCGCGCGCCGCTCCGCCTGGCCGTCTCAGAGATCGCCGACCTGACGCAGGCGCTGGTGGCGACCGGGCTGCCGGGCGAACCGGCCCGGAGCCAGTGCCTGACCGCCATCCCCGAGGTCATGCGGCACGCCCAGGAGGTGCGCATCATGGGCGCAGCGGCCATTCACCTGGCGCTGGTGGCGGCGGGGCGCCTCGAGGCGTTCTGGGAACCCGGCCTGCACCCGTGGGACGTGGCCGCAGGTGTGCTGCTGGTGGAGGAAGCGGGGGGCCGCGTGACCGACCTGCAGGGGCGCGCCCTGCGCGGTCCGGACGGCGACGTCCTGGCCAGCAACGGCCGAGTCCACGACGCCCTGCTGGCGGTGCTCGGTGGGCGGCCCCGCGAGGAGCCTGGCCAGGGCTGACCGGTCGCGCGATGTCGCACGACCGTGGAGGCCCCGGCAGCTGGCTGCGCGGGAAGCCCGCTGGGTCGCGGTAGGTTGGGAGGGCGAGGATGTGCATCCACCTCGCCGTGGACGCTCCGTACGCTCGCCCATGGACGTTTGAGGAGGAACACGGTGTTCGACAGGACGCGACTGCACGGCATCATCGTCCCCGTGGTGACGCCCTTCGAGGAGGACGGCTGCACCGTCAGCGAGCGCGGGGTGCACCAGCTGGTGGACTTCCTCGTGGCCCAGGGAATCCATGGGATCTTCGTGGCCGGTACCACCGGGGAGGCAGCTGCCCTCGACGACCTCCAGTGGCGTCGCCTGGTGGGGGCTGCCAGCCAGGCCCTGCGGGAACGGCTCCCGCTGCTGGCAGGCGTCATCGCGCCGACCACGGCCCTGGCCGTGGCGCGGGCCCGGCTGGCGGCCGATCTCGGCGCCGACGTCGTGGTGGCGACCACGCCCTATTACTACCTGCCAAGCGAGCGTGAGCTCGTGGCCCACTTCAGGGCGATCGTGGACGCCACTCCGCTCCCGGTCCTGCTGTACAACATCCCCCAGAACACCAAGGTGCCCATCACGCTCGCGGCCTGCCAGGAGCTGGCAGCCCACCCGCAGGTGGTCGGGCTGAAGGACTCGGCGGGAGACGTCACGGCGTTCCGCAACGCCGTGCTGGCGCTGCGCGCTGGCGGCCGCGACTTCCGCATGCTCCTGGGCACCGACCACCTGACGGACGTGGCGGTGCTGATCGGGGCGCAGGGTACGGTGCCGTCGCTGGGCAACGTGGCCGGGCGAGACCTGGTGGCAGCCTACGAGGCGGCGGTGGCCGGCGACTGGGCGCGCAGCAGACGGCATCAGGAGCGTGCAGCCGCCCTGGCCCGTCTCTACGACGTGCGGAACGAGGTTCCCCAGACCGGGATCATCGTGGGGCTGAAGTGCGCACTAACGCTGCTCGGGGTCGCTGCGGGCCCGCCGGCCCCGCCCGTGCGCCCGCCCAGCGACGACGAGACCCGCGCGGTGGAAAGCATCTTGCGCGAGGCCGGACTGCTGCGGTGACTCGAACACCGTGGCCGCCGTGTCCTCACGGTGCCGGCGGCGCAGCGCACTCGCTCAGGGGGCGTTGGAACGCAACGTCGCGCTTGAACTGCTCGACCAGCGCGGCCACCGCTCGCCCAGGGGCGTTGGGACGCAACTGCACGGCTTGCAACCCCGGCGGACGATGCCGTGGCTGTTAGCCTCTGCCGCCCGAGGACCGGTAGACGTTATCGGCGTTCGCTTGCGGTCGCGGGGCGAGGCGACCCCTGCTCCGCGGGAGGGTGTACGCTGCCGGCCGCTCGCCTGGCGGTCGCGTCGCGCTGCCCCGTAGCCAGTCTGGCCCACTCGACGATGCTCAGCAGGCCGAGGACAGTGTACGGGATGGCGTAGCCGGCGGTCACGACCGGGCTCCACTCGCCCGCAGGCGTGACGAAGACCGACCGATCGGCGAGCAGCACCGCGGCCACGGAGACCGCGGCCGCCATCGGCACCGCCAGCAGCGCGAGCGCCCACCACCGCCCCGGCATGCGCGGTCCGACGAGCAGCCACGACGGCGCGAACCGGTCGGGCTCGAGGTCGGCGAGGTCGCGCCGCACCGCCAGCGCCCGCCGGAGGCGGTAGTAGAGCGTCAGCGCGAGCGCCCCTGCCAGCAGCGGGTAGAGGCGGACCCCGTCGTCGAGGCCCAGCGGCATCCATGCGCTGCCGGCGCGGAGGGCGGCGAGGCGGTGCGCGGCCTGGCGGTGGCGTTCGCGGAGGTCCCCCGCGCGATCACGGTAAGCCCGCGTCTGGTTTTGCAACGTCGCGCTCATCGCGGCGAGCTGGCGTAGCGCGCGCGCGAGCGCGTCGTCGATGCGTCGTGCCGCGTCTCCCGCCTCAGGCGACACCCCCGCGTACAGTGCGGGCTCCTGCTCCCACTGCCGCCAGAAGTCGGGGTACCGGGCGAACGCCTGCAGCATCGCCTCGTGGAGCGCCACCGTGGCGGGACCGATGGCCGCCTGGGTCTCCGTCACGAGCGCGCGCAGCGCCGCAGGCAGGTCGGGGCGCGCGAGCAGCGGCGCCGCTGCGGTCTCGACCGCCAGACCGATCTGCTCGACGTGGCGCCCGATCGCCTTGCGCACCGCTTCCTCGACGGGCACCGTTTCGCCGCCCGCGGCAGGACCTGCGGGCCCGGCGGTGACGCGGACTGCGGCCTTGTAGGGATCGTCGGGCTCCAGCGCGCGCCCCTGCTCGACCAGGTGCGCGATCTCGCGCCGCAGCCGGTCAGGCCCCATGGTCGCCACGCGACGTGCTGCCGCGAGCGCCTCGGCGGCCTCGCGGGTGGCCTCGTGGTCGCGTTCCAGCCGGAGCGCCTCGCGCTCTGCCGCAGCCGCGGCGGCTTCGAGCCCGCGTGTCGCCGCCCGCAGGTGCAGCCAGGGGCGGACGGCGAGGGTGTAGCCGCCGACGACGACCAGCAGGACGACAGCGCCCAATGCGTGCACCGCACGCATCTCCGCACTGTGGGCCGCGGCCACGCGGTCGACCGCAGCCTGCTGCTGGGCCGACACCCGGGTGGCCGGGGACATCACGACACCCCGTCGAGCCTGGACCGTGTGGCGAACCGGACCTCTGGCAGCGGTCGGGTGGGCGAGGACATAAGGGCCTCCCGTCGGGCAGGGTTTGGACGCTCTCCCTCGGGGTGAAGTTGGCCGTTGGGCCGCCCGACGCCTGCCGGGTGGGGCATGCCCGAACACTCCATGGGCCTCCCTGGCGGTGAGCACTTGCGCTCCTGATGCGGCGGGCTTGCGTCGTGCGTGGTCGATCGGGTAGGATCAGACCGACGCGTCGGTCTGGTGCCCGCGGGTGGCCTGCCGGGACGAATTTGACCGGTGGGATGCGGGCAACTGCCCCGCAGGGTTGGAACTTGCGGATGCGATCCGAGTCGTCGGCGCGTCCGACCAGGTGGACACCGGCGGACTGGCGAGCTGCCCCGCAGGGTTCGAACCGCCAAGGGGCCCGGCACAGGAGCGGAAGGGGTCATGCGATGGTCACGCGTGCGGCGCGCCGGCCGGCCGGCGATGTCGGTACCCGGGAGCGGCTGATCCAGGCGGCCCTGGACGTGTTCGCCAGCCGGGGCTACCACGGCACCACCGTGGACGACATCGTGGCCGCGTCCCGCACGTCGAAAGGCGCCTTTTACCACTACTTTCCGAGCAAGCAGGGCATCTTCCTTGAGCTGCTGGACCAGCTGGCGGGCATGATGGAAGCCGGGGTCGAGGCGGCCATCGCCGCAGAGCACGGCGCGCTCCCCAAGGTCGAGGCGGCGTTGCGCGTGGTGCTCGAGGTAGCCTCCGCGCATCGGGAGCTCGCGCGCATCCTGCTCATCGAGGCGGCCGCGCTGGGACCGGAGTTCGAGCAGAGTCGGCTCGGGATCCACCGCCGGTTCGCGGGCCTCATCCAGCGCCACCTCGAGCGCGCCGTGGTCGAGGGAGCCATTCCCCCGCAGGATACCCGTGTGACGGCCATGGCCTGGATCGGCGCGATCAACGAAGTGCTCACCCAGGAGCTGGCAGCGGGGCGCGACCTGCTGGCGGCGTTGCCCGCGCTGCGGACAGTGCTGCTGCGCAGCATCGGGGCCCCGGTCGTGGAGCGCGGCGGCGCCGAGGGGGCGAGCGGCGACACCGGTGGGGCGGGCGGGGGCGTCAACCGGGCGAGCGGCGGCGCCGAGGGGAGGATCGGCGACGTCGACCGGGCGAGCGGCGGCGCCGATGGGGCCAGCGGTGACGTCACCGACGACGACACGCTGGAGCATCGCAGCGTCCCTGAGGGCAGCGGTCCTGGCGCGGCACAGGGCCGCGACGTCGCGCGCGGGCGCGGAGTCTCCTGAGGAATGCAACGCGCGCATCTCGCCACGCCCTCCGTGCTGCTGCTGGCGCGCCTGGAGGACGCGCTCGCGCGGGCCCGCAGCGCTGCCCGACGCTCCGGCCGACCGGTGCTGGCATGGGCCTCGGCGCCCGCGCCCGCCGCGGACCCGGTGACGCTCTTCGCGCGCGCCGAGGGCCTGGTGACCACACGGCTGCTGTGGGCGCGTCCGGCAGACGACCTGTCGATCGTTGGGCTGGGCGTCGCCTGGGAGGTCGTGGCAGGTGGCGACCGACGGTTCGCCACGGCGGGCGAGGCCTGGCGGCGCTGTCTCGCCCAGTCGTGCGGTGCCGGTGACGTGCACGGTCCGGTGGCTCTGGGTGGATTTGCCTTCGCGCCCCAGGTGGTACAGCAGCCCGCATGGGCGGCGTTCCCACCCGGTCTGCTCGTGGTTCCCGCGCTCACGGTGCGAACGCAGGGTGCCCATATGGAAGCGATCCTCAGCGTGCTCGTGCCACCGGAGGGGGAAGAGGCGCCGCGACGCGCGGTCGAGCAGCTTGCCGCGCTCCTTGCGCCGGACGATCCGACCCAGCCGGTAGCGCCGCCCGGGGCCGGCCCCGGCCGGCGTACTGGCCTCGTGGGATCTCACCACACGGGCGACGCGCCGGCTGCAGGAACGCCCGGGGACGTGGGCAGCCCGCGCCGGCTGAGGCAGCGGACCGCATCGCTTGCAGAAGAGCACCCGCCTGCTGCGATCTGGAAGGCGCTCGTCGCCGATGCCGCGGCAGCGGTGCAGCGTGGCGAGCTGCGCAAGGTGGTGCTGGCGCGGGCGGTGACCGTAGACGGCATCGGCGTGGACGCCACCTCGGCCCTGCGCCGTCTGCAGGTGGGCTATCCGGACTGCACGCTGTTCGCCGTGGCGCGGGGAGACACGTGCTTTCTCGGGGCGACGCCCGAGCGGTTGCTGCGCGTGCGCGATGGCATGGTGGCAACGGGCGCGCTGGCCGGATCGGCGCCCCGCGGGACAACGCCCGATGACGACCAGCGCCGTGGCGAGGCGCTGCTGGCCAGCCCGAAGGACCGGATCGAGCACGCGGTGGTCGTCGACGCGATCCGCGAGGCGATGGTCGCTGCGTGCGCCGAAGTGGCCGTAGCCGCTGCGCCGCGGCTGTTGCGCGTCTCGAACGTGCAGCACCTCTACACCCCTGTGCAGGGTCGCCTGCGCGACCGGTACGGGCTACTCGACCTGGCAGGCCGCCTGCACCCCACGCCGGCAGTGGGCGGGGTCCCACGAGACGCAGCGCTGGCCTGGATCACCGCGCGCGAGGGCTTCGAGCGGGGCTGGTACGCCGGCCCCGTCGGGTGGGTGGACGCTACGGGCGACGGGGAGCTCGCCGTCGCCATCCGCTCGGCGCTGCTGTGCGGTAGCCGCGCCACCCTGTTCGCCGGCTGCGGGATCGTGGCCGATTCGGACCCCGACGCCGAGTACGCCGAGTCGTGCCTGAAGCTGCGGCCGCTGGCCGAGGCGCTGGAGGCGCCTGCGGCGCTGTCGGGCTGTCGATGATCCCCGAGAACGCCACCTACGCGTTCGTGGGCGCGGTGGTCGACGAGCTCGTGCGGGCCGGGGTGACGCACCTGTGCCTGTGCCCGGGCTCGCGCTCGACGCCGCTGGCCATCGCGGCCGCGCGGCAGCCGGGGCTGAAGGTCTGGACGCACATCGACGAACGCGCGGCCGCGTTCTTCGCGCTGGGACTGGCCCGGACGGCACGGGCGCCGGTCGCCGTGGTCTCGACGTCGGGCACCGCCGCGGCCAACTTCTTCCCGGCGGTGGTGGAGGCGCGCTTCGGCCGCGTGCCGCTCGTGGTGCTCACCGCCGACCGACCGCACGAGCTGCGGGATGCGGGCGCGAACCAGACGATCGACCAGCTGCGGCTGTTCGGCGTGCACGTCAAATGGTTCGCCGAAGTGGCCCCGCCCCTGGCCACCGCGCCGATGCTGCGCTACGCGCGTCAGCTCGCGGCGCAGGCTGTGGCGGTGGCGCTTGGGGCGCCGGCGGGGCCCGTGCACATGAACTTCCCGTTCCGGGAACCGCTGGTGCCCCAGCCGGCCCCCCACGAGTTGCCGCCAGACGACGACCGTGCAGGCGTGGCGTGGGTGGGGCGGGAGGGCGGCCGGCCCTACACGGCGGTCGTGCGCGGGGTGCACGCCGTCGAGCCCGAGGCCGTACGCGCGCTCGTCGAGGCGCTGGAGGCGGCGCGAAGGGCCCTGATCGTCTGCGGGCCGCAGGACGACCCGGCCTTCCCGGCCGCGGTGGCCAGGCTGGCAGCGGCTCTGCAGGCGCCGGTGCTGGCCGATCCCCTGTCGCAGGTGCGCTGCGGCCCCCACGACCGCCGCCTGGTGGTCGACGCCTACGACCTCGTGCTGCGCGCGGAGGCCGCCACGGCGGCGCTCGAGCCCGACGTCGTGGTGCGCTTCGGCGGGCTGCCGGCGTCGCGGCCATTACAACAGTACCTGCAGCGGCATGCCCGCGCGCGACAGATCGTGGTGGACGACGGCGGCTGGAGCGACCCGCTGCGGGTTGCTAGCGACCTGGTGACCGCCGACCCGCGCCGGGTGTGCGATGCGCTGGTCGCGGCGCTGGACGGCCGTCGCCCGGTTCCCGCCCGCGATGCGTGGACCACGCGGTGGCTCGCGCTCGGCCGCGCGGCGCGCGAGGCGACGGCGCAGCGTCTACGCGAGGTCGCAGAGCCCTTCGACGGCCGGGTCTTCGCCGAGCTGGCCGACCTGCTGCCCGATGGCGCGCTGCTGGTGGTTGGCAACAGCATGCCGGTGCGCGACGCCGACACGTTCCTCCCGTCGGTGGGCACGCGCCTGCGCGTGCTGGGCAACCGCGGCGCGAGCGGCATCGACGGGCTGGTCTCGACCGCCCTGGGCGCGGCCGCGGCCGCAGCGGGGCCCGTGGTGGCGGTGCTGGGCGACCTGGCGTTCTACCACGACATGAACGGCCTGCTGGCGGCGCGGCTGCACAGGCTCGCGGCCACGATCGTGCTGCTGAACAACGACGGCGGCGGGATCTTCAACTTCATGCCGCAGGCGGCGTACCCGGCCTACTTCGAGCCCCTCTTCGGCACGCCCCACGGGCTGGCGTTCCGCCATGCGGCCGCGCTGTACGACGCGGCGTACGCCGCCTTCGAGAGGTGGGACGCGTTCCGGGCCCAGGTGCGCGCCGGGCTGGCAGGGTCGGGGCTGTGGATCGTCGAGGTGCGCACCGACCGGGCGCGCAACGTGCGCCTGCACGAGGAGATTTGGGCCGCGGCAGCCGAGGCGCTCGGCGCCGGCCTGTCGACGAGGTGATGGGAGGATGCCCGTAGCGTGGCAGAAGGTGCGCGAGTACACCGACATCCTGTACGAGCAGGCCGAAGGGATGGCGAAGATCACCATCAACCGGCCAGAGGTCCGCAACGCCTTCCGCCCCCAGACGATCGTGGAGCTCATCGACGCCTTCTCGCGCGCGCGCGAGGACCCCGCGGTGGGCGTGATCCTGTTCACCGGCGCAGGCACCGAGGCGTTCTGCTCGGGTGGTGACCAGCGGGTGCGCGGCGATGCGGGCTACCTCGACGAACGCGGGATCCCCCGCCTCAACGTGCTCGACCTCCAGCGGCTGATCCGCGTGCTCCCCAAGCCCGTGATCGCCCTGGTGGCAGGGTACGCCATCGGCGGCGGCAACGTGCTCGCCACGGTCTGCGACCTGACCATCGCCGCCGACAACGCCATCTTCGGCCAGACCGGACCACGGGTGGGTTCCTTCGACGCCGGGTACGGGTCCACGTACCTGGCCCGCATCGTCGGCCACAAGAAGGCCCGCGAGATCTGGTACCTGTGCCGGCAGTACACCGCCCAGCAGGCCCTCGAGATGGGCCTGGTGAACGCCGTGGTGCCCCTGGAGCGCCTCGAGGAGGAAGGCATCCAGTGGGCGCGCGAGATCCTCGAGAAGAGCCCGCTGGCCATCCGCCTCCTCAAGGCGGCGTTCAACGCCGATACCGACGGGCTGGCCGGGATCCAGCAGCTCGGCGGCGACGCCACGCTCCTCTACTACCTGACGGCCGAGGCGAAGGAGGGTCGCGACGCGTTCCTCCAGAAGCGCCGGCCCGACTTCTCGAAGTTCCCGCGCTACCCGTGATGCCTCGCTGGCGGGCCTGGGTGGTGGCGGCCCGCATCCCCACCCTGTCGGCGGCCGTGGCACCGGTGCTGGTGGGTAGCGGTGCGGCCGCGGCCGAGGGCGGGTTTGCGCCCCTGGCGGCGCTTGGCGCGCTGATCGTGGCGCTCGCGATCCAGATCGGCACGAACCTCCACAACGACGCCGCCGACTTCCTGCGGGGCGCCGATACCGCCACGCGCCAGGGACCCCCTCGCGTCACCCAGGCTGGCTGGCTGCCGGTGCGCGCCGTGCTCACCGGCGCCTATGCATGCTTTGGCGTGGCCGGGGCCGTCGGGCTGGTCTTCGTGTGGCAGTGGGGCTGGCCGGTGTTCGTGGCCGGGGCGCTGTCGATCCTCGCGGGGATGGCGTACACGGCCGGGCCCTGGCCGCTTGGCTACCACGGCCTGGGCGAGGTGTTCGTCTTCGTGTTCTTCGGGATCGTGGCCGTGACCGGCACGGCCTTCGTGCAGCTGGGGCGCCTCAGCGGGGTGGCGCTGGCCGCCTCGGTGCCCGTGGGCCTGCTGTGCGCGGCGATCCTCGTGGCCAACAACCTGCGCGACCTCGCCACCGATGCGGCGGCCGGCAAGCGCACGCTGGCCGTGCGCCTGGGCCCGGTGCGCACGCGCCTGCTCTACCAGGCGCTGTTGCTCGCGGCGGTCGTCGCGCCCCTGGCGCTGTGGCAGGCCGGCTGGGCCAGCCGGCGGTTCTGGCTGCCGTGGCTCGCGCTGCCCGAGTTCCTGGCCCTCGGACATGCGGCGTGGTGGCACCGCGACCCGCCGGCACTCGTGGCGGTGCTGAAGCGCACCGCCCGGCTCCACCTCGTCTACGGCGCGTTGCTCGGCGCCAGCCTGGTGTGAGGAGGACTTTGTCGTCGCGCAAGCCGGAGCCGGCACGAGCGCGCCGGGCGGTGCGTACCGGCCGGGTATGAGAGGAGCCAGGGACGCGGCATGCTGACGCCCGACTGGCTGGCCTACCGCGCGCGCGTCGCAGGCGGGCGGCTGGCCCTGGTGGCCGGCGACGAGCACCTCACGTTCGCCGACCTCGATCGGCGCGCCGCTGGCCTTGCCCGGCGGCTGGCTGGCCTGGGAGTCGCGGCGGGGGACCACGTCGCGGTGTTGCTCCGCAACGGCCCGGCCTACGCCGAGACCGCCTTTGCGCTCGCACGCCTGGGCGCGGTGATGGTGCCCCTCAACACGCGCCTCGCCACGCCCGAACTCGCCTGGCAACTGGCGGACAGCGGCGCACGGTGGCTGCTCAGCGAAGAGCGCCTGGCCGCCCAGGCCCGGCAGGCGGTTGGTGACGGCACGGTCACGCCTGGGGCTTCGCGCCTGCTGCTGGTCGAAGCCGTGGCACGGGAGCCAGAGGCCGATGCCCGGCTGCAAGAGCGCATCGACCTGTCGCAGGTGCAGGGGATCGTCTACACCTCGGCCACGACCAGTCGCCCCAAGGGCGCGCAACTCACGTTCGGCAACCACTGGTGGAACGCGGCGGGATCGGCGCTGCACCTGGGCGTGCGGCGCGACGACGCCTGGCTGGCGGTCCTGCCCTTCTACCACGTGGGCGGCCTGGCGCTGCTGTGGCGGTGCGTGCTGTACGGCATTCCGCTGGTCGTGCACGAGGGGTTCGACGCCGACGCTGCGAACCGGGCCATCGACGCCGGGGGGGTCACGATGGTCTCCGTGGTGGCCACCATGTTGCAGCGGATGCTCGACGCCCGGGCCCACCGGCCGTTTCCGCCCTCGCTGCGGTGCGTGCTGCTCGGCGGCGGCCCGGCCGCAGATGCCCTGCTCGAGCGCTGTGCGGCGCTGGGCGTGCCGGTGGCGCCCACCTACGGGCTCACCGAAGCCGCCTCGCAGGTGGCCACCCTGCCGCCCGACGAGTTCGCGCGCAAGCGCCGGGCCGCCGGCCGGCCGCTCTTCCCGGTGGAGGTGCGCATCGACGCGCCACCGGGCGCAGTCGGCGAGATCCTCGTGCGCGGTCCGACCGTCATGGTGGGGTACTGGAACCGGCCCGAGGAGACCGCGCACGCCCTGCGCGACGGCTGGCTCCACACCGGCGACCTCGGCTACCTCGACGCGGACGGCGACCTGGTCGTGGTGGACCGCCGTGACGACCTGATCGTCACCGGCGGCGAGAACGTCTATCCGTCGGAGGTGGAGGCGGTGCTGCGGGCCCATCCGGCCGTGGCCGATGCGGGCGTGTTCGGGGTGCCCGACCCCGAATGGGGCCAGGTCGTGGCGGCGGCAGTGGTCGCGCGCCCCGGCGCGCAGGTGGACGTGGCGGCGTTGCAGGCGTTCTGTGCCGCGCGGCTCGCCCGCTTCAAGGTGCCCCGTCGCATCTGGGTGGTGGACGATCTGCCGCGCTCGACCGGAGGGAAGCTGGTGCGGCGCGCGCTGCCAGCGCAGGTACTCGCGACCTCTGTGCCTGCGGTTGGGGCAGGCGTTGCAAGCAGCGTAGGCGGCCGTGGCCTCCGCGCGGGGCGCGCAGACACCGACGTTTGTCGGGCACAGGAGGTGGCAAGCGGCCGCGCCCACGGTGTGGCGTCGTCCGGGCGGACCGGTGCGCCCGATCTGGCGGCACCGCCTGCGACCCGCCGCGCCTGGGTGCGGGACGCCTTCCACGCGATCGCGGGCCGCTACGACCTCCTCAACCACCTGCTGAGCGGTGGGGCGCACCTGCTGTGGAAGCGCGCGGCGGTGCGGGCCGCAGGTCTGCAGCGGGGTGGCCGCGCGGTCGACGTGTGCTGCGGGACCGGAGATCTGCTGGTCGGGCTCGCCAGGGTCAGCGGCCCCGGCGGCCGGGTCGTGGGCGTGGACTTCGCGCCCGCAATGGTGGCCGCGGCCCGCGCGCGCCTGACGCGCCGGCGGGCCACGGGCGCGGCGGTCGTGCTGGCCGACGCCGAGGCCCTGCCGCTGCGCGACGGGGTGGTCGATGCCGCCACCATCGCCTTCGGCCTGCGCAACGTGGCCCGCCCCGCGCAGGCCCTGCGCGAGATGCACCGGGTGCTGCGCCCGGGCGGCCGGGTGGTGGTCCTGGAGTTCGGACAGCCCCAACCGGCCTGGTTTCGCGCGCTCTACGACCTCTTCTCCAGAACGGTCATCCCGCGGCTTGGCGGCTGGCTCTCGGGGCGGCCCGACGCCTACCGGTACCTCCACGACTCCATCCGGCAGTGGCCCGATCCGGAGCGGTTGAGCGACCTGCTCCGCGAGGCGGGGTTTGCCGACGTGCGCTTCCGACGACTGACCCGGGGGATCGCCGTCCTCCACGTTGCGACCAAGGCCTGACGCGCCCGGGTACGTGGTCTGCCAGGCGGCACGCGGCCACACGTCGTTCGGCCGGCGGGGCCCACTGCAGGCGGGGAGAGGGTTCGTGTCACCAGGCGCCGGGGCCGGCCGATGTGGAGCTGCGGAGCTTCGGTGGCCTTGCGACCGTCTGGCGCTCAGTGTCCCATCACCGCGGCCACCTTCAGCCGTCCGTGCTCGCGTGCCAGGCGCAGCGTGACGCGTCGCGGCACGATGAGCGTCGGTTTGTACCCCGTCCAGACGGTCATTTCGACCGATGCGCCGCGGCAGTAGGACGCGACGCGTTCGAACCGCGCCTGCTGGAGGTAGGGCGAGAAGATGGCGCGCGCCGGCTCCGCGGGATGCTCCAGCGTCCGGGCATGGGCCGAGGTGGCGACGTGCGCGAACTCCTGCCAGGGTTGTCGGGCCCAGCTGCGGGTCAGCTGCGCCACGTAGCCCATCACCGCGCGCTCGGCCTCGTACGACGAGGGGCGCGCGCAGACGAGACCGGGCACGACGTCCGTTCGAAAGCCTAGCACCACCAGGGCAACGCACGCGCTCAGCCCCGCAGGTACCAGCGCATGCCGCCAGGTGGTCCGGTCCGTGCGCATCATGTGTCCCGCCGCCTCTGTGCCCGCGTGCCCGTGGGGGCTCGACGTGCAGCGAGTGGTCGGACGGCAGGCATACCCGCCTCCGTCGCCGTGCCCGCCCGTGGGGTGTGCCCTCACGCTCGGCTACAGAACCCGCACCTCCCGTGGCAGCCGGCTGAGGCGTTCGGGACCGGATGGGGTCACCACGACGATCTCCTCCAGGCGTACGCCGAACTCGCCCTCCAGGTAGATCCCCGGCTCGACGCTGAAGACCATGCCAGCCTGCACGGGCATCTGGTTCGTGTGCGTCACGGACGGCGGCTCGTGGCCGGTGATGCCGATCCCGTGGCCGGTTCGGTGCGTGAAGTGCTTGCCATAGCCCGCGGCCTCGATCACGCCGCGGGCCGCCCGATCGACCTCGGCGAGGGGCACGCCGGGGCGAATGACGTCCAGCGCTGCGCGCACCGCCTGCTCCACCACGGCGTGGATCTCACGGTAGCGCGGCGGCGGCTCGCCCAGGTAGGCCATGCGGGTGATGTCGGAGGCGTACCCGCCCAGCCGACCGCCCAGATCCACCAGCACCGGCTCGCCGGCCTGCAGCGGTCGCTCGGTGACGGCGTGGTGCGGGAAGGCGGAGTGCGGCCCTCCGGCGACGGTGGCGAACAGGACCTCGGGCACGCCCTGGGCACCGAACGCGTGCCGCACCGCAGCGGCCACGGCGACTTCGGTAACGCCCGGGCGGCACGCAGCGAACGCGGCGTCCACGGCGACGTCGGCCGTCGCCGCCGAGCGCCGCATGGCCTCGATCTCGTCGGGGCTCTTGATCATGCGCACCGGCGCCATCACCTCGGCACCCGACACGATGGTGGCGCCCGGCCAGCGCGCCTGCAGCAGCAGCAGGAAGTCGGCCCGCATCACGTCGCTCACGCACAGCCGCTCCACGGGACCGAGCCGGTCGGCGGCCTGGCGCAGGGCGTTGTCCGGGCCCTCCGCGTCGGTGTAGACCAGCAGGGGGACGTCGACGTGCGCGCGCGCCTGCCCGGCGTTCAGTTCGGGCACGACGAAGAGCGCGTCGGACTGGGTGAGGAACAGGTAGCAGGGCCGCTCGTCGGGGTGCGGCGAGTAGCCCAACGCGTAGAACAGGTCGTCCGACGGGGGCAGGGCCAGCACGTCCACGCCCGCCTGCTGCATCTGCGCCCGCACGCGCGCGATCCGATCCGGGTGCTTCATCGAACGCTTGCCTCCTGCGCCGGCGATCGACGGTCCCTCCGGTGTTTCGCGCCGGCCCGCGGTCTCTTCCTGCGGCCCGTGGAGCGCGATCCGTGCCCGGACGGCGAGGCGCAGGTGCCCGGTGCCCGCGCACGGGGCTGCAGGTGAGCCTGCCGACCGCCGTCTCCCGGGCACCGTGCGGTGTGCCCTGGACCCGGCAGCCGGTGCGGGGCAGGCCGCCAAGTCCACTGCCGACCGCTGTCTCCCGGGCGCGGAGGGCGCGCCTGGCGCCCTCTGGCGAGACTCCGATCGTCCCGGTACGATGGGGCGGGAGTGGCGCGCTGGAGGAGACGTGGACACGGTCAGCCTCGTCCTGCGGCGGTCGATCCTGGCGGCATCGCACAGCCCGCGGCTCGCCCGGTGGATGCGCCGGTACGGGATGCGCCTGGGCGCCAGGCGGTTCGTGGCGGGCGAGACGCTGGAGGAGTGCGTGGCGGTGTTGCACCGGCTCCAGCAGCAGGGCTTCAAGACCAACACGACGCTGCTGGGCGAGGCGGTGCGGGACGAGGGCACGGTCCGCCAGGTGGCCACAGAGTACCTGCGCGTGCTCGACCGGATACGACAGGAGGGCCTGCGCACGAACCTCTCGGTGAAGCTCACCCAGCTGGGCCTGGCGATCGCCGAGGACCTGGCGTACGAGACGCTGGCGCGGCTGGTGGCACGGGCGGCCGAGCTCGGCAACTTCGTGCGCATCGACATGGAGGAGTCGAGGTGGGTCGAGCCGACCCTGGACATCTACCGGCGCCTGCGCGCTGCGGGCTTCGACAACGTGGGGGTGGTGCTGCAGGCCTACCTTTACCGCGCCGAGGCCGACCTGCGGGCGCTGCTGCCGTTGCGCCCGAATCTCAGGCTGGTCAAGGGCGCCTACCTGGAGCCGCCGCACGTGGCGTTCCCCCGCAAGGCCGACGTGGACCGCAACTACGTCCGGCTGATCGAGCTCGCCCTGCCGAGCGCAGGCTACACGGCCGTGGCGACCCACGACGAGCGCATGATCGAGCATGCGATCCGGTTCGCGCGCGCGCACGACATCGGCACCGACCGCTTCGAGTTCCAGATGCTCTACGGCGTGCGCCCCCAGCTGCAGCTCGACCTGGTGCGCCGCGGCTTCACGGTGCTGGTGGCGACACCGTACGGCACCGACTGGTACCCCTACCTGATGCGCCGCCTGGCCGAGCGCCCTGCCAACGTGCTCTTCCTGCTACGGAACCTGCTGCGGCGTTGACCGCACGACGCCGGGCAAGGCCTGCGGCGCGCGGCAGGACCCGCTGCGTCGTGCGGCGAATGCGCCGGGCCGATGCCCCGCCGGTCGTCCACGCAAGCCCTGGTCCTCCCGACGGCGTCCCCGGTCTCCGCCCGGGTGCCCCCGGCGTTTCCCACGGGCGAAACCCTCGCGCAGGCCCGCCGGCGCGCGGCACGCATCGCCGCCGAGCTGGCCAGGCGCTACCCGATCACCCGGGTCCCGCTCCGCCACCGGACGCCGCTGCAGCTGCTGGTGGCCACGATCCTCTCGGCGCAGTGCACCGACGCCCAGGTGAACAAGGTCACGCCCGCGCTGTTCGCACGCTACCGCACGGCCGAGGACTTCGCCGCCGCCGACCTGTCCGAACTCGAGTCGTACATTCGCTCGACCGGCTTCTACCGCCAGAAGGCCCGCGCCATCCGGGAGATGGCCCGGGCGCTCCTGGCCCGCTTCGGCGGTCGGGTGCCCGACACGATGGAGGAGCTGCTGCAGCTGCCCGGGGTGGGGCGCAAGACGGCCAACGTCGTCCTGGGGGCAGCGTTTGGCCAGCCGGGCATGGTCGTCGACACCCATGTGCGGCGTATCGCCAAGCGCTGGGGCCTCACGACGCACGACGACCCCGCAAAGATCGAGCGCGACCTGATGGCGTTGCTCGACCCCGCCCAGTGGTCGGACTTCTCGCTGCGCGTGATCTACTTCGGCAGGGAGATCTGCAGCGCCAGGGCCCCCCGATGTGCAGGGTGCCCGCTCAGGCGCCTGTGCCCCTCGGCGCCGTACGCGGGCCGGCCGCCCTGGATGCAGGCCGGCCCACTGCGGGGACGGCGCGCAGGGCGGGGCGAAGGAAGGGATACGCCCGGCAGATCGTCCGCATCGGGCAGGTCGGGCAGCGAGGTCTCCGGGCGACGCAGACCGTAGCGCCCAGGTCCATGAGTGCCTGGTTGAAGTCGTAGGCCGCCTGCCGGGGCAGCAGTGCGCCGGCCAGCCGCCACAGCCACCCGTCGGGCTGCGGCGCCGGCCCGTAGAACACCCGCTGGAGGACCCTGCGCACGTTGACGTCCACCAGCGGCACGCGACGCCCGTAGGCGAACGCGAGGACCGCGCTCGCCGTGTACGGCCCGATGCCGTCAAGCCCCCGCAGGGTGTCTTCGTCGGCGGGGATCTTCCCGTCGAACCTGGCCACGACCTCGCGGGCGATCGCGTGCAGTCGCACCGGGCGGACGTTGTAGCCCAGCGGGTACCAGGCCTCGCGCACCTCATCCACCGAGGCCGCGGCCAGCGCGCGGATCGACGGGTAGGCGCGAAGGAACTCCCGGTACTTGGGGACGACGCGCGACACCTGCGTCTGCTGGAGCATGATCTCCGACACCAGGATGCGGTAGGGGTCGCGCGTACGTCGCCAGGGCAGGTCACGCTTGTGCTGCCGGTACCAGCGCAGCAGGCGCCGGACGAACGTCCGGCGGCGGCGCAGCGACGGAAGGCGGCGCGGTCCTACGCCTGCGCCATCTCCTTCTGGCCGAAGCCTGCCCACAGACCGACGACGCCGAGCACCAGGTGGATCAGGTTGTAGAGGGTGCCCGTCGTGATCCCCAGCGCCGCCAGCGTGCCCGCGCTAACGAAGCCCAGCAGGCCCACCAGCGTGTAGATCACGCCGAAGACCTGCGCCCCGGTCTTCACCGACTTGTCGGTGAAGCCGAGGTAGGCCAGGATCACGCCGCTCACCAGGTGGACGAGGTTGTGCGTGGTGGTGAAGGTGAGGGTGAGGAAGCCACCGGGGATGAGGAACCCGAGGATGCCCAGGACGATCAGGATGACTCCAACCCACTGGCAATAGGTCTTTGCCATGGCCGGCCTCCCTTCGTCGTGGTAACTTGTTTGCATACTACTACACCGAAGAAGGCATTCCTGCACCACGCAGGTTCCTCTACCCGGGCGTTCCCCGGCAGACCATGGACGTGCCGCCGGCGCGCCGGCAGCCGCAGGAGACCCCAGGTGCCGAGGTGAAGCCATCGACGACAACGCTCGAGGTGATCTCGCCATGCCACACAGCCGTTCGATCGTCGTCGCCCGCCGCGGTATGGTCGCGTCGGGCCATCCCCTGGCGTCGGCCGCGGGCTTGCAGGTCCTGGCGGCGGGAGGCAACGCCTTCGACGCGGCCGTGGCCGTGGCGGGGGTCCTGGGCGTGGCGCAACCGATGATGAGCGGCGTGGGCGGCGACACGTTCATGGTGGTCTTCAGCCGCCGCGAGAACCGGGTATGGGCGATGAACGCCAGCGGCCCTGCTCCGGCCGGCGCGACGCGCGACTTCTTCATAACGCGGGGGTACACGAAGATGCCGCTGCGGGGGATGCTCTCGCCCTCGGTGCCCGGCGCGGTGAAGGCCATGGAAGTCTGCCTGCAGCGCTGGGGGAGCGGCAGGTTCACGTTGGGCAAACTCCTGGAGCCAGCGATCCGGTATGCCGAGGAGGGTGTGCCCGTCGCGCGGCGGGTCGCCCACTGGATCCGCGAGGCCGAGCCGGTCCTGGCGCAGTATCCCTCCTCGGCCAGGATCTTCCTGCCCGACGGACGACCGCCCCAGGAGGGCGACGTGCTGGTCCAGCGCGACCTGGGCAGGACGTTGCGGCAGATCGCCGATGGCGGTGCCGACGCGTTCTACAACGGGCCCATCGCCCGCGCGATCGGCGAGTACAGCCAGACCCACGGCGGGCTGCTCTCGGCCGACGACCTGGCCGGCTACGACGTCGAGGTGACCGACCCCGTCTCGACGACCTACCGCGGGGTCACGGTGTACACCACGCCCCCGCCGTCCCAGGGGTTCCTCCTGCTGGAGATGCTGAACATCCTCGAAGAGATGCCGCCGGTGCCGTGGGGTTCGGCCGACTGGGTGCACCGCGGCGTGGAGGCCAAGAAGCTCGCGTTCGCCGACCGGCTGGCCTATGTGGGAGATCCCCGTTTCGTGACGAACCCGCTGGGTGTCCTGCTCAGCAAGGACTACGCCGCGCGGCGGCGGCGCGACCTCGACATGACCCGTGCGGCCGACGTGCCGGCGGGCGGGCTCACCGAGGTGACCGGCGACACCACGTTCTTCTGCACGGCCGACGTCGAGGGCAACATGGTGGCGTACATCACGAGCCTCTCGGCATCGTTCGGATGCGGCGAGGTGGTCGAAGGCACCGGCATCATGCTCAACAACCGCGCCGGTCGCGGCTTCTCCCTGGAGGCGGGTCACCCCAACTGCATCGCGCCCGGCAAGCGCACGATGCACACGCTCTGCCCCTACCTGGCCACCCGGGACGGGGCCCCATGGCTGGTCTGGGGCACGCCGGGCGGCGACGCGCAGCCCCAGTGGAACCTGCAGATCTTCCAGAACCTGGTGGACGCGGGGATGGAGCTCCAGGCCGCGATCGAGGCGCCCCGGTGGCACAGCTTCCCGGGCACCGATCCGGCCACCGTGGAGCAGCCGTTCGAGCTGCGCATCGAGGAGGGCTATCCGGCCGAGACGCTGACCGAACTCGCGCGCCGCGGCCACCGGCTCAAGCCGATGGGCGAGATGGAAGGCGGTGGCGGCGCGCAGGCGATCGTGGCCGACCGCGTACGCGGCATCTACCTGGGAGCCTCGGACCCGCGCGTGGACGGCTGCGCGATCGGCCTGTAGCCCCGAGCGGCAGGAGCGCCGGCGCCGGGATTTTGGCGGCCCGCGTACACGGCAGCCGGACGGACACCCGGTGCATGGGAGAGGTCGGCGCCGGACCCCGGCGGCGGTCTGCGGCCGATTACGGGCGGACGACCCCGAACGGACGACCCGCGGGGAACAGCTCGATCCACACCGGTCCCCGGGGCACGCTGACCGGCGCGCCGCCGGCCAGCGCGAGGCGGAGAGGACCGCCGGCGGGGCGGCTCCACGTGCCTTCGTGCAGCCGACCGCGGGTGACGACCGCCAGGCGGCCGCCGCCGACGAGGTCGAGGTGGCTGCTGGGACCGCCGCGGTCGTCCGTCTGCCACCAGCGGACCACGGCGACGAGGATCGCGGTGGCCGCCACGGGCTGCCCGTCGCTGTCGAGGTGGGGCTGCCCGTCCTGTTCGCGGAAGTAGATCGCGCGGGCGGGATCGTAGCGGTAGGTCACGGCGTACCGCGGGGCGTAGTCGAGCACCACCGCAGGGGCCTCGGCACCGCCCGGGGGGCCATCGCCGAACTGGTAGGGCACGCCGCGGGGCTGCACGTGCGGGTGGCGTTGCCGCGCAACCTCTTGCAGGCTGTCCAGACGCGCGTACAGGTTGTGGGGCGCCCGGCGCGCGGGATCGCGCCAGAACGGACCGGCGGTCCAGAACTCGTTGATGACCGGGAGGCGTTCGCGGGTGATGCGCGCCCGGGCCTCGGCGCTGTAGCCCGCGTGGACCGTGATGGCGCCCAGGTCGGCGGCGAGGTCGAGCATGAAGGCCCGGACGCTGCGGATCGGGCCGACCGCCGACGGCGTCGCGTCGCAGAACGCCGCCAGGAACCGCGTGATGAGCGCCTCGGTGGGCATGGCGAAGACCAGGCACGCCTCGGCCAGACCGGCCTGCGGGCGCGCCTCCGGGGTGTTCTCGACGACGACGAGCAGCGGGGCTGCGCCGTCTTCGCCCGGCCAGAACGTCTGGCGGGCCCGCGGCATGGGCAGCGACGGCTCGCGCAGCGCCACGCGGATCTCGTCGCGCGGGGCGGCCAGCCAGGCGACCAGGGCGGCCAGTATGGCAGCGCCTGCCAGGGTCACCGCGGCCACAAGCCAGCGTTGTCGGGAGCGCATCGGTGGGTACCATTATAGCGGCGCGACGTGGAGGTGGAGCATGATCACAGCACGCACGGAACGCACCCTCGTCTTCCTCAAGCCCGACGGCGTGCGGCGCGGGCTGGTGGGGGAGGTGCTGCGGCGATTCGAGCGGATCGGCCTGCGGATCGTCGGGCTGAAGATGCTGCGGGCGTCGCGCGACCTGCTGGAGCGGCACTACCCCGCCGACGAGGGGTTCCTGCGGACCATCGGGGGCAAGACGCGGGAAGCGTTCGAGGCGGCGGGCCTCGACGTGCGCCAGGAAGCCGGCACCGACGATCCGCTCGAGATCGGCCGCCGCGTGCGGCAGTGGCTGATCGAGTTCGTGGCCTCGGGGCCCGTGGTGGCCATGGTGCTCGAGGGGACGCACGCGGTCTCGGTGGTGCGCAAGGTGGTGGGCGACACCCTGCCCTATCGGGCAGCGCCGGGCACGATCCGCGGCGACTACTCGGCCGACTCGCCGACGGTGGCCAACCTCCAGAAGCGGCCGGTGCGCAACCTCGTGCACGCCTCGGGGTCGCTGGAAGAGGCGGCGTTCGAGATCGGCCTGTGGTTTGCGCCCAGCGAGCTCCACGACTACACCCGCGTCGACGAGGACCTGATCCTGGGATAGCCCGGGCCGGTGCGTCGGTGTGGCATGCGCAGGGGCGACGACGTGCGCGGGCGCCGATTATCCGATGGACGGGCCGACTGCGGGCAGCACTTCTCCCAGCACCCATCCGCTGGCCGCCAGCACGTTGCCCACCCGCGGGGGCACCGGAAGCACCTCACGATCGGTGGCCGCAGGGAGGGTGAGGTCGGGGGCCACCCCGAGGCGCATCCACCAGAAGGCGGCATCGGTGGCGGTGTTGACGAGTTCACGGGCCTCCACCACGCGGCCGACCACCAGGGCGGTGGCCTCCATGTCGTCCGCGGCCTCCTCCACGTCGAAGTGGGCGCTCGACGACACCGACGGCAGCGGTGGCCGGTACTCGCGCTCCCTGACGGTCGCGTAGGCACCCTCGGTGGGGTAGAGGGTCGCCTCGTGCAGCAGCAGGATGAGGCGCACTACCACCACCGCGCCCTCGCGTAGCCGCCCCGCCACCAGGGCGTAGTTCACGACGTCCACCCGCATCGGAAACGCCCCGGAGAAGGGCTCGTCGTCCTCGCTGGGGTTCAGCCAGCCGTCCACCCAGCCCTCCAGGCCGCGCTCGTCGGAGACGCCGCTACCAGTGACGGCCAGGCGGTAGGCGTCGTCGGTGGCAAAGAACGGCGTGGCGCTGACCACCTCGCCGGCCGCGTCCGCCAGGGCCCAGATCTCGGGACCGCCCCCCGGCGCCCAGCGAAACAGAGCATGGCCATCGGCGCTGCCCACGCGCTGGCCGGCAGCGACGGCCCGCTGCCCCAGCCGCCAGTAGTCGCGCATCTCGCGCACCGGGAAGCCCACGGCGTGAAAGTGGCTCGACATCCTCTCCGCTCGCCTCCGCAGATCCGGCGGCAGGGCCTCCCGCTGCAGGAGGGACGCCAGGACCGCCGGAAAGCGACCAAGGGCGGATTCCACGCGCCCAGGAGGCGTCCCTGTGACGACGACCTTCCCCCCGGGGTTCCGGTGGGGGGTGGCCACCAGCGCCTACCAGTTCGAGGGCGACAACACCGCCGCCGACTGGTGGGTCTGGGAGCAGCGGGGCCGCATTCGCGACGGCAGCCGGTCCGGCCGGGCGTGCGACTGGTGGCGTGCGGCCGAGCGGGACTTCGACCTGATCGCGAGCCTGCACCTGAACGCGGTGCGCCTGTCGGTGGAGTGGAGCCGTCTGGAGCCTTCCCCCGGCCGGTGGGACGAAGCGGCGATGGCCCGCTACCTGGTCATGCTGCGTGGCCTGCGCGACCGCGGGCTCGAGCCCATGGTCACCCTCAACCACTTCACGCTCCCGCAGTGGGTGGCCGCGCGCGGCGGATGGGCCTGGCGCGGGATCGTCGAGGCGTTCGCGGCGTTCGTCGGCCGCGTCGTGGCGGCGGTCGGGGAGCTGGTCGACCGCTGGGTCACCCTCAACGAGCCTATGGGCTACCTGCTGAGCGCCTACCTGCTGGGCCAGTTTCCGCCCGGACGCAGGAACCCTGCGGCGTTCGTGCGGGCGCTGCGCCACTCGCTGCAGGCGCACGCCGCCGCCTACCGGACCGTGCACGCCGCCAGGCCCGCCGCGCAGGTCGGCCTGGCGGCCTACCTGCGACCGGTCGACCCTGCCCGTCCCCGGGGCGTCGAGGCGGCGCTGGCCGCACGCCTGGACTACGCGTTCAACTGGCTGTACCTCGATGCGCTGCGCCGGCAGGTCGACTCGGGCCGCCCGCGGCCGGCTCAGGACGGTGTCGGCCTTTTGGACTTCCTGGGAGTCAACTACTACACGCGCACGCTCCTGCGGCTGGACCTCCGGCGCCCGCAGACGCTGTTCGTACGCGCCGCGCCTCCCCAGGGGGCGGACCTGGCGGACAGGGGGTTCGGCGAGATGTACCCCGACGGGTTGCTGGCGGTGCTGCGCCGTGCCCGCGGCTACGCCGTTCCGCTCTACGTGACCGAGAACGGCCTGCCCGACGCCGCCGACCGGCTGCGACCGCGGTTCATCGTCGAGCACCTGCGGCGCCTGGCCCAGGCCATCGCCGAGGGCTGTCCGGTGCGCGGGTACTACCATTGGTCGATCGTCGACAACTTCGAGTGGAACGACGGGTGGAGCCTGCGCTTCGGGCTGTACGCGCTGGACGAGCGCACGCAGGCGCGCACCGCGCGGCCCAGCGCGGCCCTCTACGCCGCCATCGCCCGGGCGAACGCGCTCCCCTGACCCGGCGCCACACCGGGTTGCGGCCGGTCCCGCCGATCGAGTACGGACGGGCCCTCTCGCCCTACCGGTGGATCCGACGCCACGCCGCGTTGCGGTCGGTTGCGCCCGCACGGCCCGGGCCGTCTCGCCCGCACGGCCCGGGCCGTCCGAGCCCTGTTACAATGCAGGTGGTGGGAGCATGAGCACGACCGCCTCGCCGCCTGCCGCCACCGCCGCGCTGGCGGCTGTGCTCGACGCCAGGACGGCGGAAGGTGTGCTCTACGAGCGCCTGGCCGCCGGCAAGGTGCGCTGCCTGGCCTGCGGGCACCGGTGCGTCATCTTCCCCGGACACCGCGGCATCTGCCAGGTGCGCTTCAATGCCGATGGTGCGCTGCGGGTGCCGTGGGGGTACGTCGCCGCGCTCCAGTGCGATCCCACAGAGAAGAAGCCGTTCTTCCACGTGCTGCCGGGGTCCCAGACGCTGACCTTCGGGATGTTGGGCTGCGACCTGCACTGCCCCTACTGCCAGAACTTCGTCACCTCCCAGGCGTTGCGGGACCCCATGGCGGGCGCGCCACCGCAGGACGTCACGCCCGAGCTGCTGGTGGACCTGGCGCTGCGCCATGGCGCCCGGCTGGTCGGTAGCTCCTACAACGAGCCGCTGATCACCGCCGAGTGGGCGGTGGCCGTCTTCCGCAAGGCGAAGGAGGCCGGTCTGCGCACCTGCTTCGTCAGCAACGGGAACGCGACCCGCGAGGTGCTGACGTTCCTGCGGCCCTGGTGCGACTGCTACAAGATCGACCTGAAATCGATGAACCCGAAGAACTACCGGTACCTGGGCGGGGTGCTCGACCGCGTCCTGGAGGCCATCAAGATGGTGCACGCCATGGGCTTCTGGCTCGAGGTCGTGACCCTGGTCGTCCCGGGATGGAACGACAGCGACGCGGAGCTGCGTGAGGCGGCGGAGTTCATCGCGGCGGTCTCCCCGGACATTCCCTGGCACGTCACGGCGTTCCACCCCGACTACAAGATGACCGACTACGCTGCCACGCAGGCGGCCACGCTGGTGCGCGCGGCCCGCCACGGGCAGGCCGCGGGCCTGCGCTACGTCTACGCGGGCAACCTGCCCGGCCGGGTCGGCCCCTACGAGCACACCTTCTGTCCCGGGTGCCGGACGCTGCTGGTGGAACGGGTGGGCTACCAGGTCCGCCAAAATCGCCTGGCTGCCACCGGCGGGCGGTGTCCGGCGTGCAGCATGGAGATCCCCGGGATCTGGTGCTGAAGGCCACGTTGCGGCCCGTACCGGTGCGTCCGGCAGACCGAAGGTCTGCGGGCCTCCAGGCTCCTGGAACGTGCGGGCTTCTTGGCTCGGGCGTTCACCAAAGATTCACGAGGCGTTCACCCTGGGTCCACCCGCTGGCCGTATGGTGGATGGAGAGGGTCTGCTACGGGATGGCCTCGCCGCCATGGGACAGGAGGGATGGGCGATGACAGGTCGAGATGTAGCGGTGGTGCTGCTGGTCGTGCTGGGCGTCCTGGTCCTGCTGCCTGCGCTTGGCTGGATCGGCATGATGGGTGGGTGGATGGGCCCGGGCATGATGGGGCCGGGCATGATGGGCGGTTGGGGCGGCCGGTGGGGCGGCGGATGGGGCATGCCGCTCCTGGGCCTCGTGTTCTGGGCGCTGATCGTGACCGGCATCGTGGTGGGTGTGGTGGCGCTCGTGCGGCGTCCGGCCCAAGGTGCCGGCGTGACCGGCGCGGTCCCGTCGGCCCCCGCCGGGTCGCAGACAACGGAGACGCCCCTGGCGATCCTCAAGCGCCGGCTGGCCAGCGGCGAGATCACCCGCGAGGAGTACGAGGCCTTGAAGAAGGAAATCGCGTCGTCCTGACGATGGCGCGCACCATCCTGGTCGTCGACGACGAGCCGGAGATCACCGCGATCCTGCGGCGCTACCTGGAGCAGGACGGGTACCGCGTGGTGGAAGCGCGCGACGGTCGGCAGGCTCTCGAGGCGTTCCGACGTGAGCGGCCACATCTGGTGGTGCTCGACCTGATGCTCCCCGAGATCGACGGCTGGGAAGTCGCCCGCCAGATCCGGGCTGCGGGGAACACGCCCATCATCATGCTGACGGCGCGCAGCGAGGAGACCGACCGGCTGGTGGGGCTGGGGCTTGGCGCTGACGACTACGTCGTCAAGCCCTTCAGCCCCCGCGAAGTGGCTGCCCGCGTGCGCGCGGTGCTGCGGCGCGCGACCGGCGAGGTGCCGGCCGAGGTGCTGGCCGTCGGCGACCTGGAGATCGACACAGGGCGCATGGAGGTGCGTCGCGGCGGCGAGACGATCACCCTGACGCCCACCGAGTTCCGGCTGCTGGCGGCGCTGGCGCGCGCTCCCGGCCGGGTGTTCACGCGCCTGCAGCTCATCGATCAGGTCTACGGGCACGCCTTCGAGGGCTACGACCGCACCATCGACGCCCACGTCAAGAACATCCGGCAGAAGCTCGAGCCCGACCCACGGCGGCCGCGCTACCTGCTGACGGTGCATGGGGCCGGATACCGCCTGGCGGATCGCCCTGGCGAGCGTCCGCCGTGACCTCACGCCGATGGCGGGCGCACGGTGCCAGCGCGGCGACACAGCGGTGGTCCGTGGAAGACCAATGAGCGCCCTGCGCCGGCCGCGGGCGCTCGATGCCGGGCGACGCCTCACCTGTGGCGGCCGCCCCAGGCTGTGTGGCCGTTGGAGCCGTTAGAGGCGGCCCGACGCGGAACTTCCGCGTGCACGTGCGGTGCGCCCCAGGCTGTGTGGTCGTTGGAGCCGTTAGAGGAGGCCGCGTGAGCCTGCAGCGCAGGTTGATTCTGGCCTTCGTGGCGGTGGCCGTACTCTCGGTGGCCTGCGTGGCCGCCATCACGAGCCGGGCTACCCGGACCGAGTTCCAGCGCTACCTGTTCGGCCCGCCGCGGGCCGGCCCCGGCGCGGGCATGCCCCACGCGCGCGACGCCGGCATGCAGGCGATGATGCGGCGCATGATGGGCGCCCCCGAGCTGCGGTTCCTGGCCGCGTTGCGGCGGGCGACGTGGCTGGCGGCGCTGGTGGGCGTGGTGGCCGCGGTGCTGCTGGGCATCGCCGTGACCCGCTACCTGACCGCGCCGCTGCGCCAGATGGCGGAGGCAGCGGGCCAGATCGGTCAGGGCCAGCTGGCGCAGCGGGTAACAGTACCCGCCGATGACGAGCTGGGGGCCCTTGCGCGCGCCTTCAACGCCATGGCCGCCAACCTGCAGCGGCTGGAAGAGAGTCGGCGACAGCTGGGCGCCGACATCGCCCACGAGCTGCGCACGCCCTTGTCGGTGCTGCAGGCCAACCTGGAGGGGATGCTGGACGGCGTGGTGGCGCCGTCGCCGGAGCGGCTGGCCGCCCTGCACGGGCAGGTCCGTCTGCTGTCACGGCTCGTGGACGACCTGCGCGACCTCTCCCTGGCGCAGGCCGGGCAGCTGCCGCTGCACCGTCGGCCGACCGACCTGGCGGCGCTGGCGGCGGAGGCGGTGGCCGCCGTTGCAGCAGCGGCCGAGGAGAAGCAGATCCACGTGGACTCCCGCGTGGCAGGGCCGGTGTCGCCGGTGTCGGTGGACCGCGAGCGTGTCCTGCAGATGTTGCACAACCTGCTCCACAACGCATTGCGACACACGCCACGCGGCGGCCGGGTGACGGTGGGGGTCGACGCGGGTCCCGGGCGGGTGCAGCTGTGGGTGCAGGACACAGGGCCCGGCATTCCGCCCGAGGACCTCGAGCGCATTTTCGAGCGGTTCGTCCGGCTCGACGCCTCACGCACGCGGGCGACCGGGGGCAGTGGCCTGGGGCTGGCGATCGTCCGGGCGCTGGCCGAGGCCCATGGCGGCACGGTCACCGCCACCAGCGCGCCGGGCCAGGGCAGCCGGTTCACGATCACGCTGCCCGTCGTGACAGGCGATGCAAGCGCCGCCGGCCCCGCGCAGGACGGCGCGGACGTCTCGTAGCCCTACGCCGGCGCCAGCACGTGTTCCAGCAGGACGACCCGGTCCGCCACCGCGTCGTAATGCGGCCAGGCGGTGCTCAGGATCACCTGCCGTTCCTTCGCGGCGGCCACCAGCAGCGGCAGCATCGCCCGGCGGCGTGCCTCGTCCAGGTGCGCGAACGGCTCGTCCAGGAAGAGCGGCGGCCGTCGGTCGCCCGTCATCACGTCCAGCAGGGCCAGGCGTAGGCAGAAGTAGAGCTGGTCGGCCGTTCCCTGCCCCAGGTCCGCCGGGTCGCGCCAGCCGTCCTGTGCGTGTACCACCGGGCGGAGAGTCCGATCGTCGATCGCGACCCGGGTGAGGGCGCCGCCCGTGGCGGTCGCCAGGTAGGCCGACGCGCGGCGCTCCAGCACCTGCCGGGCGGGGTAGACCGAGTGCGCGCGGGCTTCCTCGAGCATGCGCAGCGTCAGCGCCGCGACCTGGAGTGCCCGTCGGTCGCGGGCGGCGCGCGCCTCGAGCACGGCGATCGCCTCTTCCAGGCTCGCAGCCTCCTCGGCCCGGCCGCGCGCCTCCTCGATGGCGGCCTCCAGGCGCGCGCGACGCTCGCGCAGCTCCTGGAGATCGGCGTCCAGCCGGCGGACCTGGTGCTCGACGTCGTCGGGGGAGGCGGCCGCACCGCGCGCGGGAGCCGGGATCGCCTCCAGCGCGGCGCGTATGCCCGCCAGGTCCTGCGCCAGCGCCTCCAGGCGCCGCTCGAGCGCTGCCTTTGGGTCTGGGCCCCACACCGCGCGCAGTGCTGCCCGCAGCTCCTCGCGCTCGCGCAGCTGCTCCATGTAACTTGAGAACCGCTGCTCCACGTCTTCCAGGCTGGCGCTGCCGATGGCCTGCAGGCGCGCCGTCACGGCCGCCTCGGCCTCGGCGAGCTGGCCCTGCAGGACGTCGACGCGTCGGCGAAGGTCGAGCACGCGCTGTTCCTGCTGCCGGTAGTCGGTACCCGTCTCGACGATGCGTCCCCGGTAGCGCATCCCCGTGACGGTGACGCCGCCGGCGGCAGCCAGCACGAGCCAACCCAGCCAGTGCTGCAGCGCGGCGACGATGCCGGCGCCGCCCACCACGCCGATCGCCCCCGCCGTAACCAGCGCCCACCCTCTGGCGCCCAGCTGGCGGACGGCGTGGTGCGCCGTGGCCAGCCGCTCCAGCACGCGTTCCTCCCGGGCCGCCTGGTCGCGGGCCGTGGCCAGGTGCTGCTGCACCTGGAGGTACTGCCGCCGCGCCTGGAACAGGCTGGCGACCAGCGCCTCCTGATGCGCGGAGAACGCGGCCAGGGCGGCATCCAACTCGGCCAGGCGCCGGAGCTGGTCCTCGACGCGGGCCAGCTGCGCGCGCACGTCCGCGGCTTCGCGGGCGAGCGCCTCCTCCCGCTCCTTGAGCTCGACAGTCTGGCGGAGTGCGCGCAGCAGCGCCGTCTGGGCTGCCAGCTCGCGCTCGGTGGCCGCGGTGCGCTGCGCCAGATCGTCGAGCTCGAGCTGGTGGCGTCGCAGGCGCTCGTCCTGCTGGCGCAGCGCGGCCAGCTGGGCCCGCAACTCGGCGACGCGCGCGGCGGCGCCGTGCGGCCCGTGCAGGGCAGCAGTGAGCCGGCTGCGCTGCTCGCCCACCAACTGCATCGCCTCCTGCAGCCGCGCAGTACCCGCGCCGGCGAGCACCCGGGAGAGGTGGGTGGCCAACAGCCGACGGTCGTCGGTGATCCGCGCCAGGCCGGCGTGCCCCACGAACGCCACCGCCCGGTAGGCGGCCTCGGGGGAGATGCCGATCCAGTCCACCAGGCGTCGGTGCACGTCGCGGGGTGCCTCGAGACGCTCCGCGCCGTCGGCGCGCTGCAGCAGGATCGTGTCGGCTTCCAGATCGCGGCGCAGCAGCCAGCGCGCGCCGTCGACCTCCAGGTCGATGGTGATCTCGCCGAGCCGGTCCTGGCCCCACGGCCGCAGCCGCTGGGCCTCCTCGGGACGCACCGGGTGACCGAACAGCCCGGCGAAGACCGCCTCCAGCACCGTCGTCTTGCCCGCGCCGTTGGGTCCGCGGACGACCGTGAGACCGGGTGCGAAGGTCGCGGTGTAGTCTGCAAACCGCCGGTACCGCCGCAGGCGCAGCTGTACGATCCTCACAGGGGCCTCCGTCCTTCCAGCTCTTTCTGCGACGTCCAGGCCGTCCGGTACCGGCCCCGCGCAGCCGGCTGCACGGTCGTCATGGGCCCTGCCGTCCTTCCAGCAGCGCCAGGCCCAGCCGTAGCGCCGCTGCTGCGATCCGACGCGCCTCGGGGTCGGGCGCACGCTCCAGCTCGCGGCGCGCTACCGTGAGGAAGGCGCTCGCTGCCGAGAGCTCGGGGAACCGGGTGGCGGCCGTCTCTGTGGCAGCCACCGTCGTCTCGTCCTCCAGGTCCAGCGCCAGGAACGCGTCGCGGGCGCCGGCCAGCGCGCGGTCGAGGTCGATCGGCTGGTCGGCGCGCAGGGCGCCGGTCAGGCGGACCACTGCCGCCAGGTCCGGGCTGCCCAGCGCCCGGATGGCCGCGACCAGGTCGTCGGTGTGAGCGTACGCTGCGGCGTCGAGCGTCAGACGCTGGAAACGGCGCCGGGCCACCGGCACGGGGATCACGTGCGCGTGGTCGTTGCAAAACTCCACCAGCACCGGTCCGCCGTCCCCTTCGACGGGCGCGACCAGCTCCGGGGCCCCCGGGAAGAGCGCGCGCACACGGTCCGAACCGACCTCCCGGCGCACGGGCGAGTTGCCCAACGCCAGGTAGTGAGCGCCGGAGGCGTCGATCAGCCTCCGCAGCAGGGCCAGCGCTTCGTCGCTCTCGGGCACCTCCAGGCAGGCCGCGCCTACCAGGTAGGGACGGCGCGGATAGCGTGCCAGGGCCGCGAGGAAGTCCGCCGACACCGGGGCAGCGCCCCACGAGATCCCCACGATCGTGATGGCGCCGTCGGCGACGTCTATGGCCCGAGGTGCCGCGGGAAAGACGGTGACGCGCTCGAGGTCGGCGAAGGCGCCCAGGGCGTAGGTGCGGTCGACCACGGGGTCGAGGGGACCCGCGGCGATGAGGACGGGGATGGCCCGGGCGGTGAAGCGCGCGAGCTGGTCCCGGGCGAACTGCAGGAGGTCCCGCGAGGGGACCGGCGTGCCAAACAGGTTTCCGGTGACGAGGACGGCTGCCGGCTGCAAGTCGATGCCGGCGTCCACGGCGCGCACGAAGGCCTCGCGGACCTGGCGTCGGTGCGCGGCGCCGGCCTCACCGAGGAAGGGGAACGCTGCGCCCAGCCGGACGTCGGCCAGGTGGTAGAGGGCCGGCCCGCAGCGGGGCCCGCCGAAGGCGGAAGGCGACGGACTCTGCGTCATGCGTGCGCTCCGATGAAGACATCTGGACGGTGCACGTCGGTCCGGCGCCTGACGCGCCCGCCGCTTCCGCAGAGGATTGTGCCCCAGATGGGGGAAAATCAGGCCGGCGCCGGGATGCCGAAGATGCGCCGGGCGTTCCCGGCCAGGATCGCCTCGCGGTCGGCGTCGCTCAGCCCCAGGCGGTCCAGCACCTCCAGCTGCTCGGCGAGGATCTGGGTCCGGTAGCCCGACCACCAGGTCGAGTCGGTGCCGAAGAGGATGCGCTGCGGGCCGAAGGTCCGCAGCGCATCGCGGAAGACCTGCTCGAGGGAGGGCTCGCCCGGGGTGTACAGCCGCCAGTTGTTGGTGCCCGAGGTGTCCACGCAGATGTTCTCGGTGTGGTAGGCCAGGAACAGCGTCTCCCGCAAGAAGCCCGCGCCGAAGTGGGCGATCACGAAGGTGATCTCGGGGAAGTCGCGGCCCGGCGCCGACAGCGCCAGCGGGTTGGCGTAGACGAGATCGTAGAAGGCGCCGACGGTGATCCCGAAGTGCACGATGATGGGCAGCCCGCACTCGGCCGCGGCTTCGTAGACCGGGTAGAAGAGGCGGTCGTTGAGGTGGGCCTTGTACTGGGGCGCGTACAGCTTGAGCGCCCGCAGCCCCAGTGAGGGGAACCGTCGGACCGTGCGCGGCGCGTCGGGGTGCGTGGGGTCCAGCAGCGAGCCGCACCCGACCAGCCGGTCGGGCCGCACGCGACAGAACTCGGCCAGCTCGTCGTTGACCTCGCCCATGGCGATGAACACCCCGGCCTGGATGCCAGCGGCGTCGAACGCCTGCAGCCAGGTCGCCGCCTGCGCCGCCAGCGAGACGCCGTCCAGCTCGTCGATGCGGGCCTGGAACGACTGGCCGCGGACGCGGGCCCGCTCCCGCGCCGCCTGCCGCGTGGCCTGCGCGCGCTGCAGCGTCCGGCGCAGCATGCTGGCGGTCATGAGGTGGAGATGGGCGTCGACGATGCGCATCGATGTCGCTCCTCGAATCGGGCTGCGAGACACCGGGCGGCGGTTCAGTGGAGGATCTTCGACAGGAAGATCCTGGTCCGCTCCTCCCGCGGCTGGCTGAAGAAGACGTCGGGCGGCCCTTCCTCGACGATGACGCCCTGGTCCATGAAGACGATGCGGTCGGCGACCTCCCGGGCAAACCCCATCTCGTGGGTCACCACCACCATGGTCATGCCGGCTTCCCGCGCGAGCCCGCGCATGACGTCCAGCACCTCCTGGATCATCTCGGGGTCCAGGGCGGAGGTGGGTTCGTCGAAGAGCATGATCTTGGGCTGCATGGCCAGCGCCCGGGCGATGGCCACCCGCTGCTGTTGCCCGCCCGACAGCTGCGCCGGGTAGGCGCCCGCCTTCTCGGGAATCCCCACCTTGGCCAGCAGCTCCCGGGCCACCTGCTCGGCCTTGCGGCGCGGCCAGCGCCGCACGTGGATCGGGGCCAGGGTGATGTTCTCCAGCGCCGTCAGGTGGGGGAACAGGTTGAACGACTGGAAGACCATGCCGACCTCGCTGCGCACCGCGTCGATGTTGCGCAGGTCGTCGGTGAGCTCGATGCCGTCGACGACGATACGGCCGCGGTCGTGGCGCTCCAGGCGGTTGATACAGCGGATCATGGTGGACTTGCCCGACCCCGAGGGGCCGCAGACCACCACCACCTCGCCCGGCCACACCGTCAGGTGAATGCCCCGCAGCACGTGCAGCCGGCCAAACCACTTGTGCACGTCCTCCAGCACGATCGCCGGTGGTCCGTCGCGCCGCGCCCCCGCCATCTCCGCTATCCCTCGCCCCTCTCGTGCTGCTGTCGCGTGCTGTCACATCCCGTGGCGCGTCCTGCTATGGCCTCCCGCCGGCCTCCGCCGTCTACCGCTCCCCCAGCCCCAGCCGGCGCTCCAGCACGCGGCTGGCGTGCGACATGGCGTACGAGAAGACGAAGTACACCACCAGGGCGAAGACGTACACCTCGCGCACGTCGTGCAGGTACTCGGTCAGGGCCAGCAGCGAGCGGCCCACGCCCAGCAGGTCGGACAGCCCGATGATGACCGTCAGCGACGTATCCTTGAACAGGCTGATGAACTGACCCACCAGCGCCGGGATCATGTTCTTGAACGCCTGGGGCAGCACCACCAGCCGCATCGTCTGCCACCCCGACAGCCCCAGCGCCCGCGCCGCTTCCACCTGGCCCCGGCCGACGGACTGGATGCCCGCCCGCATGATCTCGCCGACGTAGGCCGACGAGAAGATCGTCATGCCGATCATGGCGCGCATGACCCGCGGCACCGTCTCGCCCGACAGCAGGCTGACGAAGATCGAGAACCACAACAGCACCGTAATGAGCGGGATGCCGCGAATGCCCTCGATGTACGCCGTGCAGAACCACCGGATCGCGGGCAGCTGGCTGGTGCGGCCGATCCCCACCAGGACGCCGATGGGGAACGACGCCGAGATCGACACCGCGGCCAATAGCAGGGTCAGGTACAGGCCGCCGACCTGGTCGAGCCGGATCGGCGCGAACAGCCAGCCAACGGCCACGAACGTCCCCAGCCACAGGCCGGCCAGGGCCCGCGGCCCCACGCGCGCGGCGGCGCCGATGGCGGTGAGGCCCGCGGCCGCCACCACCAGCCCGCCGGCCCACCACGCCCGCCAGAGCTGTCCCAGCGGCAGGAGGCCCACGGCCCACAGGCGGACGTTGTGGGTGACCACTCCCCAGTGGGCGGCCACCGCCCACCGCCACAGCGCCGCAGCCGCCCAGACGACGACGCCCAGCGTCACCAGGGTGAGGACCGTGTTGGCCCACCCGTCGAAGAGGTTGCGCTGCGCCCATTCTGCAGCCGAGAGGCGGTGGCGCGGGGGCAGCGTCGCGGCGGGCGTGACCACGGCTACGCTCCCGGCAGCGCCAGGCGGGCGCGGACGGCGTTGAGCACGGCGGAGATCGTCAACGACATGGCCAGGTAGGCCAGGGTGACGAACGTGAACGTCTCCAGGGCGCGGAACGACTGGCTGGCGACGGTCATGGCAGACGTCAGCATGTCGGCGAAGCCGATCCCGATGGCCAGGCTGCTGTTCTTCGTGAGGTTGAGGAACTGGTTGCCCAGCGGCGGGATGACGATGCGCAGGGCCTGGGGCAGCACCACCAGACGCAGGGCGCGGCCGTAGGACAGGCCGAGGCTGCGCGCGGCCTCCATCTGCCCGCGGGGGATGGCCAGGATGCCGCCCCGGATGATCTCGCCGATGAACGCCGAGGTGTAGACCGCGAGGCCCACCACCAGGGCCGTGAACTCGCTGGTCAGCTGGAACCCGCCGTCGACGACCAGCCGGCCGAACCGCTCGGTGAGCGTCCCGCCGATGGCCAGTCCCCGGTTGGTGAGGACCACCGTCCCCCCCAGCAGCACCAGGGGTGGGCTGTCAGGCGCCCCCGTGGGCAACTGGAGGAAGACGCCGAAGTACCAGAAGAACAGCTGGACCAGCAGCGGCGTGTTGCGCAGCACCTCCACGTAGGCGAGGGCCAGGCGCGCCACCAGCCAGTTGCGCGACAGGCGGGCGATCCCCACGGCCAGCCCCAGGGCGGTGGCGAGCGTGATGCCCGTCACGGCCACCGTCGCTGTGTTGACCAGCCCCGCGATCATGGCCTCGGCGTAGGAGTCCTCGGGCCCGTAGCGCTTGGGCCGCAGCCGCTCCAGGTCCAGGGTCCAGCCCAGCGCTGTCAGCTGGAACCCGGCGGGCTGCCGGAAGAACCCCCAGTCGAGCCGGATGTTCTGCCGCACCATGCTCCGCTCGACGGCCGCCTTGGCAGCCCACAGCAGCACGACCAGCACCGCGACGAACACGACCTGCGCCGCGATGCGCAGGACGCGGAGGTCGCGCCAGACGGGGGTCGCGCGGGCTGCGCGGCGCACGGCGGGGCGTGGGTGCAGGGGCGGCCATGGTGGGGGCGGCGCCTGCGGCGCCGCCCCCGGTGCCCTAGCGGAACGGGCGGCTGGTCATGGCCCCGCCGTCGCGCGCCAGCGCGTTGCGGGTCCCCTTGCGGGGGATGGCCGTGGCCTTGGTCGGCCCGAAGTAGCGGTTGTAGACTTCCCCGTAGTTCCCCACGGCGCGCACCGCCCGCATCACGGCCCCGTCACCGGCGGTGATCAGCGACTTGGCCACGGGATCCCGGTCGCCGATCTCGCGCAGCCGGCCCTCCGAGCCCGCGGTGATCTGCGTGATGCCCAGCTCTTCGGCCCCGATCAGGCCCCAGACCGTGTAGTTCACGGCGTCGGCCCAGCGCGAGTCGTTCTCCTGGTACATGGGCGCCAGGGGCTCGTCGCTGAACTCCTTGCCGACGACCATGAACTCGCGGGGGTTGGGCGCCGTGGCCCGGAACGCCGTGAGCTGGCTGGCGTCGGTGGTCCACACGTCGCACCGGCCCGCCACGAGCCCGTCGAACGCCTCCTTGGGCTGGGCGAACGTGATCAACTCGAACTTGAAGTTGCGCAGTCGCATCTGGTCGGTGATGTTGCGCTCGCTGGTGGTGCCGGTCTGGGTGCAGATGCGCGCGCCATTGAGGTCGGCCAGGTCGCGGATCTTGGAGCTGCTGCGGACCAGCAGGCGCTGCCCGTCGTAGAACGTGACGGGCCCGAAGTCCACCTGCGCGTCGCGGCTGAAGGTCTGGGTGGTCGTGCGGAAGACCACGTCCACCGACCCTGCCACCACGGCCGGGATGCGGTTGGCCGAGGTGAGCTGCACGAACTCCACCGACGGCACGTTGACGAACGCCGCCAGTGCCCGGCAGAAGTCGGCGTCGAAGCCCACCATCTCGCCGCTGCGCGGCTCGACGAAGCTGAAGCCGACCGTTGTCCCCGAGATGCCGCAGATCAGGCGCCCGCGGGCCCGTACTACGTCCAGGCGCGAACGCGGCGCCTGGGCCCAGGCCACGTACGAGAGCGCCGAGGCCACCAGCACGATCACCGCCACCGCCAGAACCAACATCCGTCGCATACCGCACCTCCCAGGGCGTGGACTGTCGCCGTGCGCGTCCGTCGGCCGTTGCGTCCCACCGGCGCCGTGCGGCACCCTGCGCCCGCGCGCCGCTCCCTGACACGCGACCCGGACCGTGGCGCGCGGGCACCCCGGCGGCGCACTGGTGGGGGAATTGCACGGCACGTAACCGCTTCCTGCTGGTGGGTCCGGGCCTGCGTCCGGTGCCGCATGACCGGTGCGTGGACGAGGCGCAGGCGGACCCCCTGGGGATGGCGGGAATCGGCGATGCGGTTCCGAGGATGCCGTAGGCTGCTCGGTGGCCTTGACGCCGCGCCGCCTACCCTGCTACCCTTCGTCTCGACGTCGAGGGGAGTAATCGGTGGCCGGCATGCGGCCACGGCGCGGTCGTCAGGACGGCGGGGTCCCCGCCCGGTCGCGCCCAGCGATGAGACCTCCGCACTGCGTCGGGCGCGGAGGCTTTTTCTTTGAGGGGCGGGCGCGGGCCCGCGGCAGGCGCGCACGCGCGACGCCGGCCCACGCCAGGCCTTCGACGCCCTGAGGAGGACGTCCGGTGTTCGAATCGGTCGGCACACCCTGGTTGTGGGGCGGGTTCACCCTGTTCGTGCTGGCGATGCTGGCCCTGGACCTGGGTGTCTTTCATCGCACCGCCCACGTCATCGGAACGCGCGAGGCGCTGGGCTGGAGCGTCTTCTGGATCGCCCTGGCGCTGGTGTTCAACGCCGGGGTGTTCCGGTGGTTCGGGCCGGAGCGCGGCCTGGAGTTCCTGACCGGCTACCTGATCGAGAAGGCACTCAGCGTCGACAACATCTTCGTCTTCCTGGTGATCTTCTCGTACTTCGCCGTGCCCGCCGCCTACCGGCACCGGGTGTTGTTCTGGGGCGTGCTGGGCGCCATCGTCTTCCGCGTGATCTTCATCGTGCTGGGCGCGGCGCTGCTGGCCGCGTTCCACTGGGTCATCTACGTCTTCGGGGGCCTGCTGGTGGTGACGGGCGTCAAGCTCCTGCGGGCGCCCGACCACGAGGTGCACCCCGAGCGCAACCCGGCGCTGCGCCTGGTGCGGCGGCTGCTGCCCGTCACCGCCACCTACGAGGGCCCGCGCTTCTTCGTGCGGCGCGAGGGGCGGTTGTACGCGACGCCGCTGCTGCTCGTGCTCGCCGTCGTGGAGGCCACCGACATCGTGTTCGCCATCGACTCGATCCCCGCGATCTTCGCCGTCACCGCCGACCCGTTCATCGTCTACACGTCCAACATCTTCGCCATCCTGGGACTGCGGGCGCTGTTCTTCCTGCTGGCCGGATTCATCGAGCGCTTCCACTACCTCAAGGTCGGTCTGGCCCTGGTGCTGGTGTTCGTCGGGACGAAGATGCTCGCCAGCGACGTGTACAAGATCCCCATCGGCGTCTCGCTGGCGGTCGTGGCGGGCCTGATCGGCGGGGCGGTGGTGTTCTCGCTCCGGCGGCCGCGGGCCACGGCAGCGGCGCCCGCGACCGGTGGAGTGCCAGGGCGAGCGCCGGGCCGGGGATCGGCTGCACCAGTCGAGGACGGGCTCCGGTGAGCCAGCCGAGCACGTCCATCTGCGACCTGCCCGCCGCCACGCTGGCGGCACAGCTGCGCGCGGGCGCGCTCTCGGCCGTGGAGGTGGTGGAGGCCCACCTGGCCCGCATCGCGCAGGTGGAGCCCCACGTGCAGGCCTGGGTGCACGTGGACGCGGCGGGCGCCCGGGCCGCCGCGCGTGCGCTCGACGACGAATACCGGACGGGCCGCGTACGCGGCCCGCTGCACGGCGTACCCGTGGCCCTCAAGGACATCTTCGACGCGGCAGGCCTGGTGACCACGTCGGGTGCCGCGCCCTTCGCGCACCGCCGACCCGAGGTCGACGCTCCGGCCGTGGCGGTGCTGCGAGCCGCCGGCGCGGTCGTCCTCGGCAAGACGACGACCACGGAGTTCGCCTACTCCGACCCGACCGAAACCCGCAACCCCTGGAACCTCGCCCACACGCCCGGCGGCTCGTCGGCGGGCTCGGCGGCGGCCGTGGCCGCGCGCATGGTGCCGCTGGCGCTGGGCTCCCAGACCATCGGCTCGACGCTGCGGCCAGCGGCGTACTGTGGCGTCGTGGGGTTCAAGCCCACCTACGGCCTCGTCAGCACCGAGGGCGTGACCCCGCTGGCGTGGAGTCTCGACCACGTGGGCATCTTCGGACGCACCGTCGAGGACGTGGTGCTGGTGCTCGCCGTGCTCACATCATCCGCTGCGGCGTCCGGTGCCGGCGTGAGGAGCGGCCGCGTCCCGGGCGCGCCCGGCGCGGCGGCGGGCCCCGCAGGCGGTCCCCGGGCGGATGCCCACGAGTCCGCCGGCGAGGAGGAGAGATCAGGCGGGGTGGAGTTTCCGCGGCTGGGCCTGCTTCGGGCGTTCTATGCCGGCATCGCCATGCCGGAAGTGACGGCCCACCTGGACGACGTGGCCGAGACGTTTGCCGGTGCCGGCGCCACGGTCGAGGAGGTCGCGCTGCCGCCCTCTGCCGCCGATCTCCTGGCCGCCGGGCAGCTGGTGCTGCGCGTCGAGGCCGCGGCCTATCACCGCGCGCAGTTCGAGCGCCACGCCGACGCGTACCGTCCCAAGATTCGCCGGCTCGTGGAAGACGGGCTGCGCGAGCGCGGGGTGGACTACGTGCTGGCCCAGCGGGTGCGCGCGCAGTTCCGCCAGGAGATGGCACCACTGTTTGCGCGCTTCGACGCCCTGCTGTTGCCCGTCGCCCCGGCCCCCGCGCCCCCGCGCAGCGAGGGGACGACCGGCGATCCGGTGCTGTGCGCGCCCTGGAGCTTCTGTGGGTTCCCGGCCATCGCGCTGCCCGCCGGCCTGTCGCGCGACGGCCTGCCGCTGGGGATCCAGCTCGTCGCCGGGCAGGCCGCCGAGGCGCACCTGCTGGACGTCGCGCGGTGGTGCGAGGCGCGGCTGGGGGTATCCGCGGCGCCGCCCCTTCAGGGCCGGTAGACGCCAGGAGGCGCTCGCGCGCCGAACTCGCGCCGAAGTGGGTGAGCCCCGCGGCTTCCGCGCGGGCAACGGGGAGCCTCCCCGGGTGTCGCGGCACCACCCGTCGGGTGCGGGAGGCAGCTGCGGACTTTCACGGGGAGCACAGACCCCACAGGCGCGCCGCCGCGGGCTCCGACAGCCTGCCGGTTCGATCTCAGGCGCCGCCCGGCGGCGCGGCCATCAGCGCCGAGCGGACGACGTCCTCGTAGCGCACGCTGCTGGGGTCGAACGCCTCGAGGTTTTCGATCAGCCGCTTGAACGTGGTGTCGAACGACGGCAGCGTCTTGCGCGCGCGGCCCAGCGGCGTCGTCCGCGCCAGGACGAAGGCCTTGACGTAGGGATGCCGCAGGCCCCGACGACGGAGCCTGGCCACGATGTCGTTGAGCACCTCGTCGGCTGCGCGTACCTGTGCGGCACGCTCCTCGCGGGTCCGCAACGCCGCGGGCAGGGGGAGCCTGAGGAAGCGGTCCACCCGCCGCAGGATCGGCGCGAACGCACCGCCGGCGAAGCGCCCGTCGCTCTCGTAACACAGCCCCAGCGTGATGTAGTGGGCGGCCTCGAACTGGAAGGCGTAGTCGTCCTCGGCCGCCCTGGGCGTCTCGGCGGCCAGCGCCCGGTACATGCCGATGACCTCCAGGGCCTTCTCCTTGAGGTTGTGGGCCTTCTCGGTGTTCAGCGCCAGAATCTGGTAGGCCACCATCAGGTCCGGGATGGCGATGGCCGGGACGAGTTCCCCCTGCAGTTTCTCCAGCGCCGCGCGCCGGTGGTTGCCGTTGGGTGTCCAGTAGACGCCGGGGCCCGGGGAGACGACCACGATGGGGTCGACGAAGCGGCGCAGTTTCCTGATGACCTCCTGGAGGCGCTTGACGTGGGTGGGCGAGAGACGGCGCTGGAACGGCGTCGGCGCTACCCGGTCCAGTGGCAACAGGCAGAACACCTGCCAGTGGTCGCCAAGCGGCTCCTGGTAGACCGCCAGCACGTGCCCGCCGTCAGCCTCGATCTGCTCGGCCAGGGCCCGCACCTGGCGCGGCGGCTCACGCTGCGGATACGTGGCCCACGGACTCATGGCGGCTCGCCGCCCCTGGGTCGGACGCCGGGCCTCCCGCCCCGGAGCGCGCCAGGGCCTGTCGGCGCGCGGAGCCCCGGCCGCAGGCGCCCGGTATGCCCGTCCACTGGAAGACCCACCGTCGGGACTATTCGGATCGCCGGCCCTGGGCTCCCTGCCGGCGGCGCGTCGTCACCGGAGCGCGCTGCGCCAGCACCCCGGGACCTGCGTCGCGCTCGGGTGGCCACGGGGACTGCCGCGGGCCGTCTGTTCGAGGCAGTGCGGAACCGTGCGATACGGTGGCCGCTAATATGGGTAAGAGGTTTTTGATCGAGCAGGTTTCCGGCTGGAGCCCGGAGGGAGGACGAACATGCAGGCCAACGGGCCAGGGCAGGGGCTGCAGTTCATCTACGTGCTGGCCCACGCCCTGGGACAGGTGATCGTGCGCGGCATCCAGACGATCGTGCCGCAGACGCCGATTCCGTCCGACCTGGTCGATCCCATCGGCCTGCTCGCGGTGCTGACGCTCTTCGTGCTGCTCGCGGGCGTCGCCCGGCGCATCGCCTGGATCATCGTCGTCGTCGGATGGGTCCTGATCGGCGTGCGGATCGCCCTGCTCCTGCTCGGGCGGTGACGTGCGCCGCAGGCGCGACAAGGTAGACGGTGCCGACCGTTCCTGCCGGCAGGAGCGCTCTGCTAGTATGGGGAGTACTCCACGCTTCTGGAGGTGACGGGCATGGCGACGGCTGGTTTCGGTGCGTACGCGCTGACGCTGCTGCGCGTGATCGTCGGCCTCACCTTCCTCCTGCACGGCCTGCCCAAATGGGGCAACCTGGGCGGCGTGGCCGGGTTCTTCGGGAACGTCGGGATCCCCGCGCCCTCCCTGATGGCCCCCTGGGTGGCGTTCCTCGAGACCGTGGGGGGCCTCGCGCTGATCGTCGGTGTGGCGACACGCTACGCCGGCGTGCTCTTGGCCATCGAGATGGTGGTGACCACCGTGGTGGTCAAATGGCCCCGAGTGGGTTTCATCGCTCCCCTCGACCGGCCGGGGGTCGGCGCCGAACTCGACCTCCTGCTGCTGGCAGGCGCGCTGGTGGTGGCGACCCTGGGCCCTGGCCGGCTGTCGGTGGAGGGCGACCTGCTCAAGCGACAGCTCTAGCCCCTGACCGCACGCTGACGCGCGGACGAAGCGTTGGCTGGCCGGGACCATCAGCAGGCACCTGACAGTGTGCGGTGCGACACGTACTGCGGGTGCGTAAAGGGAAGAGGCTCGTTGGCTCCGCGGGCAGGATTCGAACCTGCAACCCTCCGGTTAACAGCCGGACGCTCTACCGTTGAGCTACCGCGGACCGTACGGGCAGCACCTGCATTCTAGGCAGCACGCGCGCGGCGCGTCAAGGCAGCGAACCCGGGCAGGCGGGGCCTGCCGCGCCCACTGGCCGGACTGCCGTTCGCAGCCCCTCCCGTCCCGCGGTGGTGGGGTCGTCGATGTGTGACCCGCGGTCGGGGCCAGGGAACGGCGGTGGCGCCCAGAAGTTACACCCCGCGACGGTCGACCCGGCGGCCCGCGGAGGTGTGCACCTGGCGTCGCGTGCGGAACTGATCGTTGGCACCACGGTCGTCGTCACCACGGCCCTGGCGCTGGTGGGCCTGGTGCGGCTGCTGGCCGTCGTGGCCGAGGTGCTGGTCATCGTGCTGATCGCCGCCATTCTGGCCACGGGGCTGGCACCGCTGGTCGACCGCCTGGAGCGTCGGACCTGGAGTCGCCGGCGCTGGCGGCTGTCCCGCACGGCGGCGGCCGGGGTGGTGTACGTGGGCCTGCTGGCGCTGCTGGGGCTCGTCGGCAGCGTGCTGGTCACGCCGGTCGTGCGCGAGGCCACCGATCTCGCCGCGCGGGCACCGGAGCTCTACGGACAGCTGCAGACGATGATCGCGGACCTGCAGCGGCGCTACCCCTGGCTGCCCGACCTGACGGGGCTCGTCGAGCGACTGCCGGAAGAGGCCGGCCGCCTGACGGCGTACGTGGGCCGCGCCACCGGCGTCGCCTTCCGCGTCTTCGGGGCCGTCGTCTCCGCGGTGACCGTGCTCATCCTGAGCTTCTACATGCTGCTGGAAGGCCCGACGATCAAGGCCGCGTTCCTGCGCCTGTTCCCCCGCCGCAACCACCGGCAGCTCGAGGCGGTGCTCGCCGAGATCGGCCGCAAGTTCGGGGGCTGGCTGCGCGGGCAGCTGTTCCTGGGGCTGATCGTCGGGATGGCCGCGGGGGTGGGCACGGCGGCCCTGGGCCTGCCCTACGCGTTCCTGCTGGGGCTCGCCGCCGGGGTCACAGAGCTGATCCCGCTGGTGGGGCCGGTGCTCGGCGCGATCCCCGCGGTGTTCGTGGCCCTGTTCGGGCCGCCGTGGCGTCTGGTGGCGGTGGTCGTCCTGTTCGTGGTGATCCAGCAGGCGGAGAACCACTTCCTGGTGCCGCGGGTGACGCGGCAGACGGTGGGACTGTCGCCGGTGCTGACGCTGATCGCCATCATGGTGGGGACGAAGCTGATGGGCGTACTCGGGGCGCTGCTGGCGGTGCCGGTCGCCGCCGCGGTGCAGGTCGTGGCCGGCGAGCTGGTGCGCACGTACGGTCCAAACGGCTGACGGGCCGCGGCCCCGCGGCCCGCACGCCGCTGCTCGTCCCTGCCGCACGGTGGTACGCGTCGCCTTCCCTGCCCGGGGCGCGTCACCTCCGTGCCCGGTGCGCTTCGCCTCCCGTTCCCGGTGCGCGTCGCCTGGCGTGCTCGGGCGGCCGGCAGGCGCACGACCGGCGCGAAGATCCGAAAGGTTTCCAGTGATCCGGCGGCCAACATGCCAGTGATGCGCACAGCGCGTTTCCAGGCGGCGCGGACGTCGACGGTGCGCGTCGCAGAGACCGGGCACGATCCACGAGGAGGCAGGCGATGAAGCACCCGGCAGGTCTACACCCCGCCGAGGCCCACGACTACCTGGTCGTCGCGCGCGGCAAGTTGCTGGACTGGATCCGCCCGCTGGCGTCCGAGCTGTACGCCCGCGAGTTCCCCTTCGGCCACAAGAGCATCCGCGCCACGCTGGTGCACGTCGCCTCCGCGGAGTGGGGCTACGTGCGACGCCTGCGCGGCGAGCTGGTGCCGCCCATCGACCAGCGGCCGTTCGCGCGATACGCCGGCGAGCCGTTCGCCCCGCTGGAGGCCGCGTGGGCGGCGCAGGCCGAGGAGACGCGCCGCACCTTGCAGGAAGTGCGGGACTGGGCGCAGCCGCTGGAGTGGGTGGCGTCGGTGGGCGGGCGGACGCGGCGGTTTCGCACGACGACGGGTGGCGTGGCGCTCCAGCTGCTCTTCCACGAGATCCACCACCGGGCGCAGGTCATGGCGATGCTCCGCCAGCTGGGGATCGCCGCGGAGAACCTCGACTACTCCGTGCTGGGCTTCCAGGTCGAGAACGCCTGACCCGCCCGCCTGGCGCAGCCCCGGCTGCCGGGGCCGCCGGTGCGGGGCGTTGCGGAAGTCCCACAACGCAGGCAGCAGGAACCGCCGCTCCTGCTGGGGCCGCGCGATCTCTTCCCGCGAGCGGCCCGCGCAGCCGCTCTCCGGTGCCGGGAGTGGGGACGTCCGGGGGGTCCGTTACCGCTCGTCGCCCTCGATCGTCGAGAGGGCCAGCGAGAGCGCAGCGGTCAGGAACGCCGTGGCCTCGTGCTCGCAGAGGTCGTTGAACCCGCGCTTGTCGAGAAAGCCGCGCAGCGCGGGGATCAGCCGCGCCAGCTTGTGCGCGGTGTACGAGAAGAGGTCCCAGTAGGCTTCCTCCGCGGCCGGGTGCCCCATGCCCGCCCGTTCGGTGAGGGCCAGGTAGCGGCTGTGCAGGTCGCGGTACTGCTGGTCCTCCTCGTGCTCGGCCCGCAGCCGGTCCACCACGCGCGCGACGTCGGCGTCGTCCATCGCCTCCTGGGCCAGGAAGCTCATGTCGAGCAGCAGCTCGGCCAGCTCCTCGGTGGGGTGCCCCAGGTAGAGGTCCTTCTTGTGGTGCTCGGCCCCGATCAGCCGTCGCAGTTCGCGCGAGAGCTCGTCGTCGGCCTTGGGCAGGCGGGGCGGCCGGCTGCCGGGGCCGTTGGGGCGTTCGCGCACCGTGATCCGGCTGAGCAGGTCGGCCCCGAACCGCTCGGACAGGAAGGCCTCGAGCTGGGCGCGCACCGGGGGCTGCGGGTGCACCAGGGTGACGGCGTCGCCCTTGAACGCCGCGTAGCGCCAGCCCTCCTTCGCCAGCGCGTCCAGCACCGCCGCCAGCCGGCCGAGCTGCGGGCCGCCGCGGGCCGCCTCGCGGCGCAAGGCAGCCACCAGCGCCCGCATCGAGCGGCCGCGGAACGCAAAGGGCCGAGGGCGATCGAAGAGGCGAATCTCCAGCTCGGCCACCATGTTGGCGCGGGCCATGGGAAACCCTAGCTCCAGACGCGCGGGGTCATCTCGGGAGCGGCAGCGACGAGGCTGTGGATGCGCCGTGCAGCTGGCACACCTCTATCCTCGGCGATGGCCGCGCGCTTGTCAACCACGCCCGCAGCGCCGGCTGCCTCACGGCACCATGACGACCTTGCCGAAGTGCTGGCGCCCTTCCATGATCTCGTGGGCGCGCCGAATCTCGGCCAGGGGAAGCACCGCGTGCAGCACGGGGTCGATGGCGCCCGCGAAGATGGCGCCCATCACGGCCCGCAGGTCGGAGACGTTGCCCATGGGCGCGCCGATGATGCGCCGGTGCCGCTGGTAGACCTCGCGGATGTCGAAGTCGGGCCGCTCGCCGCCCGATGCGCCGCAGATCGCCATACGGCCGCCGCGGCGCAGGCTGCGGATCGTCTGCACCCAGGTGGGCGCGCCCACGGGGTCGGCCGCCAGATGGACGCCGGCGCCGTCGGTGCGCTCGAGCACCACCGTGCTGAACTCGGGCGTCGCGCGGTGGTCGATGGCGATGGCGCCCAGGGCTGCAGCCCTGCGCGCCTTCTCCGGGCCGCCGACTACGGCGAAGATGCGCCGGGCCCCGGCCATCTTGGCGATGGCCAGCGCCGCCGTGCCCACCCCGCCGGAGGCGCCCACCACCAGCACGTCCTCGCCCGCCCGCAACCCGCCAGCGGTGATGAGCATCCGCCAGGCCGTGCAGTAGGCGGCCGGCACGGCGGCCTTCTCGAAGGGCACGTGGTCGGGCAGCCGCAGCAGGTTCTGCGCCGGCGCCACCGCGAACTCGGCCAGGCCGCCCGGGGTGTGCTCGCCCCAGATGCGGTAGTCCACGCACATCGTCTGCTCGCCGGCCAGGCAGAACTCGCACCGGCCACACGAGAGGATGGGGTTGACGACCACGCGGTCCCCGGGTCGCCATCCGTCGACCTGCGGCCCGACCGCCTCCACGACGCCCGCGACGTCGCCGCCGGTGGTGATGGGGAAGGTCCGCGGCCGCCAGGGGAAGATCGGCCGGCCGCCAGGCGGGCCCGACCGCGCCCAGATGTCCATGTTGTTGAGCCCGCAGGCCCGCACGCGGATCAACACCTCGCCGGGGCCGGGCACGGGCACCGGCACGTCTTCGATCTGAAGCACCTCGGGCGGCCCGTGCCGGTGGATGACGACGGCCTTCATGGTGGCACTGCGGGCGGCGCTCACGACGCCACCAGCTCCCGGGCCGCGCGCAGCGCGGCGGTCACGCGGTTGCGGCCGCGGACCAGGGCGGTCACCGTCAGGAAGTACTGGTCCGAGTCGGGCGCCAGGCTCGCCCACGTCCTGGCGGGCGCCAGGTCCGGCAGCGGCGGGACGTCCACGGCGGGGTCGTGCCGGAACCGGCCCGCCCGGGTGTAGTTGATCGGCACCAGGATGCGCGCCAGCCGCCGCAGCGTGGCGTTGGCTCGCCGGACCTCGGGGTCTGCGGGCGCGCGGCCCACCAGGTGCGCCCGGTCCAGGTACCAGCGCTCCAGCTCGGCGCGCAGCGCCCGGGCCTCGGCCAGCGGCGCGCTCAGGTCGAACGCCCCGCCGGTGGCGTCCTGGTAGGCCTGCAGCGTGCCCTCCAGTTCCGCGGCCAGCGCCGTGAAGTCCAGCGGGTGCAGCGTGGCGTTGGCGGTGCGGTACGCGGCGACCAGGTAGACCTTGATGTCGCGCAGCAGGTTGTCCCGGTCGGCGATCTCGATCGTGTCGTCCTCGGTGTGCCACGCGATGTTGCCGCCGCAGCCGCCCACGGCGTAGTACCCCTTCTCCCTGGCCAGGGCCGGCGGCATGGTGGACGACAGCATGTAGAACGTCGAGACCCCGATGTTGCTGAACGACTTGTCGCCGGCGCGCAGCGGGCGGCCGCCCGAGGCCTCCTGGCCGGTCACGTCCTTGATGACGGCCCTGGCGATGCCTGCGGCCTCGCTCATCCAGAAGACGTCCTCGTAGACCGTCGCCCACCGGCAGCCCGGCGAGTCGCAGTTGATGTGGGCGATGCAGTGGGCGTCCAGGTCCAGCGCAAAGGTGTCGGCGTACCAGACCGATCCGGCGTAGCGCCCCTGGGAGTGGCCGGGCCACCACGCGATCCGGACCGACCGCGCCAGGCGGTGGCGGTGCTTCCACAGGACGCGCGCCAGCTCCAGCAGCGTGGCGTCGCCGGTGGCGTTGTCGCCGATGCCCTGGTGCCAGCCGTCGACGTGGCCGTGGACCAGCACGAACTCCTCGGGCACCTGCGTGCCCGGGATCTCGGCGACGCACAGGGGGCAGGACATCCACCCCTCCGTGAGTCGTGTGGAGAGGCGCACCCGCACCGGGCCGGCCTGGGCCAGCTGTCGCAGCCACGCCCCCTCGGTCTTGTTGACCATGACCACCGGGATGGTGGGCTTGCGGTCCCACGCGTCCAGGTCGGGCGAGCCCCAGATGGTGGTGCAGATGCCCTCGTGGATGCGCTCGCCGGGGCTGATGAAGATCGCCCCGGCTGCACCCGCCTTCATGAACGCGAAGACCTTGCCCGGCGAGGCGTAGCCTTCGGTGAGGGCGATGCGACCGCGGACGTCGACGCCCGTCCCGCGGGCCGCGGCGAAGATCTCCCGGATGTCGGCGGCGACGCCGGTGGGGACGTAGACGACCTCGCCGCGCTTCCACCGGCCGCCGGTCGAGGCCGACATCGAGGGCGTCTTGGCCACCAGCGTCCGGCGTTCCGGGGCCAGCACCTCCAGCCGGGCCCCGCGGGGGAGGCTGATGAACAGCGTCGGCGTGTGGACCACATGGGGCACGCCGAACTGCGCCAGGCGACCGCTGATGTAGTCGAAGGCCGCACGCTCGTCGGGCGTGCCCGACTCGCGGACGAGGGTCGTGAAGCGCTCGACGAGGGCCCAGGGTTCGTCCAGCGAGACCTCAGTCAGGAGGGCCTGCTCGTCGACGTCGTTGCGCCAGGTGCTGACTGCCTGCATCCTCGACCTCCCTTCCCTCTGTCAAACCTGTCAAACCGCGTCACACCGCGTGCCGTGCTAGACCTTCAAGCGGGGATCCAGGGCGTCGCGCAGCCCGTCGCCCAGGAAGTTGTAGGCCAGCACCGTCAGCAGGATCAGGACGCCCGGATACACGGCGAGGCTGGGGGCCGACCACAGGTAGATCTGGGCGTTCTGCAACATGTTGCCCCACGACGGCAACGGCGGGCGGATGCCCAGTCCCAGGTAGGAGATGGCGGATTCGGTGAGGATGGCGAACGCCACGTTGAGCGTGGCCGCCACGATGACCGACGGTACCACCTGGGGGAAGATGTGGCGCAGCATGATGCGGGCATCACCGGATCCCAGCGCCCGCGCCGCCTCCACGAACTCGCTGGCCCGCCAGCGCAGGTACTCGGCCCGCACGACCCGCGCCACCGGCATCCACGTGGTCAGCCCGATGACCGCCGTGGCGGTCGCCGGGCCACCGCCGAACACCGTCAGCGCCGCCAGGATGACGAACAGCGTCGGGAGGGCGAGCATGGCATCGGTGAACCGCATGAGGACGGTGTCGGCGCCGCCCCCGAAGTAGCCAGCCACGGCGCCGAGGGCCCCGCCGACGACGACGCTGATGGCCATGGCCACGAACCCCACGCTGAGCGACACCCGTCCCCCCAGCAGCAGCCGCGCCAGGACGTCCCGCCCGATCTCGTCGGTGCCCAGCGGGTGCGCCAGCGACGGGCCCCGCAGGGCGCCCAGCGGGTTGGCGGTGAACGCGTCCCGAGGGAGCGCCCAGGGCCCGACGACGGCCGCCAGGTGAATGGCGACCAGGAACGCGAGGGCGGCCAGCGCGGGCGGATTGCGTCGTAACCGCCGGAGCGCGATGGTGCGCAGCGTGCGCGCCGGCGGCGGGACCACCGCGACCGTCGTGCGCAGGGGGGCCACCCGGGGCGAGCTGCGGGCGCTATCCATTGGCAAAGGGCGCACGCGACCTCGGCCGTCGGGTCCTGGGCCGCCTGCATGTCGGCGCGGATCCGGACGTGGTCACTGGTAGGTGATGCGGGGGTCCAGCCATCCGTAGACGAGGTCCACGGCCAGGCTCGACGCGGTGACCACGATGGCCACCACGACCGTCACGGCCATCACCACGGGGTAGTCGCGCCCGATGGCGGAGGCGACCGCAAGCTGTCCCATCCCCGGCCACCCGAAGATCGTCTCGGTGATCACCGCGCCGCCCACCAGCCGGGGGATGAGCAGGCCCAGCACGGTGACCGTGGGGATCAAGGCGTTGCGCAGCGCGTGGCGGGTGAGCACGTGGGGCTCGGGCAGCCCCTTGGCCCGTGCGGTCCGCACGTAGTCCTGTCCGAGCTCTTCCGCCAGCGCCGACCGCGTGAAGCGCGTGATGTTGGGCAGGATCACCGTGGCCAGGACCACGGTGGGCAGGATCAGATGGCTGAGGCGGTCGGCCAGCGAAAACCCGACCCCGACCGTGGCGACGCCCGACGCCGGAAGCCAGCGCAACCACACCGAGAACACCAGGATCAGGAGGATGGCGAGCCAGAATGCCGGGATCGAGACGCCGACGACGCTGAAGAACGTCACCACGTGGTCGGTCAGCGAGTAGCGGCGGGTGGCCGAGATCACCCCGGCCGGAATCCCGATCGCCAGGGAGACGACCAGCGCCGCGCCGCCCAGCACCAGAGTGAGCGGAAGCCGCTCCCCGATGATCTCGGCGACCCGCCGGCGGTCGTTGAAGGAGCGGCCGAGGTCGGCCCGCAGCGCCGCGCCCACCCACTTGACGTAGCGCACCAGCAACGGCTGGTCGAGCCCGAGCTGGCGCCGCAGCGCCTCTTGCTGCTCGGGCGTCATCTCCATGGTCATCATGATGGCCGGGCCGCCCGGCGCCAGATGCACCATGGCGAAGGTAAGGGTCGAGACCACCACGAGGACCACCAGGGCCTGGACCACCCGCTGGAGGAGGTAGCGGCTCATGGCGGGGTACGTGGCGCCGGACGATCGCTGGCAGGTGGTCGCCGCCGCGACCACCTGCCCGTCACGCTACTCCAGCTTCCACTCGTAGGCCCACTCCAGCGCCGACCGGAGGTCGATGGCCGGCACGCCCTTGAGGCGCTTGGACCAGGCGCGGATCTCGTTGGGCCACCACAGGTAGAGGTAGGGCAGATCCTCGGCCACCACTTCCTGGAACTTCTTGTAGATGCGCTCGCGTTCGGCGACGGTGGTGGCCTTCCTGCCGGCCTCCAGCAGCGCGTCGACCTCCTTGTTGCTGTACATCGGCAGGTTGAACCCGCGGTCGGCAGTGCTGGAGTGCATGTAGGGGAAGAAGTCGGGGTCGTACGGCGTGATCCACCAGCCCATGAGGGCGTCGTACTGCCGCGCCAGCATCTGGCGGATGAAGACGTTGAACTCCCGCCCGTCGAGCTTGGCCTCGATCCCCACCGCGCGCAGGTACTGCTGCACCAGGGCGGAGAGGGGCTCGAAGTACTGGACCGTGGGGTACATGAGCGTGAAGCTGAACCGCTCACCACCCTTGGTCAGCACGCCGTCGGGCCCCGGCTGCCAGCCGGCCTCCGCCAGCAGTGCCCGGGCGCGGGCGCGGTCGAACTCGTAGGTCCTGACGTTGGGGTTGAAGTAGTTCTTCAGCACCGGCGAAATCGGCCCGCTGGCCGGGGTGGCGAACCCTTCCAGGAAGCCTTTGATCATCGCGGGGCGATCCCAGGCATACATGATCGCCTGGCGGACACGGCGGTCCTGGAACAGCCGGTGACGGTGGCTGGGCGCCATGTAGTAGAAGTTGTTCTGCGGCAGGGTGGTGACCTCGATGTCGGGGCGGCCCCGGACGGCCCGGACCAGCGCGGGGTTGTCGATGAACACGATGGTCAGGTCGCCGGCCAGCAACTGCGCGATCTGCGCGTTCACGTCGGGCAAGACCTTGAAGGTGATGGTCTCGATGCTCGGCGTGCCCGCGAAGTAGTTCGGGTTGCGCTCCAGCGTCACGTACGAGCCGGCCACGTACTCCTTCATCTTGTAGGCGCCGGTGCCGATGGGGTTGCGCTTGTTGAACGCGTCGTGCGTCCACGGGTCGGTGACTCCCGCGAAGGCGTGCCGGGGAATGATCCCGACGTTGGTGCCGACCAGCGCCACCAGGCTGGCCAGGGGCGACGAGAGCACGAACTGCACCCGCAGCGGATCCAGGACGCGGACCTCGCGCAGCACGGGGCGGAAGTTGGGACCGAACTGGGCGCCCAGCTGCGGGTTGATGATCGTGTCGAACGTGAACTTGACGTCGTCGGCGGTGAAGTCGCGGCCGTCGTGCCACTTGACCCCCCGGCGCAGGTGGAAGGTCCAGGTCAGCCCGTCGGGCGAGACCTCCCAGCGCTCGGCCAGGTCTCCCACCCACTGCCCGTTCTTGCCCCACTTGGTCAGGCGGCTGAACAGCACGCGGTTGACGATGATGGACTCGACGAAGGCCCGCGGGTGCAGTGGGTTGAAGGTCGGGTCCGCCACGATGGGAAACGTCACGCCCCTGCCGGGCGCGGGCGCGCCGCCGGCCGGCGCGTACAGGCCGGCGAGCAGTGCCACGCCCACCAACAGTGGCACCACGCGCAGCGTCATTCCTCGCCTCTGCATCGTCATCCCCCCTTGCCGGGATCAGATCACCGACGCTGAACTCTCAGCGTCGCCTACGACGCACGCCCGCGTCAACACGTCAGAACGTAGCATGCCGGGTGCAGGCGGTCAACGCGACCCGTTACACGCCGGCCAGGAGCCCGGGGCCGACGGCGAGAACTCTCGCGGGCGGACGGCGCGGGTGCAGGTCCGGAGGCTGTCATGGAACCGATCCCGGTGACCATCGTGACGGGGTTTCTCGGCAGCGGCAAGACCACGCTGCTCAACCGCCTGTTGGACCACGCGGGCGGACGTCGCCTCGGCATCCTGCTCAACGACTTCGGCCAGATCGCCATCGACGCCCGGTTGCTGCAGTCCCGCGACCAGGACGTGGTGGAGCTGGCCAATGGCTGCGTGTGCTGCACCGTGCGCGACGACGTGGTGCCCGCCCTGGCGCGGCTCCTCGAGCGCGCCCCCGCCCCGCAGGCCATCGTGGTCGAGACGTCGGGCCTGGCCGACCCCGCCCCGCTGGCACGGCAGCTGCTGGCCCCGCCGCTGCAGGCCGTGGTGCGGTTGGACGCAGTGGTGACGGTCGTGGACGCGGCCAACTTCGATCGGGCGCTGGACTACGCGGAGTCGGCGTACGGGCAGATCACCTGCGCCGACCTCCTGCTGCTCAACAAGGTCGACCTGGTGGCCCCGCCGATCGTAGCGCAGGTCGAGCGCGGGCTGCAGGAGTTGAACCCCACGGCCCGCCGGCTGCGGTGCGTGCGCGCAGAGGTACCACCGGCCCTGGTGCTGGACTGGGGAGGCGGTCTTGCGCGTGAGCGGGCGCCGGACGCGCACGCGCCTGCTCCGGCCGTGACCACGCGTCCCCTGCCCTGGGGCCTGCACGGCGATCGCTTTCGCGCCGTATCGCTGCGGCTGCCACGACCGCTCGACCTCCAGCGACTGGGCCGGTTGCTCGACGCGCTGCCGCCGGCCGTGTTCCGGGCCAAGGGCGTGCTCCATCTGGACGGTGTGTCTCGCCGGGTGTTGCTGCACCTGGTGGGCGGGCGCTGGACCGTCACCGCCGGCGTCCCGTGGGCCGACGGCGAGGAGCGCAGCAGCGAGCTGGTGCTCATCGCGCGGGACCTGGCCGACGACGAGCTGGGCCGCCTGCGCCGGGCCCTCGAGGACTGTCAGGTGGCGCTGCCGTGATCAGCGTCGTGGCACACAAGGAACGCGTGCGGGCGCGCGCCGCAGGCCCAAAGGGGCAGGCGCTGGTGGCGTTGAGCCGTCGTATCCACGCCCATCCGGAGGTGGCCTTTGCCGAACACCGGGCCAGCGCGTGGTGCCGCGAGCTGCTGGAGCGCCATGGGTTCGAGACGGCCGTGGTGCCCGGGCTCCAGACGGCCTTCGTGGCCACCCGGCGCGGGGTCGGGCCCGGTCCCATCATTGGCTTCCTGGCCGAGTACGACGCGTTGCCCGAAATCGGCCACGGCTGCGGGCACAACCTCATCGCGGGGGCAGCGGTGGGCGCGGGCGTGTTGCTGGCCGACGAGATGCCGGCGCTCCCCGGCACCGTGCGGGTGTTCGGCTGTCCCGCCGAGGAGCGGGGCGCCGGCAAGGTGCAGATGCTCGCCGCCGGCGTGTTCGCCGACCTGGACGTCGCCCTGACGTTCCACCCCTGGCAGGCCACCGCGCTCCTGCGGGCCTGCAGCGGCCTTTGCCTCTTCGACCTGGTCTTTCGGGGACGGGCAGCCCATGCGGCCGACGAGCCGTGGCGCGGGGCCAGTGCGCTGGACGGTGTGTTGCTCACGTATGCCAACCTCAACGCGCTCCGCCAGTTCATCGGCGACGGCGCGCGGATCCACGGCATCGTCACCGACGGCGGCCAGGCACCCAACGTGATCCCCGAACGCGCAGCCTGCACCATCGGCGTGCGCGCCGCAGATCCCGCGACGCTGGAGCAGCTCGCGCGGCGGGTGGTGCGGTGCGCGCAGGCCGCCGCCATGGCCGCCGACGTCGAGCTGGAGGTGCGGGAGGTGCAGCGGCTCGCACCGGTGCGGCACAACGAGACGGTGGGGAACGTGCTGGCCGCCAACCTGCGCGCTCTGGGAGAGACGGTGGGGGAGTGGCGCGCGATGGCCTCCACCGACTTCGGCGACGTCAGCCAGGCGGTCCCGGCCGTGCTGTTCTCGGTGGGGACGTGGCCGGCCGACGTGGCGTTCCACACGCGGGCGGCAGCGGCATGCGCCGCAACCGATCGGGCCATGGCGGCCATGCTGGTGGCCGCGCAGGCCATGGCGTGGACGGCCCTGGACCTGCTGGCCGACAGCGCGGTGGTGGCGGCGGCCCACACCGAGCATCGGGGGCCGGTGCCGGCCCCAACCGGGGAGTGAGGAGGACGCTGTGGGCATCGAGGACGGCCGGCTCGTGGCCGACACCATCCTGTTCAACGGGAAGATCCTGACGGTCGACGCCCGGTTCTCCATCGCCGAGGCCCTGGCCGTGGTCGACGACAAGATCGTCGCCGTCGGTACCGACGGCGATATCAAGCGTCTGGCCGGCGCGTCCACCCGACGAATCGACCTCAAGGGAGCCTGCGTCATCCCCGGGATGATCGACAACCACACCCACATGCTGCTGGCAGGGCTCGACCAGCCGGAGGTGGGCGTCAAGGTCAACCTGGCCTGGGCCCAGAACATCGCCGAGATCCAGGAGGCCATCGCGCAGCGCGCACGACAGGCGCGGCCGGGCGAGTGGATCGTGACGTCGTGCATGTACCGCGGCGCGCTGCGTGACGGCCGGTTCCCCGACCGCCACGACCTGGACCGTGTCGCTCCCAACAACCCCGTGTACATCTTCCAGTCGGGGAAGAACGTGATCCTCAACACCCTGGCGCTGCGCCTGGCGGGGATCGATCGGCACACCCCCGACCCCGGCGGCGACCCCAACGAGCCCGAAGGGCACATCGTGCGCGACGACAGCGGCGAACCCACGGGCCACCTCATCGCCGGCGCCGGGGACCTGGCGCGCCGGCGGCTCTGGGAGCGCATGGGCCTGCCGTTGAAGAAATGGGACTTCCCGCACTACGACACGGCGACGTACGTGCGGGCCATCCAGGCCCAGGCCCGGCTGCTGAACCAGTGCGGGGTGACGGGCACGCGGGACATGGGGCTCATCCCCGAAGAGATCGACGCGTACATCGAAGCGGACCGACGGGGCGTGCTGACCGTGCGCACCGATCTGCTCCTGGGCCTGCCGGCGCGCTACATGCGCATCGACGACATCCGCGACTCCCTGCGCCGCTACTTCGGACCCAAGCAGGGGCTGGGCGGACCGTTCCTGCGGCTGGGCGGGCTGAAGCTGGTGGTACAGAACGACGGGTGGTGGGCCTACTCGCCGGAGAAGCTGCGCACGATGCTGCTGGAGGCCAACCGGCTGGGGTTCACCATGGCGATCCACGTCGGCACCGGGTACTCCGAGGACTCCACGCAGCTAGTGCTCGACGTCCTGGAGCAGGCGGACCGTGAGCGACCGCTGCGCGGGCGGCGGTGCACCTACGAGCACGGCTTCGGGCTGATCCGCCCCGAGTACTACCGCCGGGTCAAGGCGCTCGACCTCATCATCGCGGCCAACCCGACGCTGGCCTACTTCGCGGCGGCGCGCTCGTTCCACATGCACGAGGCGATGTCGCGGGTCCGGATCGCCAAGCACCCGCCGTCGGATCCGTGGGAGCGCACCGTGAAGGACTGGGGACTGCCGGTGCGGAGCTGGCTGCGCGAAGGCCTCGTCGTCACGGGCGGCACCGATTGCCCGGCGGTGGCGTACGACCCGCAGCGCCCCCTGCTGGGCCTGTACATGGTGACGACCCAGCAGACCCTGGCGGGCAGGCTGCTGCCGGGGGAGGAGATCAGCCGGGAGGATGCGCTGCGCCTGTGGACCATCAACGGCGCGTACGCCACGTTCGAGGAGCAGCGCAAGGGGTCGCTGGAAGTGGGGAAGTGGGCCGACCTGGCGGTGCTCAGCGACGACTACCTGACGGTCCCCGACGATCGGCTGCCGACGATCACGGTCTCCCTCACCATGGTGGGCGGCCGGATCGTGCACGAACGCGCCTGACCGCTCCGCGCCGGGTTCGCCGGGTCGCAGGCGCCGCGTGCCGTGCGACGCCGGGCGGCTGCGCGACGGCCGGGCGTGGCTAGCGGACCGGGGCTGTCGCCCGCAGCTTGGGCGGCAGCGGGTAGGCTTTCTTGCTGTGCCGCAGTCCCGCCCCGATCAGCGCCTCCAGCACCTTCACCGCCGCCAGAACCGGGTTGACGACGGGCACGCCCACCGCTTCGGCGATGCGGCCGTGGGCCTCGAGGAAGCCCATGCTCATGCAGCCCAGGACCAGCGTGTCGGCACCGTCGTCGTGCACGGCACGCTGTCCCAGGGCGATCATGCGCTCGATGCTGGCGTCGCGGTCGCGGGCGAGGTCCAGCACCGGAATGTCCACCGCCCGCACCGCGGCCAGTTTGCGCTCCAGGCCCACGCGCACGGCCAGGTGGCGCAACGGCGCCACCACCGAGTCCAACACCGTGACGATCGCGAAGCGGTGGCCCAGGGTGGCCGCCAGCAGCATCGATGCCTCGGCCGGCCCGACCACCGGGATCGCCACCAGTTCCCGGGCCGCGTCCACCCCCGGGTCGCCGAAGCAGCCCACGATGACGCCGTCGTAGCCCGCCCGTGCCGCTTCCTGCACGCGGCGCAGCGTCCCGGGCACCGCCAGGTACTCCTCGTAGGCCGACTCGATCGACAGCGGGCCGTCGGGCACGTCCACGACGTCCACGTGGGTGTCCGCGGCGGCCAGGCGCCGCAGGATGCCGCGGCGCCGCTCGATCTCGGCCCGCCCGGCGTCGGAGTGGGAGAGGTTGCCGGGGAGAATGTACAGGAGCTTCATGGCGCCGCCTCCTCGCGGAGTCCGTGCGACACGCTCACCGATGTGCAACTGCCTGTGCTGCGGCGTGGCGCTGAGCGAGCGTCAGTCGCATTGTAGGGATGGTCGGCAGATACCGTCAATACGACGACCAGATACCGTCAATGCGACGACGCGGCGGCCACCGCTCAGGCAGGGCCGGCGCCCGCGGGCGCTCGTTCCACCGGCCGGAGCACCCGCTGCGCCACGCCCACCGCGGCCAGCAGCGCCAGCCCCGCCACGTCGGTGACCAGCCCCGGCCGGATCAGCAGCAACGACGCCACGAAGAGCACCGCGCGCTCGAGCAGCGTGGCCCGCCGCGCCAGGTAGCCGATCATCGCCGCGGCCAGACACAGTGTGCCCACCGTGCCCGTGGTCAGGGCCAGCAGCGTCTCCGGCCACGGCCGCTGCCCGACCAGGATCGACGGGCCGTAGACGAACATGAAGGGCACGATGTACCCGGCCAGGCCAAAGCGCATCGACTCTACCGACGACTCCCACATGGGCGCCTTGGCGATGCTGGCGGCCGCGAACGAGGCGAAGGCCACGGGCGGCGTGACCGCCGAGATGATGGAGAAGTAGAAGATGAACATGTGGGCGGCCAGGGGCACCGCGCCCATCTTGATGAGGGCCGGCGCGAGCACGCTGGCTGCGATGGCGTAGGCGGCCGTGGTCGGCAGCCCGATGCCCAGGATCAGCGCCGCGAACATGGTGGCCACCAGCCCCGCCAGGAGGTTGCCTCCGGCCAGGTCGATCAGCAACTCCGAGAACTTCCCGCCGAGCCCGGTGAGCGCCAGGATGCCGACGATGACACCCGCCGAGGCACACGAGACGCCGATCTCGATGGTGCGCTTGGCCCCTTCTTCCATGGCGCCGACGATCTTGGGCAGCGTGAGGCGCGTGTCGGCCCGCACCAACGACGCGACGAACGCCACGCCCAGGGCGTAGAGGGCGGCGCGGGCCGGCGCGGCGCCACGGCCCATGATCATGTAGAGCAGCACGACGATGGGGAGCAGCAGGTAGCCATGCTGGAGCATCACGTCGCGGAACCGCGGGAGCTCCGCCCGGGGGAGTCCCCGCAGCCCCTGGGAGGCGGCGTAGAACTCGATCATCCAGTAGGCCGCCACGTAGTAGAGCAGAGCCGGCCCGATGGCCGCTACGGCCACCTGCGCGTAGGGGATGCCCAGGATGTCGGCCATGAGGAAGGCTGCGGCGCCCATGATGGGCGGGACGATCTGCCCCCCGGTGCTGTTCATCGCTTCGATCCCGGCGGCCACCGGGCCGGTGAAGCCCGTGGCCTTCATCAGGGGGATGTTGATCACCCCGTCGACCATCACGTTGGCGGCCGACGAGCCGCTGGCGGTGCCGAACAGGGCGCTGGTGAGGATGGAGACCTTGGCCGGGCCGCCGCGCCGGCTGCCGGCGACGCTGAGCGCTGCCTGCACGATGAACCGGCCGATGTTGGACGCTTCGATGAACGCCCCGAACAGGATGAACAGGTAGACGTCCCGGGCCGAGACCTGGATCGGCACGCCGTAGATGCCGTTGTCGCTGAACAGGAACGAGACGACGGTGCCAAACGAGAACCCCTTGTGGTGCAGCAGACCGGGCAGGTAGGGGCCCAGGAACGGATAGGCGGCGAACAGGGCGCCCATGACGGGCAGCGACCAGCCCGTGGCCCGCCGCGCGGCTTCGGTGGCGACGATGATCAGCAGGACCCCGACGATGACGTCCTCCCGCGTGGGGAAGACGCCGGCGCGTCCGGTCAGCTCCTCGAACACCAGGAAGACGTAGGCCAGGACCACCAGGGCCGCGGCCACCAGCAGCCAGTCCAGCACCGTGGGGCGCTGCTGGCCGCGGCGCGCCGGCACCAGCAGGAACGCCAGCACGACGACGAACGTGACGTGGACGGCGTAGAGCTTCTGCGGGTCCGTGACGATGCCAAAGAAGCGGCCGAGCTGCACGATGTGGTAGATGGCCATGGCTGCGGCGATGGCCCGCACCAGGGCGTGCAGCCGTGGCGAGAGGGCGCGCGTGGGGAGCTCGACGACCTCGCCCACCCGCGCCGTATCGACCGGCAGGCCAGCCGGCGCTGCGGGCGCGACGTCGGGTGGCCCGGCGCTCACGGACGGGGCCTCGTGTTCGGCGTGCGCATCGGGGCGGGCCTGCGCCGGCGGGTGACGGTGTCAGGCCGCCACCGGCGCGGCCGCGTGTCCCTCGTGCTCACCGCGGATCCGGGGCGGGCGCCGCCCGCGCCCGCCCCGGCGGGGTGTGAGGTCTGGGTGCCCCGGGCGTCACCAGGTCGGCCTCACTTCCTGGCGGCCAGCTCAGGCGGCAGGTGGGCGTCGTCCAGCTTGACCCCCTGCTCGCGGAAGAAGCGGATCGCCCCGGGGTGCATCGGCATCTTGATGTAGAAGACGTTCACCGGCAGCATCTCGTTGGCCGTCGGGTGCACGGTGGCCAGGAAGTCGCGGTTGGCGAACATGGTCTTGACCAGCTCGTAGACGAAGTCCTCGGGCGCGTCCTTGTGCACGATGGCGGCGTTCCACATCTGCACCGTGGGGATCGGCGCGTCCTGTCCCCGGTAGACGCCGCCCCGGATGGCGGCGCGGGCCAGGTAGGGGAACTTCTCGGTGAGCGTTTCGATCTGCTCGGGGGAGAACCCGAAGAATCGCACCGGCCGCGTCACCGCCGCCTCGACCCAGGCGGGTACCGGCACGCCGATCACGCCGAAGTTGGCGTCCACCACGCCGTCGCGCATGGCGGAGGCGCCGTCGGCGAACCCGAGGTAGACGATCCGCCGCGGCTTCACGTTGAACAACTGCATGACCCGCTCGCCCACGAACTCGGCCGAGCCGCCGCGGGGCCCGAGGCTGACGACCTTCCCGGTCAGGTCGGTGACCGAGCGGATGCCGGAGTCGGCGTTGACCATCCAGTGGGCGTAGGAGGTGTACATCGGGAAGATCACGCGGACAGCATCCATCTTGCGGCCCCGGAACTCGCCGATGCCCTGCAGGGCTTCGTAGAGCGGCCCGGTGGTCGTCATGCCGAGCTCGATCTCCTTGGTCTGCACCAGCTGGATGTTCTGCACCGGCCCGCCGGTCACGCGGTTGGTGGCCGGGAGGCCCATCTTCTCGCTGATGACCCGCGCCCAGCCGCCGGCCACGACGAAGTAGACGCCCCCGATGGAGGCCGAGCCGATCGTCACCGAGCGCGGCCACCCGGCGCGCGGCTGACTCTGCGCCAGCGGGGCGATGCTCGCCACCAGCAGGACGGCGAGGACCAAACTCCACACAGCGCGCGATCGCAACGCCATCCGCAATCCCTCCCACGGTGTCCAGCTCCCGACGCTGTCGGGGCGTAAACAGTGTAGGGGGCCGCAAAGCTCGCACCAATCGGGTTCTTGCCCGATTTTCCCCCATATCTCTATTTGCCATATCTCAGATCAGAGATGGAAGACTCCCGCCGGCGATGGTCGGCGCTCCCCGAAGCGCCCCGCAGGACGCGCGGACCACCAGCCGGGGCTGGAGCACCACGGTGCGTGGCCTGCTGGCGCCGCGCTCCAGGCGGTCGAGCAGCAGGCTGGCGGCGGTCCGGCCCAGGGCGTAGGAGGGCTGGGCCACGGCGGTCAGCGGGGGGGTCAGGATCGGCGCCCAGTCCATGTCGTCGAACCCCACGACCGCCATCTCCTCGGGGATGCGCACCCCGGCTTCCTGCAAGCGCAGCAGGGCGCCGATCGTCATGAGGTTGTTGGCGACGAAGATGGCCGTGGGGCGCTGTCCCTCGAGGAACCGCCCCGCCAGCTCGTACCCGCTCTCCTCCTTGAAGGTGCCCTCCAGGATCCACCGGTCGACGACGGGCAGCCCCGCGCGGCGCAGCGCCGCCCGGAACGCCGCGAGGCGCTCGCGCCCGGTGTAGACCTGCCGGGGCCCGCTGATCATGCCGATGTGCCGGTGGCCCAGGCGCACCAGGTGCGCGACGGCCGCGGCCACGCCGGCCCGGTTGTCGCACACCACGGCATCGGCCGGCAGGCCCCGGACCCGGCGGTCCACCTGCACCACGGGCACCCGGCTGGCCACCAGCGCGCGCAGCAGCGGCGAGGCACCGCGCGAGGGCGAGACGATCACCCCGTCGGCCCGCTTCTGCCGGACCATGGCGATGTAGAGGGCCTCCTTGGCCGGATCCTCGTCGGTGTTGCACAGCATGATGGCGTAGCCGCGGGCCAGAACCACGTCCTCGATGCCCCGGACGACCGCGGCGAAGAACGGGTTGGCGTTGTCCGAGACGATCACGCCCAGAGTGTGGGTGCGGCCCTTGATCATGCTGCGCGCGATGGCGTTGGTCTGGTAGTCCAGGGCGCGTGCGGCGCGCAGCACTCGGTCGCGGGTGGTCGGGCTGACGTGCCCGTAACCGCCCAGGGCGCGGGCGGCGGTGGGCACCGAGACGCCGGCGCGTCGGGCGACGTCCTTCAACGTGGCCATGTCGGGCTCCAGACCGGGGCCATGGTGGATCCAGGACGAGAGAACGTTCTCGCGATCTCGTTCTCCAGGGGCCGGGTGATCCCTGCGCCCCGGTGGGGAAAGGGACCGGCGCCGCGCAGCCGCGGTTCGGCCACCACCCTCGTCCCAGGTGGCCTGCCGCCAGCGCCCGGGGACCCCTTTCTCGCCGGCGCGGACCAGCGGCGCCTTCACCCGGTGGGGGTCGTAGACGGCGATGATACAGGCCACGCCCTTGGGCCAGAGAGTGCCGCGGTTGAGCGGGTTCCCGGGGTGGCCCTCGGGCTTGACGATCCGTCCGTTGGTGAGGCGGCAGACCATTGACTGGCTCCATTTTCGGATCTATATTTGGATCTGTAAATGGTCATCGTCGAGGTGCATCCGGATTGCCTCTCCGAGGACCTCGGAAAGGTGCACGATGAAGAGGTTCTGGAGGGAATCCTCGACAAGATCGCCCTTCTTGAGCGGGAGCCTGATTTTGGACGACCGCTGAGGGGGCCCTTACGAGGTCATCACCGGATCACCTACGGTCGCTATCGTATTGTCTATCGGTGGGACCGCGCCCGTGACCACGTGCTGGTGTGGTACGTGGGTGTGCGCCGTGAGAACCTTTATGAGTTAATCGAGAAGGCCTTGCAACGTCGAGGGATCGGGGGAGTGAGGAGGAGTCGTCCATGAGCTTGACAGCGATGATCGACAAGGTCGTACAGATCAGCGATTTTAAGAAGAATCCATCCCGGTTCTTGGACGAGGTGGCCGCTGGTACGCCCATCACCATCACCCGAGGACGGAAGGCCGATGCTATCCTCGTTCCCCGGGAGACGTGGTCCCGCCTGCTGGCCCGCGTGCAGGAGTTGGAAGATGAACTGGAGACGCGGGAACTGCTCGCGGATCCCGTCGTCCGCGAGCGGCTGCGGACCGGTCTTCCGGCCAGGGGAGTTCCCCTGGGTGAGGCGCGACAGCGCCTGCGGTCTCGCCGGCGGCGCCGCTGACTGCACCCGCGCGGCCGCCCCCTGCGGGTTCGCTCCCTGGTACGCTTCCCCGATGTCCCCCGGACACCACAGACCTCAGAGATCCGCAGTCCCGCAGCAGTGGCGGAGTTTCTGGATCAGGAGATACCGTCTTGCACCGCCCGACACCACCGTGCTGGTTGAGATGGACGTCCAGACGCGGGACCGCTACGGGCAGCTGATCAACCGGGGGATCAGGTGCTGGCGTGGCAGTGGATCGGCGCGAGGTCCGGGCCGGGCATCCGGCGCGGGGTCGGCCAGCACCAGCCGGCGGCCACCGCCCAGTTTGCCAGGCCGGGCGGATCGAGCGCAGACCCGATTGCCCCACGCTGCGGTCCTCCGGTAGGCTCGAAGGTGATGCGGCCTCGGGCCGCCCCGGCAGGAAGTTCGGGAGGGGCCGCGAACTTTTCACGGGTCTGAGAACGTTATCACTACGCCTGCGGCCCGGCGCCGTCTCGGGAGGGGATCGATGAAGCCACCCAGGGTGGGAGTGCTGACCTTCTCCGACGGCCGTCCCGCCGTCCACCGGGAACTGCTCCCGCTCACCCGCCAGTTCCAGGACCGTCTGGCCGCGCGCCTGCGGGCGGCCGGATGGGAGGTCGTCGTCGGCCGCGAGATCGTCTGGACCACCGACCTGGCCCAGCAGGAGGCGCGGTACCTCGCGGCCCAGGGCGTGGAGGTCACGATCTTCAACTACGCCATCTGGGCCTGGCCGCACTACTCTGCCATCGCGGCCCAGTTCGTCCCCGCCCCGATCCTGCTGTTCTCCAACGTGAACCCGCAGTATCCGGGGCTGGTGGCCATGCTGGCGGCGGCCGGCAGCCTGGACCAGATCGGGGTGTGCTGCGGGCGGGTCTCGGGCGACATCGACGACGACGCGGTCTTCCAGCGGGTGCTGCAGTTCCTGCGGCCGGCGGCGGCGCGCAACCGGTTGCGCGGCGAGGTGTACGGTGTGATCGGCGGCCGCTCGATGGGGATGTACACCGCCGTGCCCGCCCTGGACGTCTGGCGGCGAGAGTTCGGCATCGACATCGAGCACATCGACCAGTTCGAGATCGTCCGGCGCGCCGCGCGGGTCCCCGACAGCCGGGCCGACGCCGCCATCGCCTGGCTGCAGGAGCACGGCGCGACGATCCACTACGACGGCGAGAAGCTGACCCCCGAGCTGCTGCGCCGCCAGATCAAGGCCTACCACGCCGTGCGCGAGCTCGTCGACGAGTGGCGATTGGACTTCTGCGGGATCAAGGGCCAGCCCGAGATGACCGATCACTTCGTCACCATGGACGTGCCCGAAGCCTTCCTCAACGACCCCTACGACTGGGAAGGCCCCCACGACCCCATCGTCTGCGCCACCGAGGCCGACAGCGACGGCGCCCTGACCATGGAGATCTTCAAGCACCTGGCCGGCACCCCGGTGCTGTTCGCCGACGTGCGGCACTACGACGCCGCCGACGACGTGTGGGACCTGTGCAACTCGGGCCAGCACGCCACGTACTTCGCGGGCCGATCGTTCGACCCCGCGGCCAACCTCCGGCACGTGCACCTCTACCCGGCGATCCTCTACTTTCCCGCGGGCGGTGCCTCGGTGATGCACGTGGCGGCGCCGGGCCCGGTGACGCTCGCCCGCCTGGCCCGCCGCAACGGCCGCTACTGGATGGCCATCGTCCCCGGCGAGTTCGTCGCCTTTCCGCCGGAGGTCACCGCGCGCAAGGTGGCAGCTACCACGCCGCAGTGGCCGCACGCGTTCGCGCGGCTGCGCGTCTCGGCCGACGCGTTCCTGGCCGAGTACGACTCCAACCACATCCACGGAGTCTACGGAGACTGGGTGGCCGACCTCGTCTGGTTCTGCCGCATGACGGGGATCGAGCCGCGGGTGTTCGGGCCGGCACCGTCTGCGCTGCCCGGCGCCTCTGCGTGACGGCGGTGACCACCTACACCGTCGGCGTCGACTTCGGCACGGAGTCCGCCCGGGCGGTCCTGGTCCGGACCGCCGACGGCGCGCTGGCGGCCACGGCCACCGCCGCCTACCCCCACGGCGTCATCGACCGGACGCTGCCGGACGAGCCTCGGCCGCTGCCCGCGGACTGGGCCCTGCAGCATCCCGACGACTGGGTGGGCGTCCTGGAGGTGCTGCTCCGCCAGATGGCTGCTGCGGTCCCAGCCGACGCCATCGTGGGCATCGGCGTGGACTTCACATCGTGTACGGTGCTTCCCACGACCGCCGACGGCGTCCCCCTGTGCACGCTGCCCGAGTACCGCCGCGAGCCTCATGCCTGGCCCAAGCTGTGGAAGCACCACGCCGCGCAGCCCTACGCCGATCGCATCAATGCGGCCGCGGACCGGCCGGACGCCGGGTTCCTGCGCTGGTACGGCGGGAAGACCTCGTCGGAGTGGCTGTGGGCCAAAGGGTGGCAGGTGCTGGCGGAAGCGCCTGAGGTCATGGCTGCTGCCGCGCGCTGGATCGAGGGCGGCGACTGGATCGTCTGGCAGTTGACCGGCCGCGAGGTGCGCAGCGCCTGCCAGGCGGGCTACAAGGCCCACTGGCAGAAGGCAGAAGGGTATCCCGACGCAGCCTTCTGGGCCGCGCTGGACCCTGCGCTGCCCACGCTGCTCGACCGCCTGGGGCCTCCTCAGCCCGTGGCCACGGCGGCGGGCGCGCTCACCGACGCCTGGGCGCGCCGTACGGGCCTGCGCGCGGGCACGCCGGTCGCGGTGGCCGTCATCGACGCCCATGCGGCGGTGCCCGCCGTGGGCGTGCGCGAGCCCGGCCGGCTGGTGGCGATCATGGGCACCTCGACGTGCCACCTGCTGGTCGACCCGCAGCGCCGCGCGGTCCGGGGTATCGCCGGCGTCGTGGAGGACGGTATCCTGCCGGGGCTGTTCGGGTACGAGGCCGGGCAGGTCTCGGTTGGCGACATCTTCCAGTGGTACGTGCGCACCAGCGTGCCCGAGCGGGTGGCCGCGCGGGCGGAGACCGGGGGCGCGGCCCCGGCGGGGCGCGGCGCCGGCGCGCCCGGCGAGGCGGCGCTCTTCGCAGCGCTCGAGGCGCAGGCGGCGACGCTGCAACCGGGGGAGGCGGGACTGCTGGCGCTCGACTGGTGGAACGGCTGTCGGACGCCGCTGGTGGACGCGGACCTCTCGGGGCTGCTGGTGGGGCTGACGCTCGCCACCGAACCCCACGAGATCTACCGGGCGCTGCTGGAGTCGACCGCCTACGGCACCCGGCGCGTGCTCGACACGTTCGAGGCAGGCGGCGTGCCCGTGCGCGAGGTGATCGCGTGCGGCGGCCTGGCCGAACGCAGCCCGCTGCTGCTGCAGATCACCGCCGACGTGCTGGGCCGTGAGGTCCTGGCCTCGCAGGCCCGCCACGCGTCGGCGGTCGGCGCGGCCATCTACGCGGCCGCGGCGGCGGGCGCGGACCGCGGCGGCGATGGCATGCTGGCCGCCATCGAGCGCATGGGCGATCGGCAGTACGTGCCGTACCGGCCCGACACGCGGGCGCACCGGGTGTACGACGTGCTCTACCGCGAGTACCTGGACCTCGCCCGGCATTTCGGCGAGGGGGGTTCGGACGTGATGCGCCGCCTGCGGGCACTGCGCGCGCAGGCGCGCGGGGCCCGGGAGCGGCGCGCAGAGGTGGCACGAGACCGCGAGCGCGGAGGTGACGGGAGATGAGTGGCAACGGGCGTGGGGACGGAAGCGCGATCAGCCGGCGCGCTTTCCTCAAGACGGCCGCGGCGGCGGCGCTGGCGACGTCGGCCGGAGGGGTGCGGCTGCCCCTGGCGGCCGCCCAGGAGCGGGTGCTCACCCTCGACTACTACACGCTGTTCCACAGCGGCGACGCCGCCGCCATGGAGCGCATCGTCCGCCAGTTCAACACCGAGCACCGCACGGTGCGGTTGAACCTGCTGCAGGGCCAGTGGGCCGAGTACTACGCGCAGCTGTTCGCGGCGGTGGGCGCGGGCAACGCGCCGCACATCGGCATCTGCCACTCCAGCCGGGTGATGGACGTCTACCGGGCACTCACGCCGCTGGAGGAGTCGCGGGCGGGCAACCTGCTGGAGATCGCGGACATCCGGGCGCCGGCCTACACCAAGACGGTGTGGGAGGCGGGCGTCTACCAGGGGAAGCGCTACCTGGTGCCGCTGGACTCGCACATGTGGGGGCTGTGGTACAACAAGGACCTCTTTCGCCAGGCCGGCCTCGACCCCGACCGCCCGCCGGAGACCCGGGAAGAGTTCGAGCGCGCCTGCGAGGCCCTGCGCACCCGCACCGGCCGCTTCGCCTTCCACCCGGCCGAGGACGCGCTGCCCCGGAAGATCCGCCGGGCATGGGAGATCCTGTTCTGGGGGCAGGGCGGCGAGCTGCTCACGCCCGACGGGAAGCGCGCGGCGTTCAACGACGAGCGCGGCCTGCGCGCCCTGGACTACCTGGTGACGATGATCCGGCGCGGCTGGAACCAGCCCGGCACCGACGGGTTCAAGCAGTTCGCGGCCGGGCAGCTGGGGATGCTGCTGGCGGGGAACTGGTACCTGCCCACGGCCAAGGACAGCCGGGTCAACTTCGGCTTCCATTACGTGCCGAAGTTCTTCGACCGGCCCGTGACCTGGGGCGACAGCCACAACCTCGTGATCCCGCGCCAGCGGCCGGACCGGGCCAGCAACGAGGTGCTGGTGGCGGCGATTCGGGCCATCAAGTGGATCAACGAGCACTCCGACCTGTGGGGGATCTACGGCGGGCACATCCCGGCCTACCTGCCCGCGCAGCGCTCGCGGGCGCTGCTGGAGTCGGACTCGTGGTCGCTGGCGCTGAAGAAGTTCACGGACATGGCCAACCGGGGCTACGTGCACTACCCGTTGATCCACGAGAAGGCCCCGCAGGTCCACGCGGCCATCGAGCCCTACATCCAGGAGGCGTATAACCTGCGGCTGGCTCCTCGTGACGCGCTGGCGCGCGCCGAGGCCGAGGTCAACCGGGTGCTGGCAGCCTAGCCGGGGCCGGCACGACCTTCTGGGGCGCTGGACCGTGCGGCACCGGGTTATGGGACGACGGCGGCGGGCTGTAAGCGGGCGGGGCGCGGGGGGATCCCCGCGCCCCGCCCGCGGCCGTCGAGTTGCCGGGTGCGGCGCCCGCGCCCGGACGGCGTGACGCCACGCAGGCGCCGGCTGCTGCGCGCCGGCGAGATCGCGCTGTTCCTGGCACCCTTCGGGGCGTTCTGGGTGCTCTTTCGGCTGGGCCCGGTGCTCTATGGCGTCGTCATCAGCCTGTACCGGTGGGATCCCCTGGGCGAGGCCCAGTTCGCCGGGGCCCGCAACTACCTGGCGCTGGCCCGCGACCCCCGCTTCTGGAACGCGTTGGGCAACACGCTGGAGTTCGCGGCGCTCGCGATCCCGCTCATCGTGGGGGTCGGGCTGCTGCTGGCGCTGTTCCTGTTCACGCACCGGGGCACGCGCGTCGCCCACTGGATGGAGGCGGGGTTCTTCTTCCCGTACCTGCTGACGGTGTCCGTCGTGGGCCTGGTGTGGCGGTGGCTGCTGGATCCCGACTTCGGTATCGTGCTGCTGGTGCTGCGGGGCTGGGGGCTGCGCCCGCCGGTCTTCCTCAACGAGCCGCGGTGGGCGATCCCGGCCATCGCGCTGGCCACCACGTGGTGGCTGGCGGGCTACCGCATGGTGCTGTTTCGGGCGGCGCTCGAGGACATCCCCGAGGAGCTCTACGAGGCAGCGCGCATCGACGGGGCCTCGGGCGCCCGCATCTTCGTGGCGATCATGCTGCCGCTGTTGAAGCCGGCGGTGCTCTTCGCGCTGGTGCTGACCACGATCTCGGGCTTCATCGTCTTCGGCCAGGTGCTCATCATGACCGCCGGCGGCCCGGGGCGCGCCTCGGAGGTGCTGGCGTTGTACCTGTACCGCTTCGGGTTCGAGTACCTCGAGATGGGCCAGGCCGCGGCGGTGGGCGTAGTGCTGTTTGCCATCATCCTGGGGCTCACGCTGCTCGCCTTTCGCTGGCTCGGCCTGGGGACGGCGCTGTGAGGGCAGACCGGCTGCTGGCGGGCGTCGTGCTGGCGGTCATGGCGGGCCTGCTGGCCCTGTGGATCGCACCCATCGCGTGGATGTTCGCCACGGGCGTCAAGCCCGCGCCCGAGATCTTCGCGCTCCCGCCCCGGTGGATCCCCCAGCAGCCCACGCTGCACCACGTGCAGGTCGTCCTGACCCGCTGGCCCTTCCTGCGGTGGATGCTCAACAGCCTGGTGGTGGCCACGGCCACCACGGTGCTGTCGACCCTGGTGGCGATCCCCGCTGCGTTCGCCTTCGCCCGCCTGCAGTGGCGCGGGCGCGACGCGCTCTTCCTGGCGTTCCTGTCGTCGATGCTGATCCCGCTGGAGGTGAACGTGATTCCCCTGTACTTCCTCATGAACCGCCTGCACCTGCTGAACACGTACCCGGCGGTCTTCCTGCCCATGATCGGCATGCCCATCGGCATCTTCCTGCTGCGGCAGTTCTTCCTCAACATCCCCACGGAGCTGGACGACGCCGCCCGCGTCGACGGCGCCGGGAACGTGCGGATCCTGCTGCACGTGATCGTGCCGCTGGCCAGGCCGGCGCTGGCGGCCCTGGTCATCTACATGTTCACCTTCGCGTGGAACGAGTTCTTCTGGTCGATGATCGCGCTGTCCTCGCCCCAGATGTTCACGCTGCCCATCGGGCTGCGGGCGCTGCAGGGGGCCTACGACATCGACTACGGGATCCTCATGGCCGGCGCCGCGCTGGCGGCGCTGCCTGCCCTGGTGCTGTTCCTGTTCCTCCAGCGGTCCATCATCCGCGGCATCGCCATGACGGCCCACCGGTAGGATGGCCGCCGGAGTCCTCGCGCGGCGCGCCATGACGAACCCGCTGCCCACGGCGTTCTGCCACGGGGCCACGCTGCTGCCGCTGCCCGACGGCAGCCTGCTGGGCGCGTGGTTCGGAGGTACTGCGGAGGGGCTCCCCGACTCGGGGATCTACACCGCACGGCTGGCCGCAGGGGCGATGGCCTGGTCGGCTCCCACGTTGGTGGCGCCCGCCGACGGACACCCGTGCGGGAACCCGGTGCTGTTCGCCGGCGCACCGGGCGTGCTCTGGCTGGCCTACTTTCGCGTCTACGGCGCGTGGTGCACCGGCGGCAAACCGTGCGCGCGGCTCTCGACCGACGGCGGACAGACCTGGTCGGAGGAACTTCTGCTGTGGGATCGCGCGGGCGTGCTGACCAAGAACAAGCCCCTCCGCGTGGACGCCACGCTGCTGCTCCCGGTGTACGACGAGGTGCGCTGGCAGGTGGGGATCGCGCGCCTGGACGTCGCGCGGCACACCACGGCGTGGGTATTCGATGACCTGACGATCGGCGCCGGCACCGGCGTGGCCATGATCCAGGGGACGCTGGCCGAAGCGGCGCCGGGTCGATTGCTGCTGCTCATGCGCACCCGGGTAGGCCGCATCTGGGCCGCCGAGAGCGCTGACGGCGGGCAGACATGGTCGACGCCGTACCCGACGCCGCTGCCCAATCCCAACGCCGGCATCGACATGGTGCGCCTGCCCGACGGGCGCCTGTGGCTGGCGTACAACCACACCGACCGCGGGCGGGATCCGATGCAGTGGGAGCTGCGGTACCCCCTCTGCCTGGCCGAGAGCGGTGATGGCGGCGCGACCTGGACGCGGGTGGCGGTGCTCGAGGAGGGGCCGGGCGAGTACTCCTACCCGGCCATCGTGCTGGACGGCGCTGGCCGGGTGCACGTGGCCTACACGGCACGGCGGCGGGAGATCCGGCACGTCGTGCTCGCACCCTGAGCGCCGCCGTCGGCGCCGGGCGTCAAGGATCACGTCGGAGCCGGCCCGTGCAGGGGGACTGGCATTGACTAAGTCATAGACTTAGTTCAAAATCTTGTGCGTGAAGGTGAGCGTCCATCAGGCGAAGACCCACCTCTCCCGACTCCTGCGGCGCGTGGAGACCGGAGAGGAGGTGGTGATCATGCGGGCCGATACGCCGGTCGCCCGCCTGGTACCCGTCCGACGCAAACCCGCAGCCCGGCGCCTCGGGCTCGATCGGGGAAAGGTGACCATCGCCGACGACTTCGACGCTCCGCTGCCGGACGAGATCCTCGCCACGTTCGAAGGGGCATGAAGATCCTGCTGGACACCCAGTGCTGGCTCTGGATGGAGGCCGCACCCGAGCGGCTCTCGGCAGAGGCCCGGCGCGTGGTCCAGGACGGCGCCCATGCCCTCTACCTCTCGGCGGCCAGCGCGTGGGAGATCGCCATCAAACACGCCCTGGGCAAGCTGCGGTTGCCCGTCGCGCCCGAGCGCTACGTTCCCAGCAGGATGCGGCGGGGCCGCATCCTGCCGCTGCCCGTGCAGGTCGAACACGGGTTGCGCGCCGGCCGCCTGCCGCCGTACCACCGCGATCCGTTCGACCGCTTGCTCGTCGCCCAGGCGCAACTCGAGGGGCTGACGATCCTCACAGCGGACCCGCAACTGGCCGCGTACGAGGTGCCGCTCATCCGCGCCTGAGGCCGCGAGCGCAGCCCCTGGCGCGGCGTGCCCGCCAGGCCCAACGCGCACTGGCTTCCATCAGACGACCGGGGCCCGCAACAGCGCCGCCCGCGCGGCGCGGGCCAGCGCCCGCACCGCGGGAAAGGGCAGCCCTTCCAGTTGCATGAGGACCTCGGCGGCCTGCAGCACGATGCGCTGCAGGTCGCCTTCTTCCACGTCCACGTCGGCCACCAGCTTGAGCCACTCGGCGCCCTGGGCCCACGCTTCCACCGCTGCCGCGCGGCGCTCGGCGGGCGACGGCAGTGGCCGCCGTCGCTGGCGGTCCCAGTCGACGCGGAACTCGTCGACGACCGGGTCCGCCGGCAGGTGCACCTCGCGCTCGACGCGCGCCACCTCGTGCACGATCTGCGCGAGCCCGCCGAGCCGCGCGTGGGCCCCACCGGCCCGCGGCGCCCGCTCGGTCCCCAGGGCGGCCGCCACCGCGGCCAGACGGGGGACGGTGCCCGGCAGGTGCCGCCGCCGGACGAGCTCGGCCAGAATCAGCAGCCGCGGATGGCGCAGGCGCATCGCCCACCGGCCCTCAGGCGTCAGGCGCGCGTCCGCGTCGAGGTAGCCGAAGACCTGGAGGACGGCCGCGCGCAGCAGGAAGACGGCGCTCACCCCGTCCCGCGCGCGCGCCACCGCGGCGGCGATGCGCCCCTCCGGCAGCCGGCGTGGCAGGCGTGGGGGTCGGCCGAGGAGGTCTTGAAACGCGGCGAGCGACCGCTGCAGTTCTCCCAGCGCGGTCTCGAGGTCGCGGCGGGCAAGCAGGTTGAGCACCTGGGTGTAGGACGGTGTGAACGCCGAGATCACGGGTTCGGGGTCGGCGTCGGCGAGGCTCAGCCCGAGTTCGGCGTCCTCGCGGGTGAACGCCGGGATGACCACCACGCCAATGCGGTCGCGTCCCCGCCGGCCGGCGCGGCCCGACATCTGCTGGAACTCCGTGACCGAGAGCGGTACGGGCCCCTGCGGGCTGTTGCGCACCAGCGTGGTGAGCACGACCGTGCGCGCGGGGACGTCGAGCCCGCTGGCCAGGGTGGTCGTGGCTGCCACGGCCCGCACGAGTCCCCGCGCCAGCAGGTCTTCGACCGCCAGGCGCCACCCCATCAGGTGCCCGGCGTGATGGGGGGCGACGCCGCTCTGGATCAGCGTGTGCCGGAAGCGGTGGCCCAGCAGCGTCGGGTACTCGCTCTCCCAGCGGGCCAGCGCCCGCGCGCGCTCCTCGGCCCCGGGCACCCGCAGTACCGCCAGCTCCCGTGCGGCCTCGTCGCACTGGCGGCGCGAGGGGAAGAACAGGATCGCCGGCAGCAGCTGCGCCGCGTCCAGCTGGCGGAACAGGTCGCGCAGCCAGCCCGGGCGCCGCTGCCCCGGACGGATGCGCCCCGCCAACGCCGGCGGCAGCAGGCGCCCGGCGGCGTCGGCGAGCAGCAGCCGTAGCGGGACCGGTCGCTCGTCCTCGCGCACGATGCGCGGCGGGCGGCCCCGGACGCCGGCCAGCCAGGCCGCCAGCTCCTCGGCGTTGGGGATCGAGGCCGACAGCAGCAGCAGCCGCGTCGTCGGCGCCGCGAGCAGCAGGATCTCTTCCCAGGCGGTCCCGCGCTCTTCGTCTCCCAGGTAGTGGGCCTCGTCGAGCACGATCAGCCCGATACCGGCGCCGCCGCCGTAGAGGATGTTGCGCAGGATCTCGGTGGTGCCGACGATGAGCGGCGCCCGCGGGTTGATCCGTCGTTCGCCGGTGAGCAGGCCCACGGCGGCTTCGCCGAAGCGGCGCTGGAACTGCCGGAACTTCTGGTTGGACAGCGCCTTGAGCGGCGTCGTGTACCAGGCGGTCGCACCGCGGGCCAGCAGCGCGGCGATCGCCTCCTCGGCGATCCAGGTCTTCCCGCTGCCGGTGGGGGCCACCACGAGCACGTCGTCATGGGCGACCGCCGCAAGGGCTTCGCGCTGAAAGCGCGCTGGTACCAGGGGCCCGGGCGGTACCTCGCCGACCTCGGCGAGGATCGGCCGCAGCCCCGGATGCAGGGTGCTTGGCGCCGTGGTGGCAGACGCGGGCGGGCGTCCCATCGACGTCCGCTTCCACGGGCCGCGGGACGTTTCCTACAGCGCAGCGTTTCCCTGTAGCACAGCGCTTCCCGCAGCGCGGCGTTTCCGACAGCGGGATGTCTCCTCCAGCGGTGTATTGGTGAGCGCCGCCGGCTGCTGCGAGGGCCAACACCTGCGGGGACCGTAGACCGACGTGGCCTGTGTACGTACTGTTTAAACACCCGGGCGATCTCAATACGAACATGTGTCCGATACCGGCATAGTGGACGACTGCGCCTCCGATCCATACGCGCGGGCGGCCGGGAGCCTGGGGTGCCCACAGCGCCAGCGACGGCACTTGGACACGCGCGCGGAGGTGATCGCGCCCAGATGAACCGGTCTGCCCGGTGGACAACACGTCGCCGGCTGGGGCGCACGTGTCGTCCCTGCCCTCTGTGGGTGCAGAGGAATTCCTGCGGGTGCCCGGACCGTGCGTGCTTTGGCTTGGCGGCTTCTCCCCGAGGTGGACTACCTGGAAGGCGGTGCGGCCCTGGCGAAGAAGACTCCCAGGCGATGCGCACGCGCGCCACCCGGGTGCTCGACGAGCTGGGCATCACCTACGAGCTGCGCGAGTTCGAGGCCGAGGCCTACACCGCCGCCGAGGCCGCGGCACGCCTGGGGCTGGCGCCGGGCCAGGTGTTCAAGACCCTGGTGGCCCGCACGGACGATGGGCGGGTCGCGGTGGCCTGTGTGCCCGGAGATGCTGCGCTCGACCTGCGGGCGCTCGCCGGGCTCCTGGGCGCCAAGCGGGCCGCGTTGGTCGACGCTACCGAACTTATGCGGCTGGTCGGCTATGTCAAAGGAGCGGTCTCGCCGCTGGCGCAACGGCGCCGCCATCCCGTGTTCATCGATGCCTCAGCCCTGCGCCACCCGCGGATCAGCATCAGCGCCGGAGTGCGGGGGCTACAGCTGTGGATCGACCCGCGCGACCTCGCCCGGGCCACCGGCGCGCAGGTAGTGGTGCTGACCGGCAAGGTGACACGCCCTTGATCTATGTGGAATCGTCCGCCCCGTCCGTGACCGCCGACCCTTCCCACAGTGAGGGTAGGCCCGCCAGCCGCCGCCAGCCTTCGCCCTCGCGCACGCGCTCGACCCGCAGCGCCTCGAAGTACTCGTCCAGCACGGCCGCGCGCTCCATGGCCAGGGGCGGCGAGCAGTAGTCCTCTTCCTCCCACACCGCCTCGCCCGTCTGCGGATCGCGGCGGGCGCCCTCCAGGGCGCGGGTCAGCGAGCCCCCAAACGGCCGCATGGGGGCAAACTCCTGGCGGTCCAACCGTTCGCGCAGTTCTGTCAGCCGGTCTGGCTTCGGACGGGCGCGCACCAGGTAGTAGGCCATGGGAGTCTCCTCCGGTCCGGCGATCGGATGCGTTCGCCTGACTTCAACCGCGCACGTGTGCGGGGCATTCCCGACCGTGATTCCTGCGCCCCGTGCTCAGCACCGCGTGGCGCGCGTAGCGCGCCCGTCACGGTCGTGCTTACGGGTGACTGGCGACCCTGCGTCGCTCACTCCAGCACCGCGTGGCGCGCGTAGCCTGCCCGGCACAACCGTGATTGCAATGACTGAACGACCTGCGCCCCTCACTCCAGCACTGCATGGAGCACGTGGCCTTCAGCATCGCGGGGCGTGGGGATGCCCAGCAGGTGCGCCAGCGTGGGGGCGAGGTCGATCAGGTTGATCGGCTGCTGCGGCCAGACGTGCCTGACCCCGGGGCCCGCCAGGATCGCGGCCGCATGCATCTCCCGCACCGTGGGGAGCGTCAGGTGGGCACCCGTGAAGTTGTGCAGCAGGCGCGAGGCCTCGAACTTCTCGGTGTTGACGATGATGCGCTCGGTGCCGTCACGGTACTTGACGGCGGCGCGGTAGACGTAGGGGTTGGCCATGTACCCGGGCTTCCAGGCGTAGAGCACGTCGCCGATGCGATCGTAGCCACGCCCCTCGTGCACGCCCAGCAGACGGGCGTCCTCCTTGCGCACGGCTGCGGCCACGATCGGTTCGCCGGTGACCGGATCGCGCAGGCGCATCAGGGCGTCGATGATCTCGTCCTGCACCCTGCCGTAGTCCTTGGGGTCCACGCAGCCCTGGGGATCACGTCCCTTGAGGTTGATGAAGATGTGGGCGTGGCCCGGTTCCAACGGGTAGCACTTGGTGCGCGTCCAGTCGACGAGCATCTCACCGCTTGTTGGGTCCAGCGTGAACGCCATGAGCCCGGCTTCGGCCAGGCAGTACTTGAGGAACGGAAAGACGTCGAGGTGGGTGAAGCCGTGGTCGGAGACCGCGAGCACCAGCGTGCGCTCGAGGTCCACGGCCTGCAGGATCCGCGCCACGCCCGCGTCGACCTCGCGGTAGACGTCGCGGATCACCCCCAACCAGCGGTCGGCGCTGGCAGGGTCGTAGGTGCGTGCCCGGGGCTCGATCCCACCGTACAGGACGTGCTCGACGTGGTCGATGGTCCCCACCCACGAGAAGGCGAGGTCCCAGTCGCAGGTGGTCAGCACGTGGGCCGTGGCCCTGGTCCACCAGGTCGTGTGGGCGGTGAGCTGTGCCGTGAACGCCTCCAGGGGAATCCAGCCGTCCATGAACGCCCACGGGTCGTCCACCTCCATGTAGGGACCCGCTACGGCCTCCAGGGCCGGCGTGAGCTCGGCCGGGATCGTGTAGGGCTCGGCGGTGTTGATGGCGGTGACGTAGAGCCGCAGGTCGTGGGCGTCGGGGCTGAGCGCGACGAGCTGGAAGCGGAACCGCCCGCGCCGGCGACCGCTGGCGGTCTCGAACGTCTCGGTGATCCAGTCGCTGAGCTCGCCGACCCGCAGCCGCGTCACGGCGGCCTGCCCGTCGCGCTGCGGGGCCACGAGGAGCTGGTCGTAGCCGGCGTCTGTAGTGGCCAGGATGGCCACGTGGTAGCGCACCCCGCGGGCATAGGTGGGCGGGACGTCGACGGTGATCTCCAGCGGCGGGCGCGTGCTGGGCGGCAGTCCCGTCCAGGCCCGTGCGGGCTCGGGGGTGACCACCACCATGCGCCCGGGCACCTGGTTGCACGGGAACCGCTGCGTGGCGAAGAACGAGCTGCTGGCGATGTCGAACAGCGGCATGTAGAAGAAGCGAAACGGCGGGTTGAGGGCGGCCGCCACCTGGACACCGCGCTCGAGCCCCATGGGCCAGGTGACCGGCCAGTTCACCAGCGCCGGCACCTTGCCGGCGCGCAGCCCCGCCTCCCACAGCGTCTCCGCCAGCTGGATCCGCCGGTCGAACGAGGTGTGCCACGCGTCCAGCGGTTCTCCGGGCAGGTGCACCATCAGGCTGGGCACGCCGGTGCTCCCGGGGCCTGCCCCCGTGACGATGGCCGACCACGCCGCTGCGGTCAGGGGCGGAAAGGTGGTCAGGGCGCGGGCGAAGACGCCCCGCCGCATCAGGCCCGCCAGCGCGGGGAGCGCGCCCTCGTCGGCGAAGCGCCGCAACAGGTCGGGGAGCGCCGCGTCCAGGCCCAGGATCAACAGCTTGTCGGGTCGTGCTGCCATGGTCGCCTCCTCGGAGGGCCCCGTCCTACCGCAGCGCCCCCAGGGTGAGCCCGCGCACGATGTGGCGCTGCATCACGAAGGCCACGACGATCACCGGGCCCATGATCATCACCGCCGTGGCGGCGAACGGGCCCCACAGGGTCTCCTCGGTGGTCAGGAAGCCGAAGATCGCCACCGGCGCCATGCGCACACGGGCGCCGGTCAGCACCGAAGCGTACACGAACTCGTTCCAGGCGTTGATGAAGGAGAGGATGGCCGTGACGGCGATCCCGCCGTAGGCCTGGGGCAGCACCACCCGCAGAAACGCCGTCAGCCGTGAGCAGCCGTCCACCAGGGCGGCTTCCTCCAGCTCGCGGGGCACGTCGAGGAAGTACGTGGTGACGAGCCAGACGGCGAACGGCAGCGTGACGGTGAGGTAGATCAGCAGGATCCCGACGTGGGTGTCCAGCAGCCGCAGCCGCGACAGCGCCAGGAAGAAGGGGATGAGGAAGCCGACGGGCGGCGCCATCTGCGTGAACAGCGTGTAGAAGAACAGCGGCTCGCGGTAGGGGAACCGCACCCGCGCGTAGGCGTATCCGGCCGGCACGCTGACCAGCAGGGTGAGCGCCATGGTGAGCGTCCCGACCAGGGCGCTGTTGACGATGCTGCGCGAGACGTCGACGGTGCCCAGGGCGGTGCGGTAGTGCTCGAGGGTGGGCGCAAACCACAGGCGCGGCGGAATCGTGAAGATGTCGGTGCGCGCCTTCAGCGACGTGGCCAGCACCCAGAGCACCGGCACGGCCCAGATGCCGATGGCTGCCAGCAGGGCCGCGTAGCGGGGCAGGTGGCGGGCGAGACGTCGAAGCCCGAGGGACCTTGCGCTCTGCGCGCGAGGGAGGCGAAGCGGGCTCATGCAGGGCCCCTTGACGCCACGACGCGTCCCGGTGGCGGTGCGTGGCGGGCGCGGGGCGGCCTCGTGCGGGGCCCTCTACCCCCTACGACGCGTCGCCGTGGCGGTACGTGGGATGCGCGCATGCGGGGCGACCTCATGCGGGGCTCTCCACCGCAGCGCGCAGGCGGCCGAAGAGCACGGTCATCGCCGCGGTCACCAGGAGGAGGGTGACCGTGAGCGTCGCCCCGTACCCGAGGTTGAGCGCGTTGAACGCCACCCGGTAGGCGTAGAGGTTCAGGATCTCGGTGGCGGTACCCGGCCCGCCGCCCGTGGCGGCGTAGATGGCGTCGAAGGCGCGCAGCGCCACGATGGTCCGGATGATGACCACGGTGACGATCGCCGGGCGCATCAGCGGCAACGTGATGTAGCGGAATCGCTGCCAGGCGGTGGCGCGGTCCAGCAGGGCGGCCTCGAAGGGTTCCACGGGCAGCGCGGCCAGGCTGGCCGTGAACACCAGGAAGGCGAACGGGGTCCACTGCCAGGTGTGCAGCACGATCACCGCGCCCAGCGCCAGCGTGGGGTCGCCCAGCCAGCTGTGGGAGCCGATGCCGAGCACCGTGGCCAGGTAGTCGAGCAGCCCGTAGCGCGGCGTCAGCAGCAGGGTGCGCCAGACGAGCCCCACCACCACCGGGGCCAGGACCATGGGCAGCAGCACGGCGGTGCGCAGGACGTTGCGCCCGCGCATCTCCCCCGCCAGGGCCAGGGCGAAAGCGAGCCCCAGCACCACCTGCAGGGCCACGCTGGTGACGGTGTAAACGGCAGTCACCCGCAGGCTGTGCCAGAACCGGGGGTCGGTGAGCATGGCCGTATAGTTGGTCAGGCCGGCGAAGCCCGTGGCCCACGGTCGGGTCAGCTCGATCCGGAAGAAGGTCACCGCGACCAGGAAGACCAGCGGCAGGGTGGAGACGACGGCCAGGACCAGCAGACTCGGCCCGGTCAGGAGCAGCCCGAACCGCGCCTCGTCGTCGAACGTTCGGCGGCGGCGCGGAACGGCCCGGGCCGCCCCGACCGCCGGCGGGATCAGGGCGCCCGGGAGGCCGTTCCGCGCGTCGGCCGCCTGCTGCGTTCTGCGCGTCACCGTCGCAGGATGCGCGAGAGCTCGGCGTTGGCGTCGTCGAGGGCCTGCTTCGGCGTCTTGCGGCCCACCAGGGCCTCCTGGATGGCGATGGCCATCGCCTCGCCGATCTCCGGCCACTCGGGGATGCGGGGCCGCCAGTCGGCGTCGGTGTCCTCGCGCAACGAGGTCAGCACCACGTCGGCGTAGTCACGGGTGAACGCGATGACCTTGCGGTACTCGGGGTCCTGCCAGATGGACATGCGGTTGACGCCGGTGCGCACCACCGCGTCGGGCGCCTCCTTGAAGGTGGCCGACGACAGCTGGGTGGGGCGGCTGGCGAGCCACTGGATGTAGAGCCAGGTGGCCTGCTTCTTGCGGGAGGGCAGCGCGGCGTTGATGGGCATCGCCCAGTTCCAGATGCTGGTGACGCGCTTGTTGGCCGGGCCCTTGGGCCAGCGCTGGTAGCCGATCTGCCCGGCCACCTTCGACTTGGCCGGGTTCTCGATGACCGACGCGGTGCTGTTGGCGTCGATGTACTGCACCACGGTGCCCGCGGCGAACGCCTCCATGATCTCCGGCCAGTTCCAGTTCTCCACGCCCCTGGGCGCAAACTCCCGCAGGACGCTCACGTAGTACTCGAGGGACCTGACGCCGGCCTCGCTGTTGACCGTCGGGCGGCCGGCGTGGTCGAACCACTGCCCGCCGTAGGCACGGAACAGCGAGGGCCAGATGTACATGTTCTGCCCCGCGCCGCGAAATCCGCGCAGGGCGAGCCCGAAGAGGTTCTGGGCCGGCGCGTGGCTGCGCCGGGCGGTCTCCCGCAGCTCGTCCAGGGTCTCCGGTGGGCGCAGCCCCAGGCGGTCGTAGACGTCCTTGCGGTAGATGTGGATGGTGACCTCGCCCTCCACCGGCATTCCCCACAGCCGGCCGCGGACGGTGTTGGCCCGGCGCCACAGCGGTACGATGTCCTCGAGGGCGAACCAGGCCCGGTCGGTGAGCTTCGCGTCGTCCAGGAACAGATCGAGCGGCTCGACCCAGTTGTTGGCCGCGTAGAGCGGCAGGAACATGGGATCGGCCGTGTGGCTGGCGTAGTTGGCGGTGCGGGCGCCCAGGTCGAGCACCGCCTTCTCGCGCATCTCGCGCGGCGGGATCACCTCGAAGGTGACCTCGATGCCCGTGAGCCGGGTGAACTCGGGCGTCACGGCCCGGAACTTGGTGAAGTAGTGGGCGGGCGTCACCAGGATGTGGATGCGCTCGCCCGCCAGTTGCCGCCAGTTGATGCGCGCTGCCGCGTAGGGGTCGGTGCGGGCGGCCGCAGCCCAGACGGCCTCTCCGGCTCGCCCAAAGTACCCGGCGGCCAGGCCCCCGGCGGTCATGCGGAGCAGTTCGCGTCGCGACATCCTACGCATGGTCTCGCCTCCCATCTGGAGTCTGTCTCACCTGCCACGCGCGGTACAGCACGCCCGCACGCTTTTCGCCTACCGCAACCCTGCGCGCACGCCGACCGGCGCCGCCTGCCCGTACAGCGGCAGCACGGGCTCCAGCCGCCACACCAGCGCGGGGACCACGGCCAGCTGCACGACGATCCCCGGCAGTCCGGTGACGATCGCCGTGGCCAGATAGGTCCTCGCGGGCACCGGGAGGCCCATGACCGGCCCGACCACGGCTGCCACCAGTCCCAGCACCGCCCGGCCAGCCGTCAGGGCCACGACCAACGCCACGTACTCTGCGACCAGCGCCGACCAGGAACGCCCGCCTGATGCAGGCGACGTGCGCGCCGGCGAATCGGGTATCGCGTAGCCCGCGGGCCCCCGGGCCGGCACGAGGCGGCGACGTACTGCGCCCATGACCAGCCCGTAGGTGGCCAGCTCCGCCGTCATGAGCGGGGCGACCGGCGGGACCAGGGGCGGCATGCCCGTCAGCAGATGCGAGAGGCCCGGTGCGAGCAGGCCCACCAGACACCCCACCCGCGGGCCGACCAGCGCCCCCAGCAGCAGGACCGGCAGGTGCATGGGCAGCAAGCTGGGGCCCAGCCCCACGGCGTGGAACGCCACGGGCAGCACGACCGCCAGGGCCACGCCCACGCCGACCATCGTGACGGTTGCAGCGGCACCCAGCTCTGGCCACGGGGCGCGCGCCCGGTGGCGTGCGCGTCCCCTGGTGGCCACGCGCGCTGCGGTCTCCCGCACGGCCGCCACGGCCTCGTCCAGGTCGCCGCCGCGGTCCAGCACCTGGGCGACGGCGGTTTCGAACGGACACGGCCCCGTTCCCGCGCGGTTCGTGATCATGGGAACCCGACGGTCGGCTGTAAACGTCAGGCCGAGGGCCCGGGCATGTCGCTCTGCGGCGTCGCTGGCCACCCCGGCGTGGACGGCCTCCAGGCCGCCCCACGCCGCCACCACCACGGCGGCCGCGCCGACGATCCGATCGGCCAGGGCTGCCCCGCGGCAGCCCGCGTCGCGCAGGTGCGCTGCAGCGTCGAGCAGGGCGCCAAGGCCGGGATCGGCCGACTCCGCCAGCACCCGGCCCTCGTGCACGATCACGAACCCCAGGTGGCTGGTCCGCAGGCGCGCCGCTGCCAGCGCGAGGTCTTCGGCGAGGGTATCAGGAGGGCGCGGCATCTTCGGACTCCCCAACAGGAGGCTGCGCCAGACGCTCGTACACCTGCACCAGCGCAGCGCTGTCCAGTCCGGCCAGGCCGCGTGCGCGCGCCAGGTGGTTCAGCACCTGCACCATCGTCGTCAGCACCGGTGCGGCCCCTGCGGCGCGGGCCATGTGCACCGCCAGATCGGTGTCCTTGCACAGCAGGTCGATGGAGAAGACAGGGGAGAAGTCGGCCCGGGCGATCTTGCCGCCGGCCTCGCGGAACAGCCCCGAGACCGTCGCGGCCCCGCTGGAGACGATCGCGTGGTACAACACGTCCGGCGCGATGCCGACGCGCGGCGCGGCGGCCATCAGCTCGGCCGTCGCCGCGTTGATGATGGCGAACATCATCTGGTTGAGCAGCTTCACCGTGTGCCCGGCGCCGGCGGGCCCCACGTGGATGACGGTGGCGGCGAACGCCTCCAGCACGGGCCGTGCCCGCTCCAGCACCGCGACCTCGCCGCCCACGGGCACCGTCCAGCGCCCTGCGGTCGCCGGGCGCCCGAGGATGGGCGCGTCGAGGTAGCCGACGTGCGCGGCCGCGGCCCTGGCCGCCAGCCTGCGGCTGATCGCCGGGTCGCTGGTGCTCGTGTCGATGATGACCTGCAGGCTGCCGGGGTGCGCCAGCAGGCGCCCCGTGACCTCGACGATCTCCGCCGGGCCGGGGAGCGACAGCACGACGGCGGCGATGCGGCTGCCCAGGTCGTCCAGCGTCGGCACGGCGGTCGCGCCGGCGTCGACAGCGGCCGTCCGCGCCCGGGGGTCGGGGTCGTAGGCGACCACGGGATACCCTGCAGCGTGCAGGGCGGTGACCAGCAACCGGCCCATCGTCCCGCACCCGGCGACGCCCACCGGCGCCGGCGGGACCAGCGGTGAGACGGGACCGGTTGCCACCGCGACGGCGTCGCTGCTGGCGGTCAGCCGCCGCGCTGGCCGCGCGCTGGTGGGGGCTGCTTTGCCGGCGGTCCGGCGGGACGCGGGCGTCATGGCGGGACGGGGACCTCAGTGTGGGCGCGTGACGCGGCGTGCAGGTGTACCTGCACGCGCGACAGCCGCGGCACGATCAGCAGACGTGGCCGCCCGCCGACGTGGCGCGCGGCGTGTCGCAGCGCCTCGTCGAAGGTGGCCACGGGAATGCAGTTCATGCCCCGGGCATACCCGGGGTCGCGGGCGCCGACGAGGTAGACGGCGCGCGCGTAGCGGTCGGCCAGTCCGCCCATGTAAGCCATGGAGAACCCGTGGAACGGGTGGTAGGCGTAGGCATGGCGGTACCGGCGGGTCCACTCCGGTCGCGTGCAGACGTCGTCTTCGTAGCGGGCGAGGTCGTCCACGCGGTGACAGCGCTGCAGCAGGTCGTAGATCTCACGGTACGCCGGGAACCACTCGTCGTTGAACCAGCCGTCGCACACGCACGCGGCGATGACCACGGGAAACGGCACGAGCGCCCCGAACGCGCGCGCCAGGGAGGCACCGATCGCCTGCTTGAGCAGCAGCGGGTTGGACCCCATGCCGGGGCCGTAGTGGAAGGTGCGGGGAATGCCCAGTACCAGCACGTCAGCGGGCTCGCCCGGCACCGTCACCTCCGTGCGGCGCCCGGCGGCCGGCCAGGTCGCCTGCTCGACGTCCGCCAGGCGGCCGGCGACCACCGTCAGCTGCTGGTTCTGGCCGTTGAGCACGGCGTCGACGGCAAAGAACGGCTGCTTCATTGCGCGTTCCATGGCCTCCCCGATGCGGCGCAGCTGCTGGCGAAAGCGGCTGCCGGTCGAGATGGGCACGAAGTCGGGTCGGAACATGGTGCCGGGCGCGTGGTGGCAGCGAATGGAACGCCAGCCCACGAGCCCCGTGCACGGCATCTTGTAGCCACCGCTGTAGCCGCCGTAGGGGTTCCCCAGCGTGTGCCCCAGCACGATGGTCAGGTCGGCCTCCAGCACGGCCCGGTTCACCTCGACCACGTCGCCGTCCTCGGTCTCGCCCAGGTGCACCATCCCCTGGGGGTCTTCGGCGTCGTGGTTGACCAGGCGCTGTCCCCGGAACCGTGCGACCACCTCGGCGCCGAGGTAGCTCTCGAACTCGTGCGGCAGGTTCTTGCGGTGCAGCCCGATCGCGCACAGCAGGGTGACGTCGCGGTCGCGGACGCCGGCGTCCTGCAGCTCCTCGAGCAGCAACGGGATCGTCACGCGCCGGTGGGCCGTGCCGTGCGTGCCGCCCTTCACCCGATCCGGAAAGGCGATCACGACCCGCGCACCGGGGCCCACGAGGGCGCGCAGACGCGGCGTGCCCAGCGGGTGGGCCAGGGCCTGCCGGGTGAGGGCGACCGGGTCCGCGGTCGGCACGGGGTCGTGGTAGACCGTGCCGGGCTCGACGACGATCGCGTCGTCGGGGACCTCGATCTCCATGATGCCGTCGCCGTACTCCAGGGGTACCCGTTTCGTCGCCATCGTCTGCCCCGCCGTGCGCCACACGGGCCGGGCGCGGAGGCCGCCTGCCCTGCGGTCGGTGCGTGGTGCGCCGTTTCGACGGGCATGTTGTTTATTCCTCTAGACAATTGGCGGAAAATTTGGACGTGCCGTGGCCCCGTACGGGGGCCCCGGCCGCCGCAGCGAGGTGGTCGTCCCGGGGGGAGGGTGCCCTGGGTGGATGCTCGCGGAGCGCCCACCGTCCCCGGTGGCGGGGTTGCCGTGGGGACAGAGGCTCCCTGCAGCGGAGAGGACGGACCAGCCACCTCTCGGCCTCCCGTTTCCAGGGTGGGTGCCGTGGGGACAGGAGGGTCGCTGCAGCGGGCGGGTGCTGGCAGCTGGCGGCCTGCGCGCGGCGGGCCGGCCGCGCCGCCAATTGTCCACAGGTCAGGACAAGTGTTACCATGCGGGAGGCCGCCTGCGGGGCGGCGGGAGTCACCGGTGCGGCTCGATCGGAACAGCGGCGTTCCCCTGCACGTCCAGATCCGGGAGCTCATCCGGCTGGGGATCGCCCAGGGCGCGTGGCGCGTGGGCGAGACCCTCCCGCCCGAAGAGGAGCTCTGCCGTACCCTGGGCGTGAGCCGGGGCACCATTCGCCAGGCCCTCAACCGCCTCGTGCAGGACGGCCTCCTGGTGCGGCAGCGTCGTGCGGGGACCCGTATCGTGCGCGGCGTGGCCGACGCGGGCCTCCTGTTCATCTCACCCTATCGCGCCATTCAGGCCGCCGGCATGGATCCCAAAGTGCAGGTGCTGGCACTGGAGAAGCGGCGGGCGCCCGATCGGGTCCTGGCGGCCTGGGCCGCGGGGGCGCGCGAGCGTCCGCGGCCCGGACGCACCGGCCGGCAGGCGATCCACTTCGACCGCGTCTTCTGGGCCAACGGGGAGCCCGTGGCCCGGGGCAGTTCGTGGGCGCCCCTGCCGCGCTTCGAACGCCTGCTCACCATGGATCTCACCGACCGCGCCTTCCTGGACGTGCTCGCCCGGGAGTTCGGCGTGGTCATCACCCGCATCGACGAGCGCATGGAGCTCACGGCGATGTCCGCCGAGAACGCCCGCTTGCTCCGAGGACGCCGCGGCGCCCCGTGTCTGGCCGTGACGCTGTGCCAGTGGTCCCGGACCGAGCCGGTGGAGTACGCGGAGTTCTGGCTCGATCCCGCCAAGTCGCGCTTCCTGCTCACCGGCGTCCTGGGGATCGATGCCCGGCTGGCGCGCGGGCCTGCGGCCCCGGGGCTGCCCGGGCCCCGGTGAGCGGCGGGTCACCGGTAGCGCCCTGCAACGTGCCAGGCGCGATCGGTACCGGCCCGCGGGCCTCGTGCGCGGGCCGGTTGCGGCGCACGATGGCCGGAATGCCGCGGGCGGTCGCTGGTGCGGTCTGCGAGGCTCTGCCTGGCGAGGGCCCCGGACCGCCCTGGTGCGGTGACGCCCGTCGTGCAGGGCTCCGGGCCGTGTGCGTCGGAGTCTCGCGATGCAAGTAGACAGCCACGAGCGTGGCACATCCGTGGCACCTCCAGGAGGGCATCGGTGCGCGTCTACATCTCGGTCGACATGGAAGGCATCACCGGCGTCGCGGTCAGCAAGCACGTCACGCCCGGCGAGAAGGAGTACGATCGCTTCCGCAAGCTAATGACCCAGGAGGCCAACGCGGCGGTCGAAGGTGCGCTGGCGGCCGGGGCCACGGAGGTCGTGGTCAGCGACGGCCACGGGCCGATGACCAACCTGCTGGTGGAAGAGCTGCACGAGGCGGCACGGCTGCTGTCGGGCAGCAACAAGTTGCTGGGCCAGCTGGAGGGCATCGACCGCGGCTGGGACGCGGCGTTCTTCGTCGGCTACCACCAGCGCGAGGGCGGCGGCGACGGCATCCTCAACCACACCCTGCTGGGCCGCATCGTCTACGAGGTGCGCCTCAACGGCGAGCCGGTGGACGAGGCGGCGATCAACGCCGGGCTGGCGGGCGCCTTCGGAGTCCCCGTGGCGCTGGTCACCGGCGACGCGGCGGTATGCGCCGAGGCCGCGCGCCGTCTGCCCGGCGTGGTGACGGTGCCGGTGAAGGAGGCGATGGACCGGGTGGTGGGTTTGAGTCTCACCCCGGCCCGTGCCCACGCGCTGATCCGCGACGGCGCGGCCCGGGCACTGCGCGCCGTACGCGAGGGGACGATCGCACCCTACCGGGTGCCGGTGCCGGTCGTCTTCGAAGTGGACTTCAAGCGCACGCCGCCGGCCCGCATGGCGACCCTCTTCCCGGGCGTGCAACGACGCGGCCCCCGCACCATCGCCGTCACCGACGTCGACTACGTGAAGGCGTTCAAGCTGTTCTGGGGGTGCCTGATCGTCGGCATGGCGACGGCAGAGGGGCTGCTGTAGACCACGGCTGGTGGGATCGTCGCCGGCTCACCCGTCCTTCCAGGCTCCCAGCACCCGCCGCACCACGATCAGCTGCCCGATGTGGTAGGCGTTGTGGTCGATGAGGATGAGCACCTCCCGCAGGTAGGTATGCCGCTTCGCGTGCGGGATGGGCGCCAGGAGGTCGATCGCCCGGTTGGCCACCAGGCGCTCCATGCGCCGGAGGTCTCGCTGGAAGGCCGCGATGCTGGCAGTCCAGGCGCCCGCGGTGGGAGGCGCCGGATCCTTTGGCCAGTAGCCCTCGGGCCACGGCGGCGAGACATGCCCGGGGTTCAGGCAGTACTCGACGATGTCCCACTGGGCGATGCGCAGGTGCTCGAGCAACATCCACGGCGAGTACGGCAACCCCCGCGGCTTGACGCCCCGCAGCCTGGAGGACAGGCCGGCCACCGCCTTCTCGAACGGCACGTGGGCATGGCCGCCGCGCAGCTGCCAGCGGAGCCAGCGGCGCAACGCAGGATCGGTGCTCATCGGATTCCTCCTGTGTCGAGAGGTTGGACGTGCTCCCGGCGGAGGCCCTCTTGCCGGTGGCGGCACAGCATCCTACACCGCCATCCCCATCGCCCTGAGCATCTCCAGGTCGGGGGGTACCGGTCCGCCGATGCTGCGCATGCCCTGGGGGCCGGCCTCCACCACATGGCGCACGCCCGGTGGGACCACCAGCGCGCACGCGGCGTGGAGCGCCACGCGCTCACCCGCATCGAGGTCGTGGGCCCACCCGGAGCCCGCCAGCACGAACAGGCTGTCCTCGGAGGTCGGGTGCACGTGGGGGCGGTTCGCTTCGCCCGGCGCGAGCTCCACCAGGTTCATCACCGCATACCGCGCGCCCGTGTGGGGGGCGATCACCAGCCACGACCGGCGGGCGATTATGGGCATGGGGATGCCGTCCTGCAGCGGATCGAAGATGCGCAGCGCGGCCGGCGGGTAGCCGCGCGGGACGCTGCCCGCAGGGTCGGCGAGGTCGACTGTGCCTCCCGCGCCGGCGAAGAGGGTCGGGTCTGGTGGGCACGGCCCGCCGGCGAAGACGGCCGGTCCGACCAGCCGGTAGGCGACCCCCGGCGGCACGTAGAGCATCTGGGCCTCGCGCACCGGATGCGCGGGCCCGTCGGGTTCCGCGTGCACGGCGCCCGCCCCGTGCACGACGAAGTACGCTGCCTCGTACGGATGGCACAGGACCGCGGTGGCAGCCTGCGCCGGCAGCTCGACGTACAGGAGCGCCCGCTCGCGCGCTCCGACCTCGGGCCGTAGCAGGGCCCGCACGCGTCCGCCGCCGGCCGCCAGCGGGAGCTCGGGGGCGTCGTCGAGGCGCGCGACGCGGATCGCGCTCACGCCGGCACCTCCACGTCGAGGAACGCGACGATCCGGCAGATCGACGCTTCCCCGCCCACGAACTTCCACGGGAAGGCGCCCACCACGCACCGGCGGTTGAGGACCTGCGCGAGGTCGCCGCCGAGGTTCTCGGCGTGCACTACCCCGTGGCGAAACGGCTCGTGGTGCATGACGAACAGGTGCTCCTCCGGGAAGCGCTCCTCGACGCTGACCCCGAACCGTCGCTCGTACTCGCGCGCGAGGTCCGGGCGCTTCCAGCGGATCGAGGTGTTCATGGGGTGGTCCGCGGAGCCGCAGTCGACGCCGATCCAGCGGAAGCGCATCTCGACCGCCCACTCGGCGAACCGGCGGTCGGGGCCCGGGTGCTTGCAGAAGTACTTGACCAGGTCTTCCTCCGACATGCCCGCGTAGTACCGATGCCAGCCGGTGTGGAGGATGAGGATGTCGCGCGGGCGCACGTCCACCTTCTGCATCACCAGCTCCGGGGTGTAGACGCCCCACTCTCCGACCTCGGACACGTCGGCCACGGCCGCAGGGCCCACGAGCTGGTCCAGGGGGAGCGAGGCGATGTCCGCCCCGCCGGAGATGCCGTGCATGGGCGCGTCGAGGTGGGTGCTGAGGTGCAGGGGCGTCTCGATCATCTGGCTCACGATGCCGTGGGTCTGGTGCGTTTGCAGGTACCACAGCTTCAGGCCAGGGTAGCCGACCCACCCTGGCGAGTGGATCGTCACGGGATGGCTGAGGTCGACCAGGCGCATCGGTATCCCTCGAACGTGGTCTTCACGGAGTGATTGACGACGACGCGGGCGATGTCCTGCATCGGTCGCAGGGTGCGGTGTCCCGCGCAGGCCCATCGCGGTGCCCGGTCGTGGCGGTTCCGGGGTTGGGTTGTGCGGTCACGATGCCCGAGCGTGGTGGTCATGGCAGCGGAGCGTGCGGTTACCGTCGCCAGCGCGCACCCCACGATGCGCCGTGCCCAGAGCGTAGCAGTGAGGGTGCCCGGTCGTGTGGTCACTGTGTCCGAGCGTGGTGGCCGCGAAACCCGGCCGTGGCGATGGCGGTGCCCGGCCGTGCGGTCGTGGCGCGGCAGCGCACTACGGGTGGGACCGGGGCAGGAGGGGACGCCCCGAGGAGGCGAAGTTTAAGCCAGGTTGAAAGGGCGCGCCCGGCCGATCGCCGTCCGGCGCGCGAGGGGGTGGCCGATGAGCATCGTCTCCGCAGCGGAGGCGGAAGGTGTCCTGGCCCGCATCGACCGCGAGGAGCTCGTCACGCTCGCCCTGGACCTGGCCAACATCGACAGCCCCACGGGCCAGGAAGGCCCGGTGGCCGACTACCTGGTGGCGACGCTGACCAGCTGGGGGCTCGCGCCCCGCAAGGTGGCGCTGCTCCCCGACCGCCCGAACGTCGTGGCACGGCTGCGGGGTACCGGGGGCGGGTGCAGCCTCATCTTCAACAGCCACATGGACACCACCATCGCCAAAGACGAGCTCTGGGTGACCCCGCGCGCCGCCGACCCGATCTTCCACAGCGGCTGGCGCGACGGCGACTACCTGATCGGCAACGGGGTCTGCAACAACAAGGGGCCCATGGCCTGCTGGCTGATCGCGGCCAAGGCGATCCACGAGAGCGGCGTGCGGTTGCGCGGCGACCTGATCCTCACCATGGTGGCCGGCGAGATCGGGCAGGAACCTGTCGACGAGTTTGTGGCCCCGCACTACCTGGCCAAGGAGACCGGGGCCCGCTACCTGGTCGAGCACGGCACCGTGGCCGACTTCGCCCTGGTGGCCGAGGGCACCGACTTCGCCCTGGGGTGGGTCGAGGCGGGGAAAGCCTTCTTCAAGGTCACGGTGTACGGCAGCGACTTTCCCCTGTACACGCCCTACATCACGCGCCCGACCCCGCTGGAGGAGAGCCCCAGCGCCATCGTGCGGGCCGCGCGGGTGATCGAGCGGCTGGAGGCCTGGGCGGCCGAGTACGAGCGCCGCCACCGGTACGAGTCTCCCGGCGGCACCGTGGTCCCCAAGGTGAACATCGGCGCGATCCGCGGTGGGGTGCCGTGGAAGATCACCAAGACCGTGGGGGTCTGTACGCTCTACGTGGACGTGCGCATCACCCCCGTGCAGGACCCCCTGGACGTCCAGGAAGAGCTGCAGGCCGTGCTGCGCGCGGCAGGAGTGCCCGGCGAGGTCGAACTCTACGTCTACCGCCGTGGCTACGAAGGGCGCGGGGTCGAGCCCCTGGTGGAGGCCATCGGCCGCGCCCACGAACGGCTGATCGGCGGCCGTCCGGGCCTGGCGGCGGCACCATACACCAGCATGTGGCGCGACGTCAACGTCTTCAACGCGGCGGGCATTCCGTCGGTCATGTACGGGCCCGGGCCGAGCGTGGGCGGCGGCCAGCTGGCCATGCGCATCGACGACATGGTGCGGGCGGCCCAGGCGTATGCGCTGATCGCGCTCGACGTGTGCACCCAGCCGCGCCCGGCCCGGCGCGCGGAGGGATGAGCCGGACGGTGGCGGCCACGACCACGCAGGGCACGACCACGCAGGGAAAGGAGGCACGACCATCGACCTGGTGATCCGCCGCGGACGCCTGCGCGGCCGGGAGGGGCTGTGGGACCTCGCCGTGACCGGGGGCAGGATCGCGGCGGTGGCCCCGGCCATCCCGGAGCGCGGCCGCGAGGAGATCGACGCCGCCGGCGGCCTCGTCACGCCGACGTTCGTGAACCCCCACGTACACCTCGACAAGACCATGCTGGGCGACGTGATGCGCCCCAACGTCTCCCAGACGCTGCAGGAAGCGATCGAGATCACCTGGGAGTTCAAGCGCGCGTACACCGACGACGACATCGTCGGCCGGGCCGGGCCGGTGGTGGAGGCTGCGGTCGCGTACGGGACCACCGTGCTGCGGGCCTTCGCCGACGTGGACAGCCACGCGGAACTCCGCGCCGTCCGCGGGCTGCTGGCCCTGCGCGAGCGCTACCGCGGCATCGCCGACATCCAGGTGGTAGCCTTCCCGCAGGAAGGCATCGTGCGCGATCCCGGCACCGACCGGTTGCTGCGCGAGGCGATGGCGCTGGGCGCCGACGTGGTCGGCGGACTGCCCTGGTACGAGCGCACCGACGAGCACATGCGGCGCCACATCGACATCGTCTTCGAGATCGCGCAGGCCTGCGACGCCGACATCCACATGCTGGTCGACGACACCGACGACCCCAACGCCCGCAGCCTGGAGTACCTGGCGGTGAAGACCCTGGAGACCGGGTACCGGGGACGGGTCGTCGCCAGCCACTGCGGGGCGCTAGCGGCCTACAACGACACCTACGCCGCCAAGGTCGTCGGCATGGTCGCCGAGGCCGGCATCACCATCTGCAGCAACCCCCACATCAGCCTGGTGCTGGCCGGCCGGCGCGACCGCGAGCCGATCCGACGCGGCATCACCCGTGTCCGGGAGTTGCTCGCCGCCGGGGTGAACGTCGTCTCCGGCCAGGACGACGTCAACGACCCCTACTACCCGTTCGGCCGCAATAGCCAGGCGGAGGTCGCGCTGTTCATGGCCCACACCGCGCACCTGACCTCTCCGGACGAGATCGAGCGCTGCTTCGACATGGTGACCGGGAACGCGGCCCGGGCGCTGCGGCGCGAGGGCTACGGGACCCAGCCGGGTGACCGCGCCGACCTGAACGTCTGGCGCGCCGCGAGCGCGAAGGAGATCCTGCGGTGGCAGCAGCCGCCGGCGTACGTGCTGAAGGACGGGCGGGTCCTGACCGCCTGGAGCTGGCAGGCGCACCACCGGTGGGCCGTCCCGGGGTAGGCGCCGCCCGCCGCGGCAGCCTGGCATGCTGGCCGCCGGCACGGGCGGGGGGCGAGCGTGGCCCGGCGCAGGTGCAGCGCGTGCGGGAGTGCTGGATGGAGGAGGGGAGGGGCATGCGGCGTGCAGGCATGGTGATCGCAGCAACGCTGCTGGTCGTGGTCACAGCGGGCGCAAGCGCGGCACCGGCGCCGGACTTGGTCCGGGTGCGGATGGCACGGCTCGCGTTCCCGTCACTGGTCACGGTCATGGTCGATGTCGTCAAGGGGGCCGGCCTGGACCGTACGCACGGCCTCGACCTGGAGCCGGTGTCGTACAGCGCGGTCTCGGCCTTCTACGCCGCCCAGGCTACGGGCGAAGTCGACGCAGGGGTCGGCGGTCCCCACGTCTACCAGCGCCTGCGCCTGGAGGGCGCGCCGATTCAGATCGTGGCGTCGTACGTGGGGCTGGCGGCCATGGTGGTGATCTCCCGCAACCCGCAGGTGCGCACCGTCGCCGACCTGCGCGGCCGCACCCTGGCGGCCGACATGGGCTCCTCGGAGTTCCAGATCCTGGCCATCTACGCCAGGAGCAAGGGCCTGGACCTGCGCCGCGACGTCACGGTGGTGCAGGCCGGGCCGCCGCTGGCCCGTGCCCAGCTTGCCGCCGGCCGCGTGGACGCGGCCATGACGTGGGAGCCGACCGCGACGCTGACCCTGCGCGACAGCACCGAGTACCGGATCATCCTCAACGGGCGCGCAGCGTGGCGTGAGCTGACCGGCAAGGACGGGTGGGAGCTCGTGGTGCAGGTGCGGGAGGACGTCGCCCGACGCACCCCCGAGGCGGTGGCACGGCTGCTGGCCGCGCTGCAGGAGGGGCAGCGGTTCCTGCGCACCAACCTCGACGACGCCGACCGGATCGTCGCCCAGAGCGTCGGCCTGCCCGCGGGCGTGTTGAAGGAAGCCGTGCTCTTCCGTCGCATCGTCTACGACGTCCGGCCCGCCTGGACACCCGCGGTCCGGGCGTCGCTGCAGGAGATGTTCCAGGCCGGCGTCGACCAGGGCATCCTGCCGCGCCTGCCCGACGCGGGGATCATCTACCAGCCGCCGCGGTGAGCCCGTGGGGCGACCGACGGCGTCCGGCCGGTAGGGACGACGGCGATGCAGCGACCCGGGATCGTGGCCCAGACCGAAGCGGTGGAAGCCCTGGAGGCCCGGGTGTCCCGGGCCGGCCGCATCCCCCGCGAGACGCTGATCGCCCTCCTGCTGTTCGCCGTCGCCTGGCAGGTCGCCTCGCTCTTCCTGCCCCCCTACGCCGTGCCGTCGTGGCCGCGCATCTGGCGGGCGCTGCTGGGCCTGCGCCTGGAGTTCGTCACGATCACCGTGGCGCGCGTGACCGTGGCGCTGGTCCTCTCGTTTGGCCTGGGCATCCTGGCCGCGGTCCTCATGTACCAGTGGCAGGCCATCGAGCGCTACGTCCTGCCGCTGGTCCGCCTGGTGATGGCGGTGCCGGTCGTCTGCTGGATCCTGTTCGCCGTCCTGTGGTTTCGCGGCGTGGAGCTGCGCATCGCGTTCGTTCTGGTCGTGGTGTGCGCGCCCATTTTCCTCATCGACGTGCTGGACGCCATGCGCGGGGTGAGCAAGGACCTGCGGGAGATGCTGCGGGCGTTCCGGCCCACGCGCACGCAGTTCTTCGCCAAGCTCATCCTGCCGGCGGTGGTGCCCGCGATCCTGACCTCCTGGAAGATCAACCTCAGCCTGGCCATCCGCGTGGTGACCATGGCCGAGCTGGTGGGCGCCACCACGGGGATCGGGTACGGGCTCGTCATCGCCCAGGAGCTGTTCTCGGTGGCCGACGTCTTCGCCTGGACGGTGGTGCTGGTGCTGATCCTCCTGGCGACCCAGATGGTCGTCGGGCAGATCGAGCGGCGGGTGCTGCTGTGGCGGGAGTGACGCCGGCCCGCGTCGACGGCGGCGCGCACGCCCCGGGGGGCCGGGGCGGGGCCGGGACGATCTCCGTGCGCGCCCTGCGCAAGGTCTACCGGCAGAAGGGCACCGGGGTCCAGGTCGTGGCGATCGACCGGCTGGACTTCACCGTGCAGCGCGGCGAGATCGTGGCGATCGTCGGGCGGACCGGGTGCGGCAAGTCGACGTTCCTGCACATCCTCATCGGGCTGGAGTGGCCGTCGGCGGGCGCGATCGAGATCGACGGGCTGACGCCCTACGGCGACTTCGCCGCGTTCCGCGGGCGCATCGCCGCCGTCTTCCAGCAGGATCGGCTGCTCCCCTGGCGCACGGTGCTGCACAACGTCGAGCTGGGGCTGGAGATCCTGGGCGTCGAGCCCCGTCGGCGGCGCGAGGTGGCGGAGGCATGGCTGGCCCGGCTGGGCCTGGACCAGTTCCTGGGGGCGTTTCCCGGTGAGCTCTCCGGCGGCATGCGCCAGCGCGTCGCCCTCGCGCGGGCCTTCGCCGTGAACCCCGAGATCCTGGTCGCCGACGAGGCGTTCGGCCACCTCGACGAGGTGACGGCGAGCCAGATCCGACAGGACTTCTTGAACCTGGCCCGCGCCGAGGGCAAGACGGTCTTCATGGTCACCCACCAGATCGAGGAGGCGCTGGCCGTCGGGCAGCGCGTGCTGGTCTTCGGCCGTCCTGCCACGGTGCTGGCCGACGTGCGGCCCGACGCCCTGGCAGGAGGCGACCGGGCGGCTGCCCGGGAGATGATCCAGGCGATGCTCAACAAGGGACGGGGCGTGGGGGTGGAGGAAGGAGGCCGGCTGGGGTGACCTGCGGCGGGGAGGAGGACGAGATGCGCGGGGGCGGACGTGCGCGCGGGTCGTGCGGGGCGTGGTGGCGTGCGCTCGTGGTCGGGCTCGTCACGCTGGTGGCGGTGCTGCTGGCGTACCCGCCGGCGGCGGCCCAGCGGCCACGCCTGCGCATGGCGGTGCTGTCGTTCCCGGCCATCAGCACCTTTGTGGGCGCGGTCATCCGCGAGGCCGGACTCGACCGAGCCCACGGCCTCGACGTGGAGACCGTGCCGTTCGCCACCATCTCGGCCTACTACGCGGCCATCGCCACGGGCGAGGTCGACATGCTCGGTGGTGGTCCGAACGTGTTGCAACGGATGCGCCTGGAAGGCGTGCCGGTGCGGGCCGTGGCGACGCTCGTGCGCCCGAGCGACCTGGTGCTGATCGCGCGGCATCCGGAGGTGCGCAGCGTCACCGACCTGAAGGGAAAGACCCTGGCGGCGGACATGGGGTCCCAGCAGTTCCTGCTGCTCTCGATCTACGCCCGCTGGAGGGGCCTGGACCTGCGCCGCGACGTGACCGTCGTGCAGGCCCCGTTCCCGCTGGCCCGGGCCCAGCTGGCGGCGGGCCGGGTCGATGTCGCCATGCTCATCGAGCCCGTCGCCACCCTGGCCATGCGGGACAGCACCGCCTACCGCATCATCTTCAACGGCCGGCGCGCCTGGCGCGAGATGACCGGCAACGACGGGTGGGAGCTCATCGTCTGGATGCGGGACGACGTGGTGCGCCGCGCCCCGGGGCAGGTGGACGCGGTGGTGAAGATGCTGGCCGGGTTCCAGGAGTTCGTGCGCACGAACCTCGACGAGGCCGACCGGATCGTGGCCCGCACCACGGGCCTGCCGGCCGGTGCTTTCAAGGAGGCCGTGCTCTACCGGCGGCTGCAGTTCGAGGTCTACCCGGCCTGGGGCCGCGAGCGGAGCGCGATCGAGCAGATGTTTCGGCTCGCGGTGGACGCGGGCGTGGTCGAGCGTCTGCCGGACGCCGGGGTGATCCACCGGCCGTGATGGTGTGCCGGGCGGGTAGGCGTCGCAGGGCGCGCCCGCACCCGTCGCAGGGCTTTCCGAGGGCCGCCAGCGGGGCCATGGCGATGCGGCCCCTGGCCGTGTGGTCGAACGACGCTGTCGGCACAGTACGAGTCGCAGGGCGCGAGGCGCCCGGGGCTAGCGCCGCTCTCGCTGAACAAGTGTACTATGACATTAGGCGGGGCAAGCGCAGACCGCACGGCGCACACGCACTGTGGTCGGTTGCGACGCCGCACGGGCGTCGCTGTGAGGCGCGCGGGATAGGCCATTTGACTACACGGGCCGTGAGGGGAGGAGACCGTGCGCGAGCGTGACCGGGAGTTGCGGCGCCGGCGTCACCGGCGCAGGAAGATCAGGAAGCTGCTGGCGCGCCTGCAGGCGGCGCGGACCGAGGACGAGCGGCAGAAGCTGCTGGAGAAACTCGCCCGGCAGTCGCCGGCGCGGGCGGCCGAGGTACGGCGGACCCTCCAGGCAGGGCGGAAGTAGCGGCGCCGGCAGCGCTGGCCTGCTGGAGGCGACGAGATCTGCCTGGACGGCGGGCGCTACGTGGTGGAGACGAGGGGATTCGAACCCCCGACCCCCTGGTTGCAAACCAGGTGCTCTCCCGCTGAGCTACGTCCCCCGTCGTGCCGTCACTCATCTTACGGGACGCCGGCGGTTCGAGCAACGGCTCCGAATGTCAGGCGCCTGGAGAACCACCCCTCTGCAAGCCAGGGGGCCAGGACCGGAATGGGTCCTGGCCCCCATTGCGAGACCAGACCGCGACGCTGCTGCCTATGGAGCCGTGAGGTTCACACCGAAGTAGGCCAGGGCCTCGCTGTGGGAACGTAGTGGGGTTGAACTGCGAGTCGGTGAACAGCAGGATCGTCTCCCCTGGCGCACCGCACACAGCCCCAGCTTCTTCCGGAACAGGGGGACCAGGTCGGTCGCCCCCGACGAGGTCAGCGGGAACTTCTTCACTACCGGTGGAAAGCCGCGCGTCGCCACCTCAGTCACCTCCGCTTTGCGGGGCAGGCCGCCCCGGATTCTTTGATCCGGCCCAGGCAGGAATCTCGCTTTTGACGGCGAATATGTTGCAAACCATATAATTGACGGAATTCCTGCGTCCTCCTTGACTGGCGGGGTCGGCCGGGCGGCCGGATGACCAAGGGGTAGATGGACGGGTTCGACGCGTACGTGGCCGACAACCAGGCGCGCTTCGTCGCCGAGCTGCAGGCGTTCTGCCGGCTCCCCAGCGTCGCCGCCGAGGGCCGGGCCGTCGCTGAGACTGCCGACGCGGTCGCCGCACGCCTGGCGCAGGCCGGCGCGGCGGCGCGTGTGGTGCCCGTCCCGGGCGGCTCGCCCGTGGTACTGGGCGAGGTCGGCCGCGGCCCGCGCACCCTGCTGATCTATGGGCACTACGACGTGCAGCCGGCCGACCCGCTGGCCGAGTGGCACTCCGACCCGTTTGGGGCCGAGGCGCGTGACGGCCGCGTCTACGCCCGCGGTGTCTCGGACAACAAGGGTCCGGTCATGGCGCGCATCCAGGCGGTGGAGGCCTACCGGCACGCGGCCGGCGACCTGCCGGTCCGGGTGCGGTTCCTGATCGAGGGCGAAGAGGAGATCGGCAGCCCTCACCTGGCGGCCTTCGTGGAGGCCCACCTCGCAGACCTGCGCGCCGACCTAGCGCTGTGGGAAGGCAACGGCCGCGATGCCACCGGCCGTCCGATGGGCAGCCTGGGCCAGAAGGGCCTAGCGTCGTTCAACGTCCGCCTGCGCACCGCCCGGCAGGACCAGCACTCGATGTGGGGCACGCTCGTGCCCAACGCCCTCTGGCGCATGGTCTGGGCGCTGGGCACGCTCAAGGATCCGGAGGACCGCATCACCATCGAGGGGCTATCGGACCAGGTGCGGTCGCCGGGCGCCGCCGAGCTGGCGTTGCTGGACCGGATCCCCTTCGATGACGACCGGATCCACCAGCAGTTCGGCATCCGCGGGTTCGTGCGCGGCCTGCGGGGCCGCGACGCCCTGCGGCGTCACCTGTTCGAGCCCGCGTGCACGATCAACGGCCTGTGGGGCGGCTACACGGGCCCCGGCGGGAAGACGGTCCTCCCGGCCGAGGCGCAGGCCAAGATCGAGATCCGCCTAGTCCCCGACCTGACGCCCGACCTGGTGGCCCGGCTGCTGCGGGTGCACCTGGACCGCGCTGGCTTCGCCGACGTGGAGCTCGAGCCCGTCGACCGGCTGACACCCTTCCGTTGCCGTCCGGATCACCCGCTGGTCGCAGAGGCGCTCGCGGCGGCGGAGGAGACGTACGGCGAGCCGGTGGCGCTCTACCCCACGTCGCCCGGCTCCGGCCCGATGTTCCAGGTCTGCGGCCCGCTGCAGATCCCCGGCATCTCCATCGGCGGGATGAACCACGCTGGGGCGAACATCCACGGGCCCAACGAGAACATCTTTATCAGCGACTACCTGCTCGGCATCCGCTTTGCGGGCCGCCTGTTCGCCCGGCTGGGCGGCACGCGGTGAGGGGCCCATGGTGAGGGGCTCACGATAAGGAGCGCACACTGACGGTCGAGGAGGCACGATGACGCGGACCAACGACATCTCTGATCTCTGTGAGGCGATCCTGACGCTCTCGAAGGTGAGGCCCGGCGAGAAGGTCTGCCTGGTGACCACGCACGTTTACGACGACCGGGTGCTCGAGGGGTTCCGGACGGCGCTGGGCCGGCTGCGCGCCGACGCCGTGCGCCTGGTCCTGCCGCCGCTCACGGACGGCGCCGACTGGATCAACCCGGTGCAGCTCGGCGCCTACGCGCACCAGATCCTGAAGTCGGCCGATATGGTCGTGCGGGTCAACACCCTGCGGGCCGTGGCGGACATCAGCATGTACACCCAGGCGGTCCACGAGGTGCTCTTCGCCGGGGTGCGCTGGCTCGACGTCAACGGCGAGGAGATGATGATGCGGCGGCTCTTCCCGTCCGAGGCGATGATCGCCCGGACGCGGGCCGGGGCCGAGCGGATGGCTGTGGCGCACACGCTGCGCATCACCTCTGACGCCGGCACCGACCTGACGGTGCGGAAGCAGGGTCGGAAGGGCCACGCCCAGATCGGCCTGGTAGACGAGCCGGGCCGGTGGGACAACTACGGGTTCGGGCTGGTGGCCTGCGCGCCCGAGGAGGACCAGACCGAGGGCGTCCTGGTGTTCGACGTCGGTGATTCGCTGGGGCTCTTCCTCGGCTCCTACGCGAACCTGCTCTTCGAGCGGGTCCGGTTCATCTTCGAGGGCGGCCGGATCGTCCGGATCGAGGGCGGCCGGATCGCAGGCATGTACGAGGACTTCCTGCGCAGGCTCAACCGCCCCGAGCACTACCGCATCGCCCACATCGGCTGGGGAACGCACGAGAAGGCGCACTGGAGCGGGCCGCACTTCACCGTGGCCGACTGGGAGTCGTATTACGGGAGCGTCATGATCCACCTGGGCCACAACATCTTTGACACCCCGGTCCGCAACAGCGGGCTGGGCGGCCGCAACCGGCCCACGACCGACTGGCCGATCCCGCAGCACTCTGGTGGCGTCGTCCTCAACCACTCGCTGTGGCTGGACGGGGAGCAGATCCTGGACCACGGACGGATCGTCGCGGAGGGGCTGGCGTGATCCCTGCCGCGATGCTGCCCCGGGCGGCAGGGACCGGGCTGGCCATGCGCGTCACCGGCGTGGAGTGCATCGTCCTCCGGCTGCCCGAGGTCAGGCTCATCGCCGACGGGACACAGGACACGCTATTGGTGCGCGTCCACACCGACGCGGGGATCGTCGGCGTCGGCGAGGCCCACACGGCGCCCTGGGTGCTGAAGGCGATTATCGAGGCGCCGCCCTCCCACATCTACGCCCAGGGGTTGCGTGACCTGCTCATTGGCGAAGACCCGTTCGACCGGGAGCGCATCTGGGACAAGCTCTACCGGTACAGTACGGTCTACGGCCGGCGCGGCGCCGTGATCCACGCGATCAGCGCGCTGGATCTGGCCCTGTGGGATCTCGTCGGCAAGGCCGAGGGCAAGCCGGTGTGGCAACTGCTGGGCGAGCGCCGGCGCAGCCGGGTCCCGGCGTACGCGAGCACCCTGATGCCGGAGGACGCCGCCGAGGCCGCGGAGGAGACGCTACGCTGGCACGCTGAGGGCTTCCGGGCCGTGAAGCTCGGGTGGGGCAGCCTGGGGCAGGACGTGGCCAGGGACCTGGCGATGGTGGCCGCGGTACGCGAGCGGGTGGGGGCGGACGTGGACCTGCTCATCGACGTCGGCTACGGCATGGACGTGGAGAGCGCGATCAGGCTGGCACGCGGTCTGGAGGCCCTGGACGCCTTCCTCCTAGAGGAGCCGCTCTCGCCGGACGACCTGGACGGCTACGCGCGCCTCGCCGACGCCGTGGCCCTGCCGATCGCCGCCGGCGAGAAGGAGACCACGCGCTTCGGCTTTCAGGACCTGATCGAGCGCGGGCGGGTGGACATCGTCCAGCCCGACCTAGCCCGCGCCGGCGGGTTCACCGAGTGCCGGCGCATCGCTGGGCTTGCGGCCGCGCGCGGCGTCACCGTCCTGCCCCACTGCTGGAGCACGGACATCCTGGTGGCGGCCACGCTGCACTTCGTCTCCGTGCTGCCCGAGTGCCCCTACCTGGAGTACTGTGTGCTGGAGACGCCGCTGCGGCGCGAGCTGGTGCGCGAGCCAATCCGCGCGCGGGGCGGGTTCGTCGAGGTTCCTGAGGGGCCGGGGCTGGGGGTGGAGGTGAACGAGGAGACGGTGGCGCGGTTCAGGTACGCGTAGCACGGCAGACTGACGAGGAGGCCGGCGGCTATGGCAGGCAGGTTCAGTATCGGCGACATCACGGTCGGACCCGGCGAGGTCGGGCGCGGGGCAGTGGCCCGTTTCCGCCTGGGCGACTCGCAGGAGGTCAGGGTCCCGGCGGTGGTCGTGAACGGCAGGGAGGATGGGCCGACCCTGCTGGTGACGGCCGGCGTGCACGGCCGGGAGGTCTGCGGCATCGGCGCGCTCCTGGACGCGCTCAAGCAGATGAATCCGTCCCAGATGTCCGGGCGCGTGATCGGGGTCACCGTGGCCAATCCGCTTGCAGTCCAGCTCGGGACGTACATCACACCCCACGACTCGATCAACCTCTCCAGCCCCATCTACTTCCCCGCCAACGCGCGCGGCACGGTGACCCAGCGCATGGCCGCGGGTATCGAGCAGGCCATCGAGGCGGCCGACTACGTCATCGACATGCACGCCAACCCGCTGCCCTCCATGCCGTTCGTCCTCACCTGCGTCTCGCTGGCGCCGGACGAGAAGAGCAAGGCCGAAGCGAAGCGGTTCGCCCGGGCGTTCGGCGTCACGGTCATCGAGATGGTGAAGACGACGGCCAGCAGCATCCGGGACTTCGCCACCCAGCGGGGGAAGCCGGGCATCACGCCCGAGCTCGCCGGCAACCACTTCCTCTGGGACAGCATCACCAGCGTCGGGACGCGCGGCATCCTGAACTGCGCGAAGGCGGTGGGTATCCTGCCCGGCGAGCCCGAGCCGCAGACCGGGGCCGAGCCGATCCTGGAGGGCGACTACGTCTTCCACGGGATGCTGCGCAGCAACGCCGGCGGGTTCCTCAAGGTGCACCGGAAGCCGGGGGAGTTCATCCGGGCCGGCGACCGCGTGGCGACGATCCTCGACTGCTACGGCGAGGTCCTGGAAGAGATCCCCATGCCGGTCGACGGCTACTGCTGGGCGTTCCTCGGCGGCAGCCTGCCTCAGTCCTGGGTGATCACCGAGGGCGACAGCATCGCGTACGTGTTCAGGAAGCAGGCGTGATGGAAGGGGTGTGGGTCAATCGGAGAGCGAAGCACCGGACTCTGCGAGGGGGGAGACGCATGGTGGCAATCCGTCTGGTGGCCATAGGCCTGGTACTCGTCCTGAGCGTGCCGGCGCTCTTGGCGCCAGGCACCGCGGCCCAGGGCCGGAAGGTGCTCGTCGTTGCCCAGGCGGGCGACATCGACAGTCTGGACAACGAGAAGGCTCTGGGGCCCTCGAAGAACGCGATCATCCTCTGCACCGACTGGCAGTATCTTGCGTTCAAGCCCGTGCAGTTGAAGAGCGGGCTGTGGACCGTCGACACGAACGTCCTGGTGCCCCGCATCGTCGAGAAGTGGGAGGAGCGCGCCCTGCCCAACGGGCGGTACCAGTACGCCTTCCAGATCAAGCGCGGGTTGAAGCACCAGAGCGGCAACCCGGTCACGGCGCACGACATCGTCTTCTCGATGCAGCGGCGCCAGGCGTTCAAGCGTGACACGCTGGAGCGCACGCTCGGGCGGTTCGAGGCCAACAAGGACCTGGCGGTGCCCGACGACTACACCCTGCAGATCAACGCGGCCGGCGTCGCCCCGCTGTTGTTCAAGTCGGTCATGACCCAGCGCAACCTCTACGACTCGAAGCGGGTCAAGGAGCTGGCCGGCGCCAGCGATCCCTGGGGCGAGGAGTACTTGAAGAAGAACTGCGTGGGCGGCGGCCCCTACCGGCTCAGCAAGTGGACGCCCGGCGTGGAGATGGTCTTCGACCGCTGGCCCGACTGGTGGGGGAACCAGACCTGGGAGAAGACGACCGTCGACCAGATCGTCCTCCGCGTGGTGCCCTCGGTCGAGACCCGGGCCCTGCTGCTGCAGCGGGGCGAGGTGGACATCGCGCTGGACATGCCCCCCCGCGAGATCGACCGACTGCGCAGCGTGCAGGGGGTTAAGATCCTGTCATACCCCAGCCAGAACATGCTGTACGTCGGGATCAACCCGGTTATCAAGCCCTTCGATAACGTGAAGGTGCGCAAGGCGATGGCGCTCGCCTTCCCGTACCAAACGGCGATCGAGCAGGTCTTCCGCGGCGACGCCCGCCGGCTGAACGGGCCGGTGCCCACCGGCGTCGCGCTGGCGCGCAAAGTCGCGGCGTACTCCACCGACCTCAATAAGGCGAAGGGGCTGCTCACGGAGGCCGGCGTGCCGGGCGGCACCGAGATCGCGCTGACATTGGACGCCAAGTTCCAGACCCACGAGGACCTGGCCGTGCTGTACAAGGCCAACCTGGAGCAGCTCGGCCTGAGGGTGAACATCCAGAAGATGCCATCGGCGCAGTTCAACACCGAGACCCGGGCGAAGCGGATCGCGTTCTTCTTCTACGAGGCCCTGTGGTGGGTGCCCGACCCGCTCTACATCCTCAGCCTAAGCTTCGAGAGCAAGGCCCACACCAACGTCAGCAACTACCAGAACGCCCAGGTGGACGACATGCTGGCGAAGGCGCTGGAGACCGCTGACGAGAAGCAGCGGCTGCGGCTTCTGGAGCAGGTGCAGAACTTTGTAATCGACGACGTGGGCTGGGTGACCGTGGCCCAGCCGAACTTCAACCTGGCGGTGCGCGCGAACATCGATCGCTACGTGCATCAGAACACCGAGCTGCACCACCTCTGGCTCGTCCAGAAGAAGTGAGGGCGCGGGGGCCGGGCGGTTCGCCCGGCCCCCGCGCCGGTCCGGTAATGCGGCGATGGGCGTGATCGCGGTACACTTGGAGGTGCCGGACCTGGCCGTCCCCGAGGCGCCGATCCTGCGGGTGGAGGACCTCCGCAAGACCTTCGTGGTGAAGGGCGCTGGATGGCGGCGGTGGCGCCTCCACGCCCTCAGCGGCGTGACGTTCGACGTCCGGCGGGGCGAGACGCTCGGCCTAGTGGGCGAGAGCGGCTGCGGGAAGTCCACCACCGCCCGCTGCTTGGTCCGGCTGCTCCGGCCGGACGGCGGGCGGATCGTCTTCGACGGCCAGGACATCACGCGCCTGACCGACCGGCAGTTCTGGCCGCTGCGCCGGCGCATCCAGATGGTCTTCCAGGACCCGACCGACTCGCTCAACCCCCGCATGACCGTGGAGGAGATGGTCGGCGAGCCCCTCGACCTGCACTTCAGGCTGACGCCGCGGGAGCGGATGGAGCGGATCGTGGCGGTCCTGACCCTGGTGGGGCTGAAGGACGAGCACCTCGACCGCTACCCCCACCAGTTGAGCATCGGACAGCAGCAGCGCGTGGGCATCGCGCGGGCCGTGGCCACCGGCGCGGACCTGCTGGTGTTGGACGAGCCCACCTCGGCCCTCGACGTGTCCGTGCGGGGGATGGTGCTCCGTCTGCTGGAGGAGCTGCGCGAGCGGCTGCACATGACCTACGTCTTCATCTCGCACGACCTTAGCGTGGTGAAGCACATCTGCCACCGGGTGGCGGTCATGTACCTGGGGATGGTCGTCGAGGTGGGCTCCACCGAAGAGATCTTCCGCCGGCCTCGCCACCCCTACACGGAGGCGCTGCTGCAGGCGGTGCCCATCCCCGACCCGCGCGCCCGCCGCGAGCGCCTGATCCTGCCCGGCGAGGTGCCGAGCCCCCTCAGCCTGCCGGCCGGGTGCTTCTTCTACTCGCGGTGTTCCATCCGGCGCGAGGAGTGCGCGACGACGCCGCAGTGGCTGCGGCCCGCCGGGGCCGGGCACTACGTGGCGTGTCACGTGCGGGTGCCCTAGGGATCGCCTATGCGCCTCCTCAAGTACACGGTCAAACGCCTGCTCTTCCTCGCGCCGGTGATGCTCGGGGTCCTGGTGGTGACATTCATCGTCGCCCGCATCCTGCCAGCCGATCCGATCTACCTGCTCGTCCCGGCCGACGCCGACAAGATCACGGTCGACGCGGTGCGCAGGGAGCTCGGGCTGGACAAGCCGGTCTACGCTCAGTTCATCGGGTACCTCAAGGGCGTGGTCCGCGGGGACCTGGGCACATCGATCCACACCGGGAACCCGGTGACGGCGGACATCCGGCACCGGTTTCCCGCGACCCTCGAGCTGACACTGCTGGGGCTGGCCCTCTGCGTCTTCGTGTCCATCCCGCTGGGCGTGTTCGCCGCGGTGCGGCGCGACGGGCTGGTCGACCACGTCGCCCGGATCGTCTCCCTGGTGGGCGTGTCGCTACCCTCCTTCTGGCTCGCCCTGCTGCTGGTCTACTTGCTCTTCTTCAAGCTCGGATGGGCGCCGCCGCCGCTGGGCCGGGGCCCGGTGGGCTTCTCGCCGCCCACCATCACCGGCATGTACTCGGTAGACACGCTGCTGGCCGGCGACTGGCAAGGCTTTCTCGTCGTGCTGCGCTACCTGGCCCTGCCGGTGATCAGCCTGGCCCTAATCAACATGGCGCCGCTGACCCGCCTGACCCGCTCGAGCATGATCGAGGCCCTGGGGTCGGAGTACGTGCGCTTCGCGCTTGCCGCGGGGATCCCGAAGCGCACCATCTACTTCCGGCTGGCGCTGAAGAACGCGCTGCTGCCGCCCATCACGCTGCTGGGGATCATCGTCGGGTTCCTGCTGGGCGGGGCGGTGATTATCGAGACGATCTTCGCCTGGCCCGGGCTGGGGCTGTGGGCCGTCAATGCCGCCATGCAGAGCGACTACGCGCCGGTCCAGGCCTTCGCGCTGCTGGCCGCGGGGGTGAAGGTCATCGTCTACCTGCTCACCGACCTGGTCTACTTCGCCATCGACCCGCGGATCAGGTACTGAGGCGCGCCCATGGTCACCGTCGAGACCACCGCCATCGCCAGCGCCGCCCGCCGGTGGACGCGCCTCAAGAGCCGCTGGAGCCACATGGCCTACCTGTTCCGCCGCAACCCCCTCTCGATGGTGGGGCTGGGGATCGTGTTGTTCTTCCTGGCCCTGGCGGTCCTGGCGCCGGCCATCGTTACTCACGATCCGCTGGCGCCAGATCCCGTCAACCAGGCGCAGCCCCCGGGCCGGACGCACCTCTTTGGGACGGATGGGCTGGGGATGGACGTGTTCAGCCGCGTCATCGCTGCGGCGCGGGTCGACATGTACGTGGCCATCGCCTCGGTGACCCTGGCCATCCTGGTAGGACTACCCCTCGGTGCCGTGGCCGGCTACTTCGGCGGCGTGGTGGACGACATCGTCATGCGCGCGCTGGACAGCCAGCAGGCGTTCCCCAGCTACATCCTGGCGCTGGCCATCGTCACCGCCACGGGACAGTCGCTGACGAACATCATCCTGGTCATCGCCTTCGTGAACTATCCCATCTATGCGCGGCTGGTCCGGGCCCAGATGCTCTCTGTCAAGGAGAGCCAGTACGCCGACGCCGCGCGCGTGCTCGGCAACCCGCGCTGGCGCATCATCTTCCGGCACCTGGTGCCCAACTGCCTGGGGCCGGTGTACGTGCAGGGGTCCCTTAACGCCGGGTGGGCGCTGCTGCTGGCCGCCAGTCTCTCGTTCATCGGCCTGGGCGTGCGGCTACCGACGCCCGAGTGGGGGCTGATGGTCTCGCAGGGCTCCCGGCACCTCGTCTTCGGCGAGTGGTGGATGTCGTTCTTCCCGGGGCTGGCCCTCTTCCTGGCCGTTCTGGGCTTCAACCTGCTCGGCGACGGTCTGCAGGACATGTTCGATCCGAAGCGGCGGTGAGCCCGCAGATGATGCCCCTGCTGACCATCCGCGGCCTACGGGTGCACTTCGAGACGTTCAGGGGGACGGTGCACGCGCTGAACGGCGTGGACCTTTCGGTCCGGCCGGGCGAGATCCTCGGGCTGGTCGGCGAGACCGGGTCCGGGAAGTCAGTGACCGCGTACGCCAGCCTCAACCTGGTCCGGCCGCCGGGCCGGATCGTCGCCGGCGAGGTGTGGTTCCGCGAGCAGGACCTGCTCGCCCTCCCCGAGCAGGAGCTGGAGCGCATCCGCGGTCGCGACATCGCCATGATCCCGCAGTCACCGCGCGCGGCGCTGAACCCGCTCTTCAGCATCGGGGATCAACTCGTGACCTACATCCGGGTGCACCAGCAGGCCGCGCCGGCCGCCGCCCGCCGGGCCGCCCTCGAGATGCTGGAGAAAGTGCGCATCGCCGATCCCGCCCGGGTCCTGCGCGCGTTCCCCCACGAGCTGTCCACCGGCATGTGCCAGCGGGTGCTTATCGCCATGGCGCTGTCCTGCGGGCCGGCCCTCCTGATCGCCGACGAGCCGACGACCGGGATCGACGTCACGCTACAGGCCCAGATCCTGCGGCTGATCACGGATCTGGTGCGGGACGAGCACACGGCGACGGTGTTGATCACCCACGACCTGGGCGTCGTCGCTGAGACGTGCGACCGGGTGGCCGTCATGTATGCGGGCCGCGTCGTGGAGGAGGGCCCGGTCGAGGCCCTGTTCTCCGACCCGCGCCACCCGTACACGCAGGGGCTCATCGCTTCCACGCTGCGGGTCGATCAGGACCGTCCGATCCACGTCATCCCGGGCACCGTGCCCAACATGCTGGAGCCGCCGCAGGCGTGCATGTTCCGCTTCCGGTGCCCGATGGCCGAGGCGGTCTGCGCCCAGATCGACCCGCCGGTGACGGCGGTGCAGCTGGGACAGGCGGCGCGGTGCCACTTCGCAGACCGCACGGCTGGGTTTCTCGCGGCTCAGCGGCAGCGGGCGGCGCAGTTGAACGCGCAGGATGTCGCCGTCTAGGAATCGGAATACGACACCTCGGGAGGAGGAGATCGCATGGACCGGCACAGCGTCACCTGGGAGGGGAACTTCAACGCCGTGGTCACGCCCTTTGCGGCGGACGGCAGCGTCGATGCAGAGAAGTTCGTGCGCAACTTGACCCTGCTCATCGACGAGGGCATCGACGGCTTGGTCGTCACAGGCTGCACGGGCGAGTTCTGGGCGCTTGACCGGCGGGAGCGCATCGAGCTCTACCGGCTGGCCGTCGCGACGGCCGCGGGCCGGGTGCCCGTGATCTGCGGGACCTCGGCGATCCGCACCTCGGAGGTCATTGAGCTGTCGCGCGCGGCGGAGACGGCCGGCGCCCAGGGCGTCATGATTACGCCCCCGTTCTACGCGCTGCCCTCGCCGCGGGAGATCGCCGCGCACTACCAGACGATCAGCGACCAGATCGGCCTTCCCATCTTGGTGTACAACATCCCCAAGCGGCAGGCGGTGGGGATCGGGCCCGAGCTGCTGCAACGGCTGGCCGATGTGGACAAGGTCGTGGCCATCAAGCAGAGCGCGCCGTCGTTCGACGACGTGACCCAGGCCGTCGCGCTGGTGGGCGACCGGATCCGCATCTTCGCCGGCCACTCGGTCACGCGCGGCTTCCCGGCGATCGCCATGGGCTGCGACGGGTACGTCAGCAGCGTCGAGCCCCAGGTGATGGGCCGGGAGGCGATCGAGCTCTTCCGCCTCTCGCGCCGCGGCGACGTCGCGGCCGCGCGGGCCCTGCAATACCGGTGCATCGCCCTCGACGAGGCGATCCATGGCGTGGGCACCTTCCCAGCGTCACTGAAGGCCGCGATGAACCTGGTCGGCCGGCCGGGCGGCTATCCCCGCGAGCCCCTGCTCCCGCTGACCGCAGAGGAGCAGCAGCGCCTGGAGCGCGTCCTGACGGCGCTCGGGCTGCTGGCTGCGGTGCCCTCGTAGGAGGCTGCGGTGGACGAGGTCGAGGTCCTGATCGTCGGGGCCGGCGTTGTCGGCGTCTGTACGGCCCTGGAGATGCTCCGCGAGGGCCGGGGGGTCCTGGTGGTCGAGCGCCGGGAGATCGGCGCCGGCGCGTCGGGCAACAACGCCGGATCGTGCGCGGTGCAGAACAAACTCCCGCCTTTCGTTGCGATTGCGCGGGAGGCCGTGGCGATCTGGCAGGCGCTGCAGCAGGAACTCGAGCACGACGGCCTCGACCTCGGATACGTGCGCACGGGCGGCCTCCGGCTGGCAGAGACGCCGGAGGAAGTGAAGGAGCTCAGACAGTCGTACCGGGTGCAGCGGGCCCTGGGCGCTCCGGTCACCTTCATGTCCGGGGACGAGGCCAGGGCGGTGGCCCCGTACCTGGGGCCCGGCATCGTGGCGGCCAACTGGTGCCCGGAGGACGGGTTCTGCGACGTCCTCCAAGCGATGCGCGTGCTCGCCACGACGGTGCGCCGGCGCGGCGGCACGATCTGGACCCACACCGAGGTTTCGGCGATCACCCGCGACCGCACGGGTTTCCGCGTGCAGACCTCGCGCGGGCCGGTGCGCGCCGGCCGGGTGGTGGTCGCCGCCGGCCTGTGGGCGCGCGACTTGGCCACCACGCTGGGCGCTCCGGTCCCGCTGCGGCCGAAGATCAACATCCTGTCGGTCACGCCGCGGGTAGCCCCGGTGATGCATCACATGATCACGCACGCCTCCCACAGGCTCACAATGAAGCAGCTCCAGGTCGGCACGGTGGTGATCGGCGGCGGCTGGCAGGGCGAGGGCGACTACCGATCCTACCGCGTCTGGCCGACCTTCCCGCACCTGATGGGGAACTGGCAGCTGGCGGTCCGCGCGGTGCCGGCGCTGGCGGACCTGAACATCCTGCGGGCGTGGGCCGGGATCGACGGCCGGTCGCCGGACAACCTGCCGCTCGTCGGGCCGGTACCCGGGCTGCCCGGGGCCTATCTGATGGCGTGCTGCCCTGGCGGATGGACGATGGGGCCGTTCATGGCCCGCATGCTCGCGGAGATGATCCGCACGAGGCGCACCCCGCGCGCGGTCGAGCCGTTCGGCCTGCACCGCTTCGTCGAGACCGGGAGGGGCGCGTGATCCAGACCGCGCTCATCTACCAGCCCAGGTTCGGCCCGCTCCTGGCCGAGGAGCTGCGGCGCCGGGAGCCCGGCCTGGAGGTGCGCCTGGCGGTGCAGCCCGAGCAGGTCGCGGGCCTCATCGGGGAGGCCGACGCGCTGCTGACCACGTCGCGGTTCCCGATGGAGGCGCTCGCACAGGCGCGGCGGCTGCGCTGGATTCAGGTCACGGCCGCCGGCGTCGATCACTTCGTCGGGTCGCCGCACCTGCGCTGCGGCGTCAGGCTGACGCGTCTGGTCGGCACCTTCGGCCCGCGGATGGCGGAGTACGCCTTCGCTTACGCGCTGGCGATCAGCCAGGATGTCGTCCGTGTGTTGCGCCAGCAGCAGGCGCGGCGTTGGGAGTCGTTCGATCAATGGTGGCTGCTGGGCAGAACGCTGCTGCTCGTCGGGGTGGGAACGATCGGCCGCGCGGTGGGGAAGGTCGGCCGGGCCTTCGGGATGCGCGTGATCGGCGTGGGCCGGCGCGCCCGGCCAGGGCAGGCGGGCGGGATCAAGGCGGTCTACCCGCGCGAGCGCCTCAACGACGCGCTGGCGGCCGCACACCTCATCGTCGTCACCGTGCCGCTGACCGCCCAGACCCGGGGGATGTTCGGCCCCGTCGAGTTCGCGACCATGCGCGACGACGCGGTCTTCATCAACATGGGCCGGGGCGCCGTCGTGCAGCAAGACGCGCTGGTCGCGGCGCTGCAGCAGGGCCGGCCCGCGTGGGCCGTGCTCGACGTGTTCGAGCAGGAGCCGCTGCCCGCCAGGCACCCGCTCTGGGGCCTGCCCAACGCGATCGTCACCCCGCACCTGGCCGGGCACACACAGCCCCACGAGACGCTGGAGGCGTTCTTCGAGAACCTGCGCCGGCTGCGCGCGCGGGGCGGCAGCTACGCCACGCCGTGACGCTGTCGAGAGGGTACTAGACGAAGCGATGGCAATCGAGACCGGACTCCTGGTGGCAGGCGGAGGACCCGCCGGGCTGGCGGCCGCAACCGAGGCTGCAGAGGCGGGCGTCGAGGTTCTGGTGGCCGACGAGCACCGCACCGCCGGCGGCGTGCTGGCGTGCCTGGGCCAGATGCCGGTGGCGACCGACGCCGGGCCGGCGCCGGCCGCAGACCTGCGGCGCGCGCTGGCCGACGCCGCCCGCGCGGCCGGCGCCACGATCCTGACCGAGACGCTGGTGTGGGCCGCCTTCGAGGACCTCAGCGCCGGCGTGCTCACGCCCGGGGAGAACCTGGAGGTCCGCGCGCAGGCGATCGTCGTTGCCGCCGGCGCCGCGGACAGGCCGCTGCCGTTCCCGGGGTGGGAGACGCCGAACGTGCTCAACGCCCAGGAGGCGCTGCGGCTCGTCTCGTTCCATGACGCGCTGCGCGACCGCATCGCCGTGGTGGCCGGCGCAGGCGGCGCCGGCGTGCCCGTGGCCCTAGCACTGCGCGCCGGCGGCCTGACGGTCGCCGCCCTCGCGGAGGCAGCGTCGCTGGCCGACGACGAGCGGGCGGCGCTGGCCGGCGCGGGCATCCCAGCCGTCGAGGGTGCGCGCGTCGCGGCCGCAGAAGGGCAGGAGTACCTCAGAGCGGTCATCCTGCAGCGCAACGGTGAGCGGCGCCGGATCGATGCCGATGTCCTGGTGCTGGCCACAGGCCGGATGCCGCTCATCGAGCTCCTCGGGGTGGCCGGATGCGCCACGGAGTGGCGGCCGGACCTGGGCGGGTACATCCCGGTGCGGTCGGCGCGCCTGGAGACCTCGGTCGCCGGCCTGTTCGCCGCCGGCGCGTGCGGCGCTGTCTGCGGGCCGCTCACCGCGGTGGCCGAGGGTCGCCTGGCCGGCGCCGCGGCGGCACTGCGCCTGGGCCGCGGCAGCGGGGCGCGGGTCGAGGCGCTGGAGCAGGCGCTGGTTCGGGCCAGATCGCAAGAAGCCGCGCAGGTCGCGCGCGAGATGACCGTGCTGGCGGAACTCGAAGCCGACGCGGTGGCGGCGGCGCTGCGCGATCCCGATCAGATCTTCTGCCGGTGCGAGAAGGTCCCGGTGGCGAAGGTGCAGGCGGCCATCGAGTGGGGCGCACGCACGGCCGGCGAGGTGAAGCGGCTCACGCGGGTGGGCATGGGCGAGTGCCAGGGCCGGGCCTGCCGGCCGCTGCTCTCGCGGGCCGTCGCGCAGATCCTGGGTGAGGACATCATCCGCGTCCAGCCCATCACCTACCGGCCGCCGGTGCGTCCCATCCCGCTGGCGGCCCTGCTGCGGGGGACGGAATGAGCCGGCCCACGGCCTACGGGGTCATCGTCGGCTCCGGCATCCGGGGCGCTGGCGCGGCGTACTTCATGGCGCGCAGGGGATGGCGCGTGCACGTGGTCGAGGTCGGTGAGGTCGGGGGCGGCACGAGCACCGCCACCAACGCCAACTTGGCGCCGCACAACCGCGACCCGCTCTCGCCCGAGTTCGGCCTGGCGATGGCGACCGCGGCCATGTACGCGTCGCCGGAAGCCGACTTCAGCGCCGATCTGGAGTTCCGGCGGTGCGGCAGGGTGATGCTGGCGGAGGACGTAAACCCGCTGCTCGCCGTCGGCGCGTACCTGCGGGCGGTGCGCCGGATGGGCGGTCAGGTGTGGACGCAGACGCCGGCGACCCGCGTCCGCGTCGAGCGCGGCCGCGTCGTCGAGGTCCAGACGCCGCACGACCCCATCGCCACCGGGCTCGTCATCGACGCCGCCCGCGCGTCGGCGGGCGCGGTGGCGTGTATGGCCGGCATGCCGTTCGACATCACTCTGGTGTGGGGACAGCTCGTGGTGACCGAGCCGGTGCCGTCGCGCGGCGTCGGGACGTGGAACGAGGCAGCGGTCGTCCTCCACCACCACGACCGCACCGGGTATGCAGTCCGGTTCCTGGCGACCAGGGTGGCGAGCGGGAACCTGCTGATCGGGCGGTGCGAGCTGGCCGGCGAGGCGCAACGCCGCGTCATCCTCGAAGCGGTGGCGCCGGTCCTGCGCCGCGGCGTGCGCTTCATCCCGGCCATCCGTGACCTGCGGGTGATCCGCATCTTCGCCGGCATCCGGCCCTACAGCCCCGACGAGCGGGCGGCGATCGGCCTGGTGCCCTCCCCGTTGGGGTTCGCGCTGCTGGCGGGGTTCGGCGACAAGGGCATCGGGCTCAGCGCCGGGACGCGGCTGCTGACGCAGGCGCTCTGCGGCGAGCGGCCCGATCTGCCGCTGGAGCCCTTCGATCCAGCGCGCTTCTCCGCCCGCGAGCCCCACATCCCCGCGCTCAAAGGAGGCCCGGCGTGAGCCACATCTTCTGGCGGGACCTGCGCGCGACATACCCGACCATCGTGCGCGGCGAAGGCGTCTACCTGTACGACAACACCGGGCGGCGGTACCTGGACGGGTGCTCCGGCGCGCTCGTCACCAACATCGGCCATGGGGTCGCCGAGATCGCCGATGCGATGGCCGCGCAGGCGCGCCGGGTGGCCTTCGCGCATATCTCGAACTTCGTTACCGAGCCGGCGCTGCATCTGGCGGCGCTGCTGGCCGAGCGCGCACCCCAGGGGTTGCGCTCGGTGTACTACGCTTCTGGCGGCTCCGAGGCCGTGGAGACCGCGCTCAAGCTCGCGCGCGCGTACTTCCTCGAGCGCGACGGCGCCGGGACGCCCAAGCACCTGATCATCGGCCGCTGGCACGGGTACCACGGCAACACGCTGGGCGCCCTGTCCGCGTCGGGGCATTGGCCCCGGCGCCGGCCGTACGAGCCGCTGCTGCTGCCCTTCCTGCACATCGAGCCGTGCAACGCCTACCGCCAGCCCTACGGCCCGGACTGCGCCGACTGGGACGTCCGGGCGGCCCGGGCCCTGGAAGCCGCCATCGTCGAGGCGGGGCCGCAGCGCGTGGCCGCCTTCATCGCCGAGCCCGTGGTCGGCGCGGCGGCCGGCGCGGTCGCGGGCACGCGGGCGTACTTCGAGGAGATCCGCCGCATCTGCGACCGCCACGACGTGCTCTTCATCGCCGACGAGGTGATGACCGGGTTCGGGCGCACCGGCCGGCAGTTCGCCATCGAGCACTTCGGCGTGACGCCCGACATGCTGGTGATGGGCAAGGGCATGGCCGCCGGCTACGCGCCGCTGGCCGGCGTGCTGGTGCACGACCGGATCCGCGAGGTCTTCGCGCGCGGCTCCGGCCGGTTCGTGCACGGCCACACCTACAGCGCGCACCCGGTGGCGTGCGCGGCCGGGTGCGCGGTGCAGGAGTACATGGACCGGCACCGGCTCGTGTCGCGCGCCGCAGCCCTCGGCCCCGGGGTCTGCCAACGCCTCCAGGTGCTGCGGCGGTGGAGGATCGTCGGCGACGTGCGCGGGATGGGCATGATGTGGGGGGTCGAGTTCGTCCGCGACCGGGCGACGAAGGAGCCGTTCCCGCGGGCGCTGCGCCTGGTCGAGCAGGTCGTCGCGGAGACGATGCGGCGCGGGGTCATGGTCTATCCCGGCACCGGTGGCGTCGACGGGGTCAATGGCGATCATCTGCTGGTGGGCCCGCCCCTCACGATCTCTGAGGCCGAGCTGGACGAGCTCGTCGGAGCACTCGACGAGGCCGTGGGGGCCGTAACTCGGGCCGTCCTGGCGGGGCAGTCGTAGAGCGCGCGAAGGGCGGGGAGCTGAGGATGAGCGGAGGAGCCAACATGCAGCAGACAGGGGCCGCGACAGCGTTTCAGACGGGCACGCGCTGGGCCTCGGGGCGACTGGGCCGGCTCGTGGTCGTCCGGCTCGCGCCTCGGGAAGACGTGAAGCGGGCGATCGAGGCGATCGCCGAGGCCGAAGGCCTGGCGGGCGCACTGATCCTCGGCGGCGCGGCCAGCCTGCGCCGCGTCACGCTGCGCAACGTCCGGGTGGCGCCGGAGCGGTGGCCGATCACCGACTCCAACCGCATCTGGACCACGCTTGAGGGCCCGCTCGAGCTGGTGTCGATCATGGGCAACATCTCGCGGTGGCCCGACGGCCGGCCGTTCGTGCACGCGCACGTCGTGGTCTCGACGGGCCGGCCCGACGGCGTGGCCTACGGCGGCCACCTGGTGGACGGCGCGGAGGTCCTGACCGCTGGGGAGCTGGCGCTCGCCGAGGTCCTGGAGGTGAGGATGAGGCGTGACCGCGACCCGGGTACCCTCGGCGAGGAGCTCTTTCCCGACACGACATGACCACGAGGAAGGGATCGCGATGATGAGAGAGAGCGCAACGAAGGCGGCCGCGACGTGGGAGCCGGCCCGCCCGGCCTACGATGACCTGATCCAGCGCATCCGGGACCGGCTCGACCAGATGAGCAACGGGTACCGGCAGGTTGCCGACTACATCCTTGAGCACTACGATCGCGCGGCGTTCCTGACCGCGGCGAAACTCGGCCGGACGGTCGGGGTCAGCGAGTCCACTGTGGTGCGGTTTGCCACGGCGCTGGGATACGGCGGCTATCCCGAGCTGCAGGGCGTCCTCCAGGAGATTGTCAAGAGTCGACTCACCACCGTCGACCGGGTCATCGGCTCGGCGGACACCCTCGGCTCCGAAGAAGACATCCTGACGGCCGTGATGCAGGGCGACATCGAGAACCTCAGGCTCACCCTGCGCGATCTGGACCGGAAGGCGTTCCATGCAGCGGTCTCGATGCTGCGGGGCGCCCGGCGCATCTTGGTCGTCGGGCTCCGCAGCTCCGCGGCCCTGGCGCTGTTCCTAGGCTTCAACCTCGACTGGATCCTGGGCAACGTGAAGGTCGCCGGCTTCGTGGCACAGGACGTCTGGGAGCACCTGGTGCACCTGGGCCGGGAGGACGTCGTCGTTGGCATCAGCTTCCCCCGTTACACGAAGGCCACCGTGCAGGCGCTGGCCGCGGCGCGGGAGCGCAGGTGCAAGATCATCGCGCTGACCGACAGCGTCGTCTCGCCCCTCAGCAAGTACGCCGATGTGGTGCTCGCGGCGCGCGACACTGTGCCCGCCTACACCGACTCGTTCGTGGCGCCGCTGTCGATCATCAACGCCCTGCTGGCCGCCACGAGCATGGCCGACCGGGCGCGCACCACGCGCAATCTGCGCCGGCTCGAGGAGCTCTGGAAGGAGTACGGGGTGTATCACCAGCCGTGAACGCCGGGGTCGACTACGGCCTGACCGGGAAGGTGGCCCTGGTCACGGGCGGGAGCCGGGGCCTGGGACGCGCCATCGCCGCGGCGCTGCTGCGCGCCGGCTGCCGCGTGGCGATCGTGTCCCGGAACGCCGAGAGCCTGGAGGCCGGCCGCCGGGCGCTGGCGCCGTTGGGCGACGTCGTCGTCGTCCAGGCTGACGTGACCGTGCGGCGGCAGGTTGACGAAGCCGTGCGCGCGGTGGAGTGCCGGGCCGGGCCGGTGGACATCCTGGTCAACAACGCCGGCGTCACCAGCCGGCGGTCGCTCGCCGAACTGACTGACGATCACTGGGACGAGGTCATGACCACCAACGTGAAGGCGCTGCTCTTCACCTGCCAGGCGGTCACCCCCTGGATGATGCGGAAGCGGTGGGGCCGCATCATCAACGCGTCCTCGTACGCTGCCTGGCACCCGCGCCTCAACCGCGGCGTGTACGCGGCCAGCAAGGCGGCGGTCGAGGCGCTGACCCGGGCGTGGGCGGGCGAGCTGGCGCCTTATGGCATCACGGTGAATGCCTATGCGCCCGGCGACATCGCCACGGACATGATGGCCGACATGCTGGCCGCGGGTGCCGGCGAACTCACCCGGCACATCGCGTTGGGACGGATCGGCACGCCCGAGGACGTCGCCGACGCCGTGGCGTTCCTGGCCTCCGAGCGGGCGGCGTACATCACGGGCACGGTGATGGCCATTTCCGGAGGCAAATACATCGTTCAGAATCCCTGGGATGCCTGGCCGCAGGCGCCCGGCGCCGGACCGTAGAGACCGCGCGACCGTCCCCCGAACGGGGAGACACCGGACGGGGAGATACAGGAGGGGGTGAGGAAGAATGCCGCGCAGGCTGGTGACTGTGACGCTGATCGCGCTGCTCGCCGCCACGCTGTTGCTCGCCAGGGTCAACGCCGCTCCGCCCACCCAGATCACCATCGCCGTGCCCAGCGACATCGTGTCCATGGACCCGCATGCCACCAGCGACTTTGTGACCAACCAGGTCATGACGGGCACCGTCTACGAGACGCTGGTCAAGGTGGGCACGAAGGGCGAGTACGAACCGGCCCTGGCCGTCTCGTGGAAGATCCTGGACAACCAAACCTGGGAGTTCAGGCTCCGGCCCAACGTGAAGTTCCACAACGGCGAGCCGCTGACCGCCGACGCCGTGAAGTTCAGCCTTGACCGCTGCCTGAACCCGGCCAACCGGTGCCCGCGCCGCGGGCAGCTCTCGGTCGCCCAGAGCGTCGAGGTCGTCGACCCCATGACCGTGCGCATCAAGACCGAGGGCGCGTTCGCGGCGCTGCCGAGCGCGCTGATGTTCGGCTTCATCGTCGCCCCCCGCGCCGTGCAGACCGATCCCCAGGCCCTCCAGAAGCAGGCTATCGGCACCGGAGCCATGCGCCTGGTGGAGTGGCAGCGGGGCCAGCGGCTGGTCTTCGAGCGCTTCAACGACTACTGGGGGAAGAAGCCGCAATTCGAGCGCGTGATCTACCGGCCCATCCCGGACGAGATCGCGCGGGTCGCGGCCCTGCAGGCTGGCGAGGTACACCTGGTTACGGCCATGCCGCCCGAGATGGTGCCCGTGCTGACCCGCAACCCCAAGACCGCGGTCGCCCGCCGCGGCCAGCGGCAGATCTACATCGGCATGGACGCCACGGGCACGAACCTCAAGCCCCTGGCCGACGTGCGGGTGCGGCAGGCGATGAACTACGCTGTGAACAAGGACGTCCTGGTGAGCCGCATCCTGGAAGGGAACGCCGTGCCCAACGTCGGCGGGATGTTCCCCCAGGCGCCGGGTTTCGACACCCGGCTCAGGCCCTATCCCCACGATCCCGGGAGGGCGAAGCGGCTCCTGGCCGAAGCCGGCTATGCCGACGGGTTCGAGGTCACCTTAAACTTCGTCCCCGGCCTGGAGGGATCGCTCAAGACCAAAGAGGTCGTCGAGTCCGTCGCCAGCGACCTGGGCAACGTGGGGATTCGTGTCAGACTAGTCCAGATGGAGGCGGCCGCCTTCTGGGACGGGTACTTCGGAAAGAAGTACCAGATGTACCTGCTCACCTGGGGGACAAGCCCGGAGGCCGGGCTGTACTACCGGACGCTGCTCCACTCCAGGACGCGCGGGCTCTACTACCGGAACTCGAAGACGGACGAGTTGATCGACGCTTGGTTCGCCGCGCTGGAGCCCAGGCAGCGCGTCGAGACCGGCCGGGTGCTGCACCGGCATGTCTACGAGCAGGCGCCCTTCATCTTCCTCTTCAACCAGTTCTCGCTGTTCGGTATGAGCGCCAGCCTGACGTGGGTCGAGCGGCCCATCGAGGTCATCTGGGCCTACGACCTGGGCTGGCAGGAGTGAGGGTCGAGGGGTGAGCCCCTGAGGTAGGGCGGACGGCGATGCGGCGTCTGCTGACGCTCCGCCTGGCCGAGGCGGCGGTGGTGCTGGTGGGGGTGCTCACCATCACGTTCTTCATCGCCCGCCTTAGCGGCGACCCCGTGCACCTGCTCGCCGGGTCGGAGGCGACCGCGGCCGACATCGAGAGCCTGCGGAAGGCGTATGGCTTCGACCAGCCGCTACTGGTGCAGTACGCGCGGTTCCTGGCTGATGTGGTTCAGGGCCGGCTCGGCGAGTCGCTTCGCTACCGCCAGCCGGCTCTCGACCTGGTGATCGAGCGCCTCCCCGCCACGGTGCAGCTCGCCGCGGCGGCCCTGGCCGTCTCTGTGGCCAGCGGCATCCCGCTGGGCGTCTTCGCGGCCACACGGCCCCACTCGCTGTGGGATCACGGGAGCATGGTGCTCGCCCTCATCGGGCAGACCGTGCCCGCCTTCTGGCTGGGCATCATGCTTATCCTGCTCTTTCCGCTGCGCCTGGGGTGGTTCTACACCTCGGGCTATGGGACGCTCGGGCACCTGGTGCTGCCGGCGATCACCCTCGGCGTCTTCCACACCGCGCGCCTGGCCCGGCTCACGCGCGGCGCCATGCTCGACGTGCTCACCCGCGACTACGTCCGCACCGCGAAAGCCAAAGGGCTGACTTATTGGACCGTTGTGCGCCACCACGCGCTGCGCAACAGCCTGCTGCCGCTGCTCTCGATCCTGGGGATCGAGGTCGGGACGCTCATGGGCGGTTCGGTCGTCACCGAGACCATCTTCGCCTGGCCGGGGATCGGCCGGCTGGCCGTCGAGTCCGTGTACGCGCGCGACTATCCGGTCGTGCAGGCCGTCGTGCTGGCGGCCGCGGTGACCTTCATCCTCAGCCATCTGGCTGTGGACGTGCTCTACGGCGTCGTGGATCCCAGGATCCGGTACGACTGATGAGCAGGTCTGTCGTCGTCATCACCGCGCCCGCGGGTGCCGGCATCCGACGGCCCCGGCCGGTGGCCCGTCACCTCCGGCGCCACTTGAAGGGGATCGTCGGCCTAGTCATCTTCGCGGCCGCCGTCGTCGGCGCGCTCGGCGCGCCCTGGATCTCCACCTACAACCCGCGCGTCGCCGACCCCACCAACCGCCTCCTGCCTCCGGCGTGGGCCGGGGGCCAGCCCGGGTATGTGCTCGGGACCGATCAGCTCGGCCGCGATCTCTTCACGCGGCTGCTCTACGGCGCCCGGATCTCGCTGGCCGTGGGGATGCTCTCCGTGGCCATCTCTGCACCGCTCGGCGTGCTGGCCGGGCTGGTGGGGGGATTCCGGGGCGGGCTCACTGACGAGGTCGTGATGCGGATCGTGGACAGCCAGCTCTCGATCCCGTTCCTGCTGCTGGCCATCGCCATCATCGCGGTGGTCGGCGTCAGCACGGTCAACACCATCGTGGTGCTCGGCATCGGCGGCTGGCCCACCTACGCGCGCATGGTGCGGGGCGAGGTGCTGTCGCTGCGGGCGCAGGAGTTCGTGGAGGCAGCGCGGGCGATCGGCGCCTCAGACGTGCGCATCGTGTTCCGGCACATCCTCCCCCACGTGATGACCACGACGACGGTCATCGCGTCGTTCGCGGTGGCGCACATGATCCTGCTAGAGTCCACGCTGTCGTTCCTCGGGCTCGGCGTGCAGCCGCCGACGCCGTCGTGGGGGCAGATGCTCGCCGACGGTAAGAGCTACGTCAGCCTGGCCCCGTGGCTGGCCATCTTCCCCGGCCTGGCCATTGCGGTGACGGTGCTGGCGATCAACTTCATCGGCGACTGGGCGCGGGATGTGCTCAGCCCGCAGACGCGCACCCTGTGAGGGCATGACGGAGGAGACGACCATGGACGAGCTCGGCACCAGACTCCCTGAGATCCGCGTGACTCCGCCGGGGCCGCGCAGCCGCGCGCTGCTCGACCGGCTGCGGCCCGTCGAGTCGCCCGCGGCGCTGTGGGCCGAGCCGCCCGAGGTCCCGGTCGTGTGGGCTCGTGCCCGCGGCGCCAACGTTGAGGACGCCGACGGCAACGTGCTCATCGACTGGACCGCCGGCTTCTCGGTGGCCATCGCCGGGCACGGGAACCCGGCCATCGTCGCGGCGGTCAAGGAGCAGGCCGACCGCCTGCTGCACGCCCAGGGCGTGCTCAACGCGTCCGACCGCCGCGTCGAGCTGGTGGAGCGGCTCGCGGCTCTGGTCCCGAGACCGCTCGAGGTCGTGCACTTGACGACTACCGGCTCGGAGGCCATCGACGTCGCGCTGAAGACCGCGGTGCTCGCCACCGGTCGCACGCGCTTCCTGGCCTTCCAGGACGGTTACCACGGGAAGGGCCTGGCCGGCACCAGCCTCTCGGCGAACCGCAAGTTTCGCGCGCCGTTCGCGCCCGTGCTCGCCAACGCCACGCACCTGCCGTTCCCCTACGCGTACCGCAGCGTATTCGGCGGGACACCGCAGGAGTGCACCGACCGGTGCCTGGCGTACATCGCCGACCTGATGGACAATCCTGCGAGTGGCCTGGTCGGCATCGCCGCGATGATCGTCGAGCCCGTGCAGGGCAACGGCGGCTGGATCGTCCCGCCGCCGTCGTTCCTGCGGGGCCTGCGGGCGCTGTGCGACCGCCACGGCATCCTGCTCATCACCGACGAGATCATCACCGGCTTCGGTCGCACCGGCCGGTGGTTCGCCTGCGAGCACAGCGACGTGACGCCCGACCTGATGGTGTGCGGCAAGGGCATGGCCAGCGGGCTGCCGATCTCGGCGGTCATCGGCACCCACGAGGTCATGCGCCACTGGCGGCCGATGTTGCAGACGAGCACCTTCCTGGGCCATCCCCTGGGATGCGCTGCCGCGCTGGCCTCGATCGGCGAGATCGAGCGGCTGGGCCTGGTGCCGCGCGCGGCGGCGCTGGGCGAGCGGTTCTACGCCGCCCTGCAGCGGCTGGCCGGCCGGCACCCGCTCATCGGCGACGTGCGCGGGCTGGGCATGATGCAGGCGATCGAGCTCGTCACCGATCGTGAGACGAAGGCGCCGGCGGCGGCCGAGGCCGCGGCCGTCGTGGCCGGCGCCCTGCGGCGGGGGCTGCTCATCAACAACCGCGGCGGGCGGCTGGGCAACGTGCTGAAGTTCTCGCCGCCGCTTGTCATCACCGAGGTGCAGCTCGAGACAGGGCTGCAGATCCTGGACGAGGCGATCGAGGAGGTGGAAGCCCGGATGCCCGGGCGGATGACGGTGTAGGGGCACGACGGAGGCCAGTCGCGCGCGGAACCGCGCGCACGCCGACAGGGTCGCACTCGGTTCAGAATCATGCGCGGGGACGGAGGTCAGGTCGTACACAGGGGAGGGAGTCGAATGGGGAGAGGGCTGCCGTGGGAAGGGGTCTTCGCGGCCATCATCACACCGTTTGATGAGGACGGACGGATCGACGAGAAGGGCTTCTCGACCATCGTCGAGCGCTTCACCGAGTGGGGGATCCACGGACTGGTCATCGCCGGCCACAACGGCGAGTCGTGGGCGCTGCGGGCCGGCGAGCGGTCGCGCTTGGTGCGGCTCGCCCGCGGGGTCTTCGGCGATCGGTTGCCGGTGGTGGTGGGCATCGACGCTGTGGCGCCGGCCGAGATCATCGAGGAGGCCCACCAGGTGCTCGACGCCGGGGCCGACGGCATCATGGTGGAGCCGCCTTTCCTGGTGACGACCGCAACCCGCGACGAGACGCTGACGCGCTACCGCGCGGTGCTCGACGGCGCCGGGTGCCCGGTCCTCGTCTACAACAACCCGCGCCGCACCCAGATCAACCTGACCCTGGACATCACGGTCGAGCTAGCTCGCCACGAGCGGGTCGTGGGCGTCAAGGAGAGCGTGCGCGACCTGGCGCACCTGATCATGCTCATCAGGCAGGTCGGCGACGACGCGACGGTGTTCGTCGGGCCGGCGCCGTTCATACTGCCCGGCCTGATCATGGGCGCGAAGGGCTTCATCAGCTCGGGCCCCCTCGAGCTGCTCGGGCCCAGGGGCGTCGAACTTTACGAGGCCGCGCGGGCCGGCGACCTGGAGCGCGCGCGGCCGCTAGCGTACACGGCCACCGCGATGTACCCTGTGCTCTTCGGGATCGGCACCTGGCCGGCATCGCTGAAGGCGGCGATGAAGATGCTCGGCCTGCCCGCGGGCGTGCCGCGGGCGCCGGTGCTGCCGCTCGATCGGCAGGCCACCGAGAAGCTGCGCCAGCACATGATCGAGCTGGGAATTCTGCAAGGCGCGGCCGCGCGGGCGTGATCGCGCGGCCCCGGCGCTGATGCCGGCCTGGACGCCGGCCCTGCCGATCCGCGCCCGGCCGGGTCGCGAGGGCGAGGCGTGGCGCCTGCTGGTCTTGCTCTTCACCGAGGCGCTCTCGTCGTACATGCTGCGCCCGGTCGTCCCGCTGCTCGCCGTGGCGCTCGGCGCGGGGCCGGCGATCGCCGGGACGCTGCTCGCGACGCAGGAAGCCGTCTCGGCCCTGGTCCGTATCCCAGCCGGCGCGATGGCGGTCGTCGTGGGACGCCGGTCGGTGCTGCTGGTCTGCTTCGTGGGCGGGATGCTGGCCGCCGCGCTCTTCGTCCTGGCCCCGTCGATCGGCTGGCTGTTCCTGGCGCAGGTGCTGTGGGGCGCGTCTACGGCGTCGTTCTGGCCGGTGCAGTGGGCCTACCTGACCGACCTGGCGATGCCGCAGCAGAACGCCGCGGTCGTCGGGTTCGGGATGGGCGTCAGCGGCCTGGGGCTCCTGGTCGGCCCGCTGGCGGGCGGCGCAGCAGCCGATGCCTGGGGGATGCGGGCGCCATTTGCCCTGGTGGGGTTCCTGATGGTGGCTTCATTCGCCGTGGTCTGGATGCTGCCGCGCTGGACCGGCCGGACGGCCGCGGGCGAGCTTCTGCTGTTGGGCGCCGCGCGCGCGGGCCGGCGGGCCCTGGCGATGCTGCGCCACAGGCCCGTGGCCGCTTCATGCGCCGGCAGCTTCATCAACCAGACCGTCGACGGCGCGTCCACGGTCTTCATCCCGCTGCAGCTCCACGCGGCGGGGTTGCCCATCGCCGCGATCGGTGCCCTGATCACGATGCGCAAGGCGACGACCGTGCTCATGCGGTTCCTGTTCCCGGCGCTCAACCGGCGCCTGCCCCTCAGCGCAATCGTCGCCGCGGGGTTCGCACTCGACCTGGGCGGGCTCACGGCATTCGCGCTAGCCGGGCAGTGGTGGTGGCTGGCGCTCGCGGCGCTGGTCTCGGGGACCGGCGGCGGGGTCGGCGAGCCGGCCGCGAAGACCCTGGTCGCCAACTCGACGCGCGACGAGCAGCGCGACCTGGGGCTGAGCGTTGAGGGCACCGCGCTCGTGATCGGCCGGGCGACAGGGGCGGTGGGACTGGGTGTGCTCGCCGCCACGGCGGGCGTGACCAGCGCCATGCTGGCGGCCATGCTCATGCTGGCCGGGCTGGCGACCGGCGTGGCGCTCTGGTGGCGTCAGGTCGAGCGGCCGCGGCCCGCGGCCGCGATGGCGTTCGGCAATTGAGCGGGTTCGAGGAGGTTGAATGGCGTTCGGAGACGAGCCAGTCGAGGAGGTCGCGTGGTGGCGACGTGCGCCGAGATCATCACCGATGAGCTGAAGCACCTGGGCGTCCGGCACTTCTTCCTGCTCACCGGAGGCGACCACGCGCTCTGGGTGAGCTTCAAGCGCGCGGGCATCCACCAGGTGCTGGCCCGCAGCGAGCACGCCGCGGTCTACATGGCCGACGCGTACGCGCGCCTCACGCAGGAGCCGGCCTGCGTCTACGGGCAGTACGGCCCGGGTGCCGCCAACGTCGCAGGCAGCCTGGCCGAGCCGTGGTGGTCATCGAGCCCCGTGGTCGCCCTGCTCTCGACCATGCGGCGGCCCCACCGGTACCGCTTCGAGTACCAGGAGCTCGACCAGCTGCCGCTCTTCGCGCCCGTGACCAAGTGGCAGGCCGAGGCAGCCATCCCCGCGCAGATCCCGCACCTGATCCGGGCCGGGCTGCTGCGCTCGGTCACCGGGAATCCCGGCCCGGTGTACATCGGGATCCCCAACGACCTCACCGGCGCGCCCTACGACGGCGAAGATCCCGCCCCCTCCCGCCGCGCCCTGCCGCGGTCGCTGCGGTTCCCGCTGCACCGCCCGAAGGCACCGGCCGAGACCGTAGCCCTGGCGGCGCGGCTGCTCGCGCGGGCGGCGCGCCCGGTGATCCTGGCCGGCAACGGGGTGCACGCCTCTGGTGCCTATGCCGAGCTGCTCACCCTGATCGAGCGCCTAGGCGCGCCACTGGTGACCAGCCTGGCCGGCAAGGGCGCGATCCCAGAGGACCACCCGCTCGCCATGGGCACCGTGGGCCGCTACTCGCGCACGTACGCCAACCGCTGCATGCAGGACGCCGACGTGATCCTTGCGGTCGGCAGCCGGCTTGGCGGCCTGGTGACCGACTCGTACCGGCTGGTCGGACCAGAGTGCACCGTCATCCACGCCGACATCGACCCCGAAGCCATCGGTCACAACTTCTCCACGGCCATCGGCGCCCAGGCCGACGCGCGGACCTTCCTGGAGGACCTGCTCGCGGCCCTGGACAGCGCGCGCGAGCTCGACCGCCATCGAGACGACCGCGCGCGCTGGGCCGGACAGGCTCTGGAGGAGAAGGCGGCTTGGCAGCGGAGGTTCGCCGAGGTGGCCTCGCGCGATGGCATGCCGATGCGGCCCGAGGCGCTGGTCCAGGCGCTGCAGGACGTCATGCCGCCCGAAGGCTTGCTGCTCGCCGACACGGGCTACGCCGCCGCGTGGGTCGGCGCGCTCTACGAGGTGCGCACCGCCGGCCGCGGGTTCGTGCGGTCAGACGGGTCGCTGGGCTGGGCGTTCCCGGCCAGCCTCGGCGCGAAGCTGGCCGCCCCATCGCGGCCTATCGTGGCGGTGACCGGCGACGGCGGCTTCGGCTACCACGTCGGCGAGCTCGAGACCGCCGTGCGGCTGCGGCTGCCGGTAATCGTCATCGTGCTGAACAACAGCTCCCTCGCCTTCGAGTACCACATCCAGAAGCTGCTCTACGGCGACCCCGTGTTCGAGGTGGACGACTTTGCGGACGTGGATCACGGCGCCGTGGCGCGCGCGTTCGGGGCTGACGGGGTCCGGGTGCGCACTCCGGCGGAGTTCCGCCAGGCGTTTGGGCGGGCGCTCGCGGCCGGCCGGCCGGTGGTGATCGACGCGATTATCGACAAGGACGCGATCGCGCCGGTCACACGATATGACGCGATCCGGGAAAGAGAGCTGTAGGCCATAGGGCCCCTGGTCGCGTCGGTCGCGCCCGTCGCGTCCGGTCGCGTCGCCTGGCGTGCCCAGGTTCAGATAGATCCGAAACACCCTGACTGACTGAGGATGTTGAAGCTCAAGCGCCACCTCAATCTGTTGGGAGGTCCGGCAGGCCGCCCAGCAGGAACCGGACTGGTACTTCTCGACCCGTGAGCACTGCGCATCCTGGATCTCCGAGACCTGGCTGGCACAGCAGCGTCGGACGCTCCCCCCCTCACGTATTCGCGCGGCTCCACGAGTCACGGTGGGTCGAGGGTGCCGGGGCTTTCCTGCTAGCCGCCGAGGTAGACGCGATCTTCGACCACACTCTGCGGCTGGCGGCCCAGCGCACGGCCGACGTCGCCCATGCCATCGGCCTCGACCTAGGGCTTGTGCGCGATCGCAATGCAGCCTGTGTTGCGCACAGGAATCAACAGACCGGCCATGTTGTCGTAGACGACATCCGCACGTGGACGGGTCGGCCTGGAGCATCGGTGGATCTGGTGGACGTGGAGGCCGAGGTGGCGGGGCTGGCCCAGATCTTTGGCGCATCAGTCGTCATAGACCCCTATCAGGCTGCACTGCTCGGACAGCGTCTCCATCGGGCAGCGGTCAGGGTCATGGAGCACCCGTTTACGGCGGAGAGCCGACGGCGCTTGTTTGGTCTCCTGCTCCAGCTCGTCAAAGACCGTCACCTGCGCTGCTTCCCCCACAATGACCTGCAACGCGAACTGCTCGCTCTGGAGGTCTCGGAGACTGCCAGCGGGTGGCGCGTGGATCACCGGCTAGGCCGGCACGACGACCACGTGGTGGCGTGGGCGGCCCAGGCGCTGACGGCCACGCGAGAACTGATCTACGGGGTAGACTACGGCATCTGCTGACCGTTGGGTCCCCTGGCGCCGGTCACCTCGTCCGCCTCGGCGGTCAGGCGGCGTAGCCACCAGGTGTAGGCCTGGAGAGTGGCTTCGGCGCAGCCGATGACGCGCATGGTCGGCAGAGGCGTCCCGCAGGGCCATGGCGCGGCGTACCCGTTGAACGTGCCTCAGGTTCATCCTCGTTCGCCTCTCCCGCTGTCATGCTCGATTGGCTGCAGTTTGGCTGCAGTAGAGCCTCTAGAGGGCTTCAAGCTGTGCCTGAGAGCGCCGGCTAGAATGCCCACTGCATGCGCACTTGCGCCATCAGGATGCCCAAAACCCTTGGTGTATGGGCCTTTTTGCGAGGATGACGGCTGGAATGCTGATTCTGAACGGTTCTTGGCTGGTGGAGACGAGGGGATTCGAACCCCCGACCCCCCTGGTTGCAAACCAGGTTGTACTGGCTCAGTAGCTCCGAAACACTTTCCTCCTTTCGCTGCTGGGTTTGCCAGCGGGTGACGTACTCCTGCGGTGTTTGGTACTGAAGGGCCTGGTGAGGCCGGACGGTGTTGTAGACCTGCTCCCAGGCCTGGAGCAGGGCATTGTGCTCAGCCAGGGAGTCGGGCACCTCTACCAGGTCGTAGAACTCCTCCTGCACCGTCCGGTGGGCGCGCTCGACATGGCCGTTCAGTTTCGGGCTCCGGGGCGGCAGCACGAACAGCCGACTCCCCAGGGCCTTGCACGCCTCCTCGAACCGCGCCTTGAACTCACTGCCTCCGTCGATCTGGATCGCCCGCACCGGGAACCCCAACCGGGGCAACGCCTTCCGCAGCACCCATGCCGCCGCCCGGCTGCTGCCCTGCGCGTGGGCTGCCAGCACCCCCGTGCGGCTGACGACATCGGTGGCCGTGAAGTGAATCCGCCGCAGCCCCGGCCGGACCTCGATCGGCGTGCTGTCGATCTGCACCAGATCCCCCGGCGCCCGGGGGACGTAGTCCCAGGGCTTCCGCTGCGCCCAGCGCCGCCGCCGGCTCCGACGCTGGCGTCGAAGCTGCTGCACCCGCACCACCGCCGGTTCCCGGAGCTGTCCCACTGCCCGCAGCCGGCTCAACGTCCGGCCCACCGTCGACGCCGAGACCACCCAGCCCTCCCGCTGCAGCAGCCAGGCCAGCTTCGCCTTCCCCCACCGGGGATAGGCCTCCCGTAGCGCTCGGATCCGCCCCACCAGCGCAGGCGGTGTCTGGGGCTGCCGCACCCGCCGCGGCCGTCGGGTCCGCCGCTCGTCCTCCAGGCTCTCCAGCCGCCGCGGGTGATACCGACGCCACCACCGGTAGAACGTCGCCGGACTGATCCCAAAGTGCCGACAGGTCAGCCGGGCGTTCCCGCCATGGGCCAGATAGAAGTCCATCCACCGCAGGCGCTGCCGAGCCTCCCGCGACAGCGAGGGCCCATCCGCACCCTGCGGCCTTCCGGGAGCACGATCTCCTGGACATTCATAGGGCCAGTATAGCCCCGGCGGACCGGCTTGAAACGGCGCTTGAGCTTCAACATCCTCAGTCAGGGTGTTTCGGATCTATCTGAACCTGGGCACGGCTCCGGATGTCAGGCGCCTGGAGAACCACCCCCTCTGCAAGCCAGGGCCAGGACCGGAATGGGTCCTGGCTCCCATTGCGAGACCAGACCGCGACGCTGCTGCCTATGGAGCCGTGAGGTTCACACCGAAGTAGGCCCCGCTCCAGCGTACGCCACAGTTGGACGCTCCGCCGCACATGATCGTGGGATCGTAATCCCAGTTGATCGCTGCCATGTCTACTGCCAGCGGGGCGCCCCCTCGTCCTCCCGCGCCCGGCGTTGGAGGCACCTGCCGTTGCGTCGCGCCCCCCGTTCGTCGCCAGGTTAGGACCCTTTCGCCCCTGCCATCGGAAGCCCACGGGCCAGCCGCGCCGGCGCCACCGGCAGCGAGGCGACGCGCACCCCTGTGGCGTCGGCCACCGCGTTCGCAATCGCCGCCGCGCCCGCTACCACCGGCGGCTCCCCGACCCCCTTGGCCCCGAACGGCCCCTCGTCGGAGGGCACTTCGACGATCACGGTCTCCACCCGGGGCACAGTGGTCGCCCGGGGGAGAGGGTAGTCGGCAAACGTGGCCGTCACCAGCGCCCCGGCCCCGTCGTAGACCACGCGCTCCAGCAGCCCCCAGCCGATGCCCTGCGCGGCGCCCCCGATCATCTGGCCCTCGACCGCCGGGGGGTTGAGGGCTCGGCCCACGTCCTGGACGACCACGTGGTCGGTGACCTGTACCTCGCCGGTCTCGCGGTCGACCCGTAGCCGGACCAGGTGCCCGGCGAAGCCCGGCGACTGCCGGGTGATCACGGTGTTGCCCACCCCGAAGACTGGCGCGTACTGGGCGCCAAAGCGCATGCTCATGGCGGCGATCTCGGCCAGGCTGACCGCGGCCGTGGGCGTCCCTTTGACGACCACCTGGCCGTCCCGCAGCTCAAGGTCGTCGACCCGCGCCTCGAGGTGGCTGGCCGCGATCTGGAGGATCTGGCGCCGCGCGTCTTCGGCTGCCAGGCGGACGGCGGTGCCGACCGTGTAGGTGATCTTGCTGCCACCGGACATGCCCGCGTAGGGCGCCTGGCTGGTGTCCGCGGTGCGGACGCGGACCCGCTCGGGCGGCAGCCCCAGCACCTCGGCGGCGATCAAGCCCATGGTGGTGAGGGTACCGGTGATGTCCACCGCGCCGACCACGACCTCGAACGTGCCGTCGGTGTTGGCGCGCACGCACGCCGAGGCCGACTCGATGCCGCCCAGCCATCCGCCCACCGCGACGCCGACCCCCTCGTCGGGCGCCTTCGGCCGGTGGCGGAGGGGATGGGCCTCCAGGACCTCGAGCACCTCGCGCAGGCCCATCTTCGCCCACGGCCGGCCGTTGGGCATCGGGTCGCCGGGCCGCGAGGCGTTCTTGAGGCGCAGCGCCACCGGGTCGATGTCCAGGCGCCGGGCAAGTTCGTCCATGGCCGACTCGATGGCGAACGTCGCCTGCGGTGCAGCGGGCGCCCGGTAGGCGCCCACCGGCGGCTTGTTGGTGAGCACCTCGAGGCACTCGATCGCCAGGTGCGGCACCCGGTAGTACCCGCCCAGCAGGATGCCGCCCGTGGCGAGCGGCGCGCCGGGCCTGGCGCCGGCGTCCATCAGCACGCGGCCGCGCAGCGCCACCAGGGTGCCGTCGCGCCGGGCGCCGAGTTCCAGGTCGATCACGGTGGCCGGGGCGGGGGTGGTGGTCAGGAAGTCCTCCATGCGCGTGAGCACCAGGCGCACGGGTCGGCGCAGCAGCAGCGCCAGCGCGGCGACCAGCGGCTGGTGCAGCAGGATCTTCCCGCCGAAGCCGCCGCCCACGTGCATGGGCACCACGCGGACCTGCGCCTCGGGGAGCCCCAGGACCTTCGCGGTCTCGCGCCGCACGTAGAACTGCCCCTGGGTGGCGGTGTAGATCGTCACGTCACCTGTTGCGGGATCGACGGTGGCGACGGTGGCATGGGGCTCGAGGTACCCCTGGTGGACGCGCGCGGTGGTGTAGGTGCGCCTGACCACGACCTCGGCCTGCGCGAGCCCGGCCGCGACGTCACCCCGGGTGAAGGTCACGCGGTTGGTCACGTTGCCCGGGGTCTCGGCGTGCTGTTCCTGCACCTCGACGGTGGCGTGGGCCTGCGCGTCGCCCTCCTCGAACTCCACGGCCTCCTGCACCAGCGGCGCGCCCGGCGCCAGCGCTTCGTCGATGGTCAGCACCGCGGGCAGCGGTTCGAAGCGTGCCGCCGCCCGCAGCGCCTCCACCCCGTCGGCTGCGGCGGCTTCCGAGGCGGCCACCACGACCGCGACGGGCTGGCCGGTGTAGGCGGTGCGGCCGTTGGCCAGCTCGCGCCGGGCCTGGCCGATGCGCGCCAGGTCGTCGGCGGTGACCACGGCGACGACGCCGGGCACGGCCAGCGCCGCCGCGCGCGGGATCTCGACGATGCGTGCCCGCGGGTGCGGGCTGGTCAGCAGGCGGGCGTGCAGCATGCCCGGCAGCCGGAGGTCTTCGGTGTACTGCATCGCGCCGGTGACCTTCTCCCGGCCGTCGGTGCGCTTGTGGGGCTTGCCGATCACCAGGGCCATTGCATCACGCTCCACGGTGGATCTGCAGAGTAGCGGAATCACGGATGGGAACACCGGGGTCCCCACAACAACATGCGCTGCGCGCCGCTGCGTCCGGTCTGCGCGCAGCGCTCTCGGACGCAACACTATTCTATGCAAGAACATTCGTCGCGGAGGCGTCCGGAGCCTTGTGCCGCGCGCCCCAGGGCCGGGGGTGCCACCGCTTGCGGCACACCGGAGCCCGGCAGGGACGGCCATGGGGCGCGTCATCCTGACCCTGCGGGCATCACAGCACGAGGCAACCCCGGGGGCGACGGAACCGAAGAGATGCGCGCAGCGCCGCGGTTGTCGTCGCCCCAGCGGCTGCGTATGATGCAGGCGAGACCGCCGAGAGGAGGACGGCCATGCACCGGCCCGCAGGTACCTCAGTCGACGCGCCCATGCCCGTCGAGCGGCGCTGGGACGTCGAAGGGTACGACCGCATCGACGCCGCACGCCTGGAGACGTTCGCCTACGAGTACCCGGGCAGCCCCGCCGTGGTCGAGATCGCGACCGACGAGTTCACGGCGGTCTGCCCCTGGTCCGGGCTGCCCGACTTCGGCCGGCTGCGGGTGCGCTACCTGCCCCGCGAGCGCGTGCTCGAGCTGAAGTCGTTCAAGTACTACCTGCACTCGTACCGCAACGTCGGCATCTACCAGGAGCATGCGGCCAACCGCATCCTGCAGGACCTGGTGGCCGCCACCCAGCCGGTCTGGATGGAGCTCCAGCTGGACTACAACGTCCGGGGCGGCCTGCACACCACGGTGACCGTGCGCTGGCCGCAGGACGGGCGAGGCCCGTAGCCGTGCGCGCGCCGCGGACATGACCACGTGACAGGAGCTCGGCGGGTGGGGCGGGTTGGGCCAGGACGAGTAGCCGTGGGCGCCCCGCGGACATGACCAGGCGACAGGAAGGCTGGGTCTTCGCCGGAGCCTTCGTCGGGTCGATCTGGCTTGCCAACTACCTGATCCGCCACGTGGGGACGGCGTGCCCGCCCGACGGCCCGTGCCTGGTCCCGGTCTGGCCGGGGGTGATGGCGCCCTCGGGCGTGCTGGCGATCGGGCTGTCGTTCACGCTGCGCGACCTGGTGCAGCGACGGCTGGGGCGCGGGGTCGCGGTGGCGGCCATCGTCGCGGGCGCGCTGCTCTCGGCGCTGCTGTCGGCGCAGCTGGCCCTGGCGTCGGGGACGGCGTTCCTGCTCTCGGAGACGATGGACCTGCTGGTCTACACGCCCCTGCAGGAGCGCAACCTCGTGGTGGCGACGGTGGCGTCCAACCTCGTGGGCCTGGTGGTCGACTCGGCGGTGTTCCTGTTCCTGGCCTTCGGCTCGTTGCAGTTCATCGGCGGGCAGATCATCGGCAAGGCGTGGATGACGGCGGTGGCCCTGCCCCTGGTGGCCTACCTCCGGCGGCGCGACGCGCAGGAAGAGACCACCTGAGCGCCAGCAGCAGGTCGCTGCCCTAGAATGGCGTCGTGCCCGCGGCGACGGTCACGAGCGCCCAGGCGACGAGCGCTGCGCCTGCGGGTTTCGCCAGGCGCCTGCCCCAGGGCATCGTACGTTCCGCCGTCATCAGGGCTCCCAGCCCGAGCATCCACCCCAGGTGCGCGACCCCCACCGCGAACATCACCAGCATCAGCGTCCAGCAGCAGCCGACACAGAAGAGACCGTGGTGCAACCCCAGGGCCCACGCCTCCCGGCCGGGGGCGCTGCCGCGCCAGCGTCCGGCGACGAAGGCCAGCGGCGAACGGCACACGGCAAGGCAGCGCTCCTTCAGCCTGGTGAACTGGTACGCGCCCGCTGCCAGCAGGACCGCAGGCGGGAGCAGGGCGTCCAGCCCGGCGACGCGCTCGGCTACCGCGTGCACGACGGTGTCTCCTGCCAGCGCCGCCGCGCCCACCGCCGCCCACATGGTCAGATAGCCCGCGCCGAGGCGCGCCAGCAGCCCTGCACGCCCGGGCCGCGCCGCCACCATGCGGCGGAACAGGGTGAGCAGTGGCAGGCTGCCGGGGAGCATCATGGCCACGGTCATGACGAGCCAGCCGACGAGGAACACGGCCGCCCGGGAGGCCGGGGCTGGAGCCACCGCCCCGGCCTCCCGGTGGCTGAGCCAGATCGCGTGCGGCGATGCACCCCACCACGCCATCACCAGCCATGCCGCGCCGATCAGCACCACGAGCGCCAGCCGGTACCAGCGGGCGTCGTCGGGGGTGCGGAACGCACCGATCACCGTCGATCCTGGGACCGGTCAGGCAGTGAACCGAAACGGTCCGAGCACCGCGTTGCGCCCCTGGTACTCCCAGTGGATGCGGTGCTGCGGCACGTCGGCCCGGAACGAGGTCGCTTTGCCGACCGTGGCGGCAGACCCGGGAATGGTGGAGAACACGCTGTCCACCAGCTTCGTGGGGTGCCCCTGGAGGTCGGTGAGGGGTTCCATCTCGCTGGCCACGGCGTCGCCGATCCTGATGTGGCCCTTGCCGTCACGGAAGCTGAAGTCGATGGGCGCGTCGTAGACGCCCAACACCTCGCCGACCAGCGGCGCCAGGTCGGCGAGCGGGCCGCCCAGCCTACCGGTGTGCGCTGCCAGGATGGCCTCCTTCTGCTGCTGGGTCGCCCGGCTGTCGACGAAGACCACCGCCTTCCAGTTGCCCTTGAGGACGTTCCCGGGAATCTGGACCGCCAGGGCCAGCGTCAGACCGGCCACGTCGACGCCGCCGATCTGCCCGCGGTCGTAATGGTACGCGATGAGGCCCTGGCAGGCCCCGCCGTCGGGGTCCTGCCCCACCCAGCAGGGGCACACCGCCGCACACGAGCACGCTTCCAGCATCTGCCCTTCCAGTGCGTATCCCATGGCGCTCCCCCCTATGCGGGGCCCCGGAGATCGTCGCGTTCGCGGGGCCCGCAGCGTATCGTATCGAGCAACGATCGCGGATCGGTCTCCCAATGGCCGATCGGCCGATGGTGGTCTGCGCCCCTACCCGGTGCCGCACCGTGCACCCCGGGCGGGGCGCTCAGGCGGCGCGCCGTCGGCACGACGCTACGCTGGCTGCGTCCCGTCGCCCAGGACCGCCTCGACCAGGTCGGCCTGCTCCAGGAAGAACGGGTCGGTCTCGACGCCGAGCGCCTCGTAGACCCGGCTGCGCAGCGCGCGCAGCGTGGCCCACACCGCCACGTCGATGATGGCGCCGTCGTCGAGGCCGACGGCCCGCAGCCGGTCGACCTGTGCTGCCACGGGGTGCCCGGCGGCCGCCGCCAGGGCGTAGTCCAGGATGGCCACGGTGCGCGCGTCGAGTCCGGCGGTGCGGTAGTCGTGGAGCACGGCGCGCACGCGATCCAGGCCGCCCAGGTCGCGCTCGACGTCGACGGCGTAGACCAGCACGCAGTACGTCGAGCGCAGGCGGTGGGCCACCAGCAGGCTGATCAACCGGCGCTCGTGCGGGGTGAGCGCCGAGACCTGCTTCACGGCTGCCGTGAAGGCGTCCAGCGCGGTGGCCAGCTCAGGCCGCAGCGACAGCGCCCGGGTGGCCTCCATGACGAATCCCAGCCGTGCCAGGTCGGCTTCGTAGGCCTGCCGCAAGGCCCCCGTCACGTCGTTCTCGTCCAGCGTGCGCACCCAGGGCATGTCACCTCAGCCTCCGTTCAGCCCGCGTCGACGACCCACCGCACCGGCGTCCGCACACGCCGCGTCCGCGGCCCGCCCCAGCAGCGCCGGTCACCCCCGCGGCTTGCGCGCCGAGAAGATCACCGAGCGCGCCACGTGCGGCTGGCGCTCCGGGGGGATGAGGCGGCGCATGAGCGCGATCAGTTCCGGGGTGAACAACGGGTACTGCTCGCACTCGTCCACGCCGAACGGCAGCTCCTCCCCCCGCGCGATCTCGACGAACCCGATCTTCTGCAGCTTGCTGACGAAGACACGCTCCGCCAGGGCGCCCGAGAGTCAGCCCGCCCACGCGGCGGCGCTGGTCAGCACCTGCGGGGGCAGGTCCTCGTCCACCACGATGTCCGCCACCGCCATCCGGCCGCCTGGCCGCAGGATGCGGAACACCTCGGCGAAGGCCCGCGACTTGCGCGGCGAGAGGTTGATCACGCCGTTGCTGATGGCGACGTCCACGCTCGCGTCGGGCAGGGGGATCGCTTCGATCTCGCCGCGCAGCCACTCCACGTTGGTCACACCGGCCGCCTCGGCGTTGCGGGCGGCCACCGCCAGCATCTCCGGCAGCATGTCCAGCCCGATGGCCCTGCCGTCCGGCGCCACCGCGTGCGCCGCGAGGATCGTGTCGATCCCACCGCCGCAGCCCAGGTCGATGACGACCTCGCCGGGGGCGAGCGCCGCCGCCCGCACGGGGTTCCCCACACCCAGGGCCTGCGCGATGGCGCCCGGCGGGAGCAGGCGCAGCTGCTCTGCGGTGTAGAGGCGCTCGGCCACGCTGGTCGTGGTGCCGATGACGGCGCGGTAGGCCTGCCGGACGAGGTCGCGGATCCCCTCCTGGTCCAGCAGATCGTCGGTAGTGCGCACGGCCGGGTGGGGCACGTGGTGGCTCATCGCTGCTCTCCCAGGCTCCTGACGAAGGCCTCGAGCTTGTGGCGGGTCTCCGGCGGGAGCGTCACCGCCGGCCCCTCCTGCCGCAGGCGCGTGCGCAGCTGCTGGGCGAACTCCAGCTCCCCGCAGCAGTGGCGGCACAGGCCGAGGTGTTCTTCCAGCTCGCGCTCCTCGACGCGACCGAGGTTGCGGTCGAGGTACTCCCACAGGCGTGCCACGGCGTCCTTACAGCTGATCACGTGGACCCCTCCCGGGGCGGACTCAAGAGCCGGTGGCGCTGCGCGTACTCCCAGAGCTCCCGTTCCAGCTGGCGGCGGCCACGGTGCAGCCAGGACAGGACGGTGCCCACCGGCCGGCCGGTGATCTCGGCGATCTCGCGTGCCTTGTACCCGTAGATGTAGGCAAGGATGAGGGCCACGCGGTGCAGCGGCGGGACTTGCTGCAGGACGTCGAGGATGCGGGCGTCGTCGAAGAGCTCGAGGAAGTCGAGGTGCACGCGGTCGGAGTAGGGGAAGGGGTCGTCCTCGACGATGGTGTCGAAGAGGTCGAAGCGGTCGTCGCCCGACTCCGTGGCGGGCGCGTGCGCGTCGGCATCGACGCGGTCGTAGTACGCGCGGGTGAGGATGCGCGTGAGCCACACCCGCGGACGGTCACGGTTGCGCAGGCCCGCAAAGCCCCGGAACGCGCGCAGCAGGGCGTCCTGCACGAGGTCCTCGGCGGCGGTCCGGTTGCCGCACAGCCGCACCGCGACCGCGTACAGGTAGTCCAGGTGCGGCCGGACGACGTCTTCGAAGGTCGTGCGGGGTACGGACGAGAGCTCGGCCATGCGTCCCCCCGATTCACCTGCGCCTGCTACCAGAGACGGCGCGCGCGCGCCGGTTTATTGCGCGGGGCGTCTGACGGGCGTCATCCTGGTGGCGGCCGGTCAATCGCCCGCCTCGGGCGGCGCTGCCAGCGTGCTGGCCCACCCGGCGCCGCCTGCAACCAGCCAGCGGGGGAGGACCGCCGGCAGCACCCTCGGTTCCACCCGCGCGGCGTCCAGACGGTCGACGGGCTGCCAGAGGAACTGCAGCTGCGCTTCCCGCGACCTGGGCGCGATCGTCGGATCGAGCTCGGGCGCCGCCACCAGGAACAGCAGGTTCAGTTCGTGAGCGTAGCCGGCAGGCGTCTGCCACCCGTGCTCGACGGCGCCCAGGAACCGCTCGACCCGCCCGCTGACGCCCAGCTCCTCGCGCAGTTCCCGCAGCACGGCGTCGGCGGCCGGCTCGCCTACCTCGATGTGTCCACCCGGGAGGAAGGTATGGGACGCGCCCGGCTTGCGGGCCAGGAGGATCCTGCCCCCGGCCACGATGACCGCACGCGCGATTAGCTCGACAGCCGCCATGGGTCCAGGATAGCAGGCCCGCAGCGTCATGCGCGGCGGAATCGCGATCCGGCGCACCGGGAGGTAGGCGTGCCGAGCTACCTCTGGACGCGTTCCCAGCGCCTCCCGGCGCTTGGCAGCCCCATCCCGCGCGGACAGCGTCGCGCTAGGGCCGAGGGGCTGCCCGCGCGACCGACGCAGCCCGACCATCGGCGGGGGTGGCCGGTCGTGCCGGCGTGCCCTTGGGCGTCACCTTCCAGAACCGCGTCCGGTGGGCGTCCCAGTTCGCCAGCAGCATCCGTGCCCGCCGGCTGCCGGTGGCGCGGTAGTGGGCCGTCACCAGCGCGTGCAGGCGCTCGGCGTCCGCATCGTCGGGGCGGGTGATCGTCACCAGCTGCGTGTTGTAGCGCAGGGGGAGGGTACCGGCGTCGTCGTAGACGAAGGCCTCGCCCCCGGTCATGCCCGCGCCGAAGTTACGGCCGACCTCGCCCAGGATCACCACCACGCCGCCGGTCATGTACTCGCACCCGTGGTCCCCACAGCCCTCGACCACCGCCGTGGCCCCGGAGTTGCGCACCGCGAAGCGCTCGCCCACACGGCCGGCGGCGAACAGGCGGCCGCCGGTGGCGCCGTAGAGCAGCGTGTTGCCGGCGATCACGTGGCGGTGGCTCTCGGCCAGCAGCGGCGCGGGCGGGGTGATGGCGATCTCGCCGCCGGCCATGCCCTTGCCGACGTAGTCGTTGGCCTCGCCCACCAGCCGCAGGTGCATCCCGGGGACCAGGAAGGCGCCGAAACTCTGGCCTGCCGTCCCCGCGAATGTCAGACGCACCGTGCCCTCCGGCAGGCCCTCGTCGCCCCACCGGGCGGCGATGGCGCCGGCCAGCCGCGCGCCGACGGTGCGGTGCGTGTTGTCGATCGCAAACGACGCTTCGACGGCTTCGCCGGCCTCGATGCGCGGCAGCAACGGCAGCAGGTGGACCTCGTCGAAGGGGACCTCGGGCCGGTCGTTGCGCCGCTGGAGGTTGCGGCGGGGCCGGGGCGCCGGGGGCTCGCCGGCGGGGACGCCGGCGGTCGTCGCGGCACCGCCCGGCTGGGCGCCGACGATGGCGGCTGCCTGCGCCAGCAGCGGCGCGACGTCCAGCCGGGCGCGCGCGTTGGCGCGCACGCGCAGCCGCGAGACGTCGCCGATGATCTCGTCGAGCCGGCGCACCCCCAGCTGCGCCAGCAGCGCGCGCACCTGCTCCGCCAGGCCCAGGAAGAAGTTCACCACGTTCTCGGGCTTGCCCGGGAACTTCCGGCGCAGGTCGTCCCGCTGGGTGGCGATGCCCACGGGGCACGTGTTGAGGTGGCACTGGCGCGCCATCACGCACCCCAGGGCCACCACGGCGACGCTGCCGAAGCCGAACTCGTCGGCGCCCAGCATGGCGGCGATGACGACGTCGCGGGCCACCTTGAGCCCGCCGTCCACGCGCAGCCGCACCCGGCCGCGGAGCCCGTTCTCCACCAGCACGCGCTGCGTCTCGACCAGCCCGACCTCCCAGGGCGCGCCCGCGTGCTTGATCGAGTCCAGCGGCGAGGCGCCGGTCCCGCCCGCATGCCCGCTGATCTGGATCGTGTCGGCGTACCCCTTGGCCACGCCCGCGGCGATGGTGCCCACGCCGGCGGAGGCCACGAGCTTCACGGCCACCCGCGCCTGCGGGTGCACGACCTTGAGGTCGTAGATGAGCTGCGCGAGGTCTTCGATGCTGTAGATGTCGTGGTGCGGCGGTGGCGAGATCAGGGTGATGCCCGGCTGGCTGCGCCGGATGCGCGCGATCTCCTCGCTCACCTTGTGTCCCGGGAGCTGGCCGCCCTCGCCGGGCTTGCTGCCCTGGGCCATCTTGATCTCCAGCTCCTGCGCCGAGAGCACGTAGGCCGGGGTGACCCCAAAGCGGGCCGAGGCGATCTGCTTGATGGCGCTGTTGGCCCAGTCGCCGGTGGGGTAGGGGCGGTAGCGCGCGGGGTCCTCGCCGCCCTCGCCGCTGTTGGACCGGGCGCCCAGGCGGTTGGCCGCGATGGCCAGGGCCTCGTGGGCCTCCCGCGACAGGGCGCCGTGCGACATGGCCGAGATGACGAAGCGCCGGACGATCTGCGCGGCCGGCTCGACCTCCTCCAGCGGGACGGGCGTCCCCGGCACGAACTCGAGCAGGTCGCGCACCTCGGTGGGCGGCCGGTCGTCGACCAGGGCCTCCAGGCGGGCGAACGCGTCGCCGACGGCGACCCCGCGCTCGGCCGCGCTCCGGCCCGTGCGCCCCGGCACCTGGGCGGCCTGGCGGACGGCCTTGACCACGTAGGGGTTGAAGGCGTGGTACTCGCCGTCGCGCACGAAGCGCACGAAGCCCGACTCCTCCAGCGCGGTCGCCGCGTCCGCGAAAGCCCGCGCGTGCCGCCGCAGCACCGCGGCGGCGAGCTCCTCGAGCCCGACCCCGCCCAGGTGGGCGGGCGTACCCGGGAAGTACCGCGCCACCACGTCGGCGTCCAGCCCCACGGCCTCGAAGATCTGCGCGCCGTGGTAGGCCGCCAGCGTGCTGATCCCCATCTTGGAGATGATCTTGAGCAGCCCGTCCTCCACGGCCTGGCGCCACTGCTCGATGCGCTCACGGGCCGCGCGGGCGTCGGCGGCGTCGGCGGTGATGGTCTGGATCGCCAGGTACGCGTGCACGCCGCTGGCGCCGTACCCGATCAACGTGGCGAACTGGTGGATGTCGCGCGCCTCGCCCGACTCGCACAGCAGCCCCGTGCGGGCGCGCAGCCCGCGCCGGATCAAGCCGTGGTGGACGGCGGAGACCGCGAGCAGCATGGGGATCGGCGCCTGGGTCGGCGTGACCCCCCGGTCGGTGAGGATCACCAGGCCTGCGCCGCCCTCGACGGCGGCGCAGGCACGGGCGACCAGGGCGTCCAGGGCCGGGCCCAGCCCCCCAGGGCCGTCGGCGGCCGGGAAGAGGGCGTCGAGCTCGACCACCGGCCACGGTGACCGCACGCGGATCGCGTCCATGACGTCGGGCGTCAACACCGGCGAGGGCAGGTGGATCAGCCGGGCGTGCAGCGGATCTTCCTCCAGCAGGCTCTGCTGCGGCCCGAGGTAGCCCGCCAGCGACATCACCAGCCGCTCGCGCAGCGGGTCGATGGGCGGGTTCGTGACCTGCGCGAAGCGCTGGCGGAAGAAGTGGGCCAGCGGCCGCGACCGCTCGGAGAGCGCGGCCAGCGGCGTGTCGTCGCCCATGGAGAAGACCGGGTCCTTGCGCTCCTCGACCATGGTCCGCAGGACGAACCCCACGTCCTCCGCCGTGTAGCCGAAGACGCGCTGGCGCGCGGTGAGGTCGGCCGGCGGACGGACGGCCCCGGTGGCGTGCACGTCGTCCAGCCGGATCAGGTGCCGCTCGACCCAATCGGCGTAGGGCTTACGGACGGCGTACAGGCCCTTGATCTCGTCGTCGTGCAGCACGATGCCCTTGTAGGTGTCGACCGCCAGCATCTGCCCCGGACCAAGCCGACCTTTTTCGACCACGCGGTCGGGGCCGATCTCCACGACGCCGGCCTCGGAGGCCACCACCACGAGGCCGTCGCGGGTGACGACGTAGCGGGCCGGACGCAGGCCGTTGCGGTCCAGCGCCGCTGCGACGTAGCGCCCGTCGGAGAACGCCAGCGCGGCGGGGCCGTCCCAGGCTTCCACCAGGCAGGAGTGGTACTCGTAGAACCCGCGGACGGCCTCGGGGAGGTCGGGGACCCCCTCCCACGCGGCGGGCACCAGCATGAGCATGGCGTGGAGCACGTCGCGCCCGCCCCGCACCAGCAGTTCCAGCACGTTGTCCAGCATGGCGGAGTCGGACCCGCCGGGCTGGATGATGGGGCGCACGTCGTCCAGTCCCTCGGGCCACAGCGGCGAGCGCAGGTTGGCTTCGCGCGCGGTCATCCAGGCCACGTTCCCCTGCAGCGTGTTGATCTCGCCGTTGTGCGCCAGCAGCCGGAACGGCTGGGCCAGCGACCACGAGGGGAAGGTGTTGGTGCTGTAGCGCTGGTGGAAGACGGCGATGGCCGTCTCGTAGGCGTCGTCGGCCAGGTCGCGGTAGAAGCGCGGCAGCTGGGGCGACACGAACAGGCCCTTGTAGACCACCGTGGCCCGCGACAGGGAGGGGATGTACAGGGGGAGGCCGGCCGCCTGCGCATGGCGCTCGATGCGCCGGCGGGCCCGGTACAGGGCCCGCTCGAACGCGTCGTCGTCGTGCCCCCGTGGCCGGCCCACGACGACCTGGGCGATCTCGGGCATCGTGCGACGGGCGTGGTCGCCCAGGGCCGCGGGATCGACCGGGACCACCCGCCAGCCCAGCACCGGGATGCCGCACGCGTCCAGGGTCTGGGCGACCAGCAACCACGCTTCGCGGGCGGCGTCGGTCGCCTGGGGTAGGAAGAGCATGCCCAGGCCCAGATCGGCGTTGGGGGTCTTCAGGCGCAGGTCGCGACGCAGCAGGGCGTAGGGAATCTGGGTGAGCACGCCCGCGCCGTCGCCGGTCTTCCCGTCGGCCGAGATCGCGCCGCGGTGCGCCATCGCGGCCACCGCATCCAGCGCCAGGCGGAGGATCCGGTGGCTGTGGCGACCGCGCCGGTCCGCCACGAAGCCGACGCCGCATGCGTCGCGCTCGCGTTCGAGGACGGACGGGACGACCGCTGTTCGGTCCATGCTGCCTCACCGAGATCGTGGCGTGCCGCACGCGGCTGTGCTGCAGACCCGTGGCTGCCCGCAAGGATCAGCGCAACGCCACGCACGGCCTACACGGTCGCAGGCGGGTGCTGCACACCCGTGGCGCGACGCCGCGAGCCGTGGCGTCGTCCGTCCCGGGTGCCGCGATCGTTCCCGCGGGACGCCGGCCCCGGGAATGCAGAAACCCGAGGGATGGGCTCCTCCCCATGGGGAACCGGAGGCGACCCTCCGGGCTCGAGGAACCTACCCCTCGGGCTTCTGTCCCGACGGTGTAGCGGCTCGGTCTGCCGCCTGCGCCGCTCGAACCAGACCGGCCCCGTTCGGGCCGCGGAACCCTAGGCGCACTTCCTCCGCGTCGCGGGCCCCATGCACGGTCGCGTCGCGGCGACGGCCCGCCGTTAGTGCCGAATGTACAGACGGCGGCCGGGTACTGTCAAGGGCCACGCGCCGTCGCTCATACGGGCGCGGGCTCTACCGTCCCAGCCGCCTGAGGGCCTCCTGCTGGAAGCGGGTCGTCACCATCGCGTCCAGGGGCAGCGGGGCCGTGTAGTCGGCGAGCCCGGCCTCGCGAAACGTCTTCTCCATGTCGACGATGGTGCCGGTGACGATGCGCATGTCGGGGTAGTACACGAGGGGCGGTTCGGCACGCAGCACCTCGTCGCGCACGCCGGTGTACTTCTTGTACGCGGCGACGTTCTCGTCGTCGAAGTACCGCGGGCCCTGCATGGCGCGCGCTGCCTGCATGAGCGCCATCAGGAACCGCGTGGCCGTCTCGGGGCGCGCGCGCATGAACCCGCCGGAGTAGGCGAAGACCGTGGTGGCGGTGCCGGGCGCGAAGTTCTCCAGCAGCGGTCGGGCCAGGCCCTGGGCCAGCGCCGCTGCGGCGAAGGGGGAGCCGGTCAGCGAGGCGTCTACCCGCCCCTGGGCCAGCGCGGCGCCGTGGTTGGGGTTGGGCAGGTTCACCAGCTCGAAGTCACGGGGGCCGATGCCGCCGCGCCGGGCACCCAGTAGGAACAGGTAGTGGCCGGCCGAGCCCGCCCCGCCGGCAACGGCGACGCGCCGCCCCTTCAGGTCGCGCACGGAGCGCACCTCGCCCGCATCGAACAGGTCGACGCGGGTCAGGATCTTGGTGCCATGGCGCTGGCCCCACGACGAGGTGGAGGCCACGATGCGCAGGTCCAGCCGGCGGTTGAAGGCGTTGAAGATGGACGCCGCCAGCCCGATGGCCCCCACGTCGAGGCGGTCCTGGGCCAGGAAGACCAGGGCCTCGGTCCCCGAGGCGACGCGCACCAGCTCGACCTCCAGGCCCTGCTGCGCCATGAAGCCCCGTTCGAGGGCGACGTAAAGCGTGGCGAAGTTGATCAGCGGCACGTGGGCCACCACGACCTTCTCCGGCGGTGCGGCCGCACGTCCGGGGACCGCGCCGCCGACCAGCGCAGCCGTCGCGAGCACCGTCGCCACCGTCAGACCGACCCGGCGCACCGTGCGCCCGTGCCATCGCTCGTGTGTCATCGTGTGCGCTCCTCCCGGTCGGGGCCCGCGCTCCGCTGGAGACTCCCCCTGGAGAGCACGCCCCGCAGGCTATGCCCCGCCGAAGAGTACTGCGCCGGCGGCGGCGTCCCTGCGGAGGGCGCCTCCCGGAGGCTACGTCCTCTGCGGACGCGTACACGCTGGGGGATCAAGCGCCTTCAGGCCGACCGTCGCGCGCCGGGGCTTCCTCCTGCCAGGGCATCAGGCGCGCGGCGGCCCGGTGCACGGCCGCGTAGGACAGCATCCCGAGGGCGCCGATCACGATGAAGCCCGCGAACATCGCCTCGGGCCGCAGCGTGTTCCACGCGAACCAGATGAAGTAGCCGATGCCTTCCTTGGCCGCGACGAACTCCGCGGCGATGACCACGATGAGCGCGGTGCCCAGGGCCAGGCGCAGGCCGGTGAAGATCGCCGGGAGCGCGCCCGGCAGGACGACGTGGGCGAACAGCCTCGCCCCACGGGCGCCGAACGCGCGGCCGGCCTCCAGGTAGATCGGCTCGATGCCGATCACCGCCGCGGTGGTGTTGATCACGACCACGAAGAACGTCGCGATGGCCACGATGGCGACCTTGGCCGCTTCCCCCAGGCCGAAGATGAGCATCACGAGCGGCAGGATGGCGACCTTGGGGATCACGTAGAGCGCCGAGATCACCGGCTCGAGCGCCACGCGCAGCGGTCGGGCCACGCCCAGGAGCAGGCCGCTGGCCAGGCCGGCGCCGCCTCCGATGGCGAAGCCCCCCAGCACCCGCACGACGCTCACCAGCGTGTGCTGCACGAGGGTCCCGTCGGCCACGAGCCGGCCCAGCGTCACCACCACGAGCGACGGCGGAGGGAAGAACCGCGGGTCGAGCACCCGGGCGGCCACCGCCGCCTCCCACAGCGCGACCAGCGCGACCGGGGCGCCGGCCGCCAGCAGGCGGTCACGGGCGTCCGGGGTCATGGAACGGCGGCGCCGGCCCGCATCGCCGCCAGGGCCTCGTCCCGCAGGGCTTCCCAGATCCGGTACGCGAGCCCGCCGAACGCCGGTGTCGCCATGAGGTCGAGTCCCCGCGGACGGGGGAACGGCACGGCGAACTCGGCCTTCCACCTCCCGGGGCGTGCGGTCATGAGGACGACGCGGTCGCCCAGCAACACCGCCTCTTCGATGTCGTGGGTGATGTAGACTACGGTCTTGCGGTCCGCCTGCCACAGCCGCAGCAGCTCGTCCATCAGGAGCAGGCGCGTCTGGGCGTCCAGCGCGCCCAGCGGCTCGTCCATGAGCAGCACCTCGGGGTCGTTGGCGAAGGCCCGGGCGATGCCCACGCGCTGGCGCATGCCGCCCGAGAGCTGGCGGGGGTAGGCATCGGCGAACTCCCCCAGGCCCACCCGGACGATCCAGTCGCGCGCGATCGCCTCGCGCTCGTGCCTGGACACCCCGCGCATCTGCAACCCGAAGGCCACGTTCTCCAGGACCGTTTTCCAGGGGAAGATGGCGTACTCCTGGAAGACCAGGCTGTGCAGCGGCTTGCCGCGGCCGCTGGCCCGGATCTCCACCGTGCCCGACGTCTGGGGCACGAGCCCTGCCAGGATGCGCAGCAGCGTCGACTTCCCGCACCCCGAGGGTCCCACGATGCAGACGAACTCGCCGTCGGCCACTCGCAGCGAGACCCGATCGAGCGCCCGCACCGTGCGGCGTCCTGTACGGTAGACCTTGGAGACCTCGGTGACGGTGATCCTGGGCGCCATGCCACATCGTCGGACGCAAGCGAGATCGGTCCGACCGGCTCTCAGTGTTCCGCGGCATTCCGGTGTCTTCCTGTCGACGTCATTCCGGCGACGGATGGGCGGGACGCGGTCGGGATGGGGCGGCGAGGGACGCAGCCCTGGCGCCACCCGCGCCACGGGGCGGCGGGCCGGACACGAGGGGTACGATCGGCCGCAGGTCCTGTCCCGTGGCCGGCGGCGCGGATCGCCCTCGTCGGGGCACTTCCTGTTGCATTTTTATTCTTATGATGGTATGTTTATGCACATGAGCGCAGACCCCGCACGCCGCGCGCGACTGGTCCTGGACGACGGACAGATGTTCGACGGCGAGGCCCTCGGCGCCCCCGGGTGGACCGGTGGCGAGGTGGTCTTCACCACCAGCCTGACCGGCTACCAGGAGGTGCTGAGCGACCCGTCCTACTGCGGGCAGATCGTGGTCATGGCCTACCCGCTGGTGGGCAACTACGGGTTCACGGACGAGGCGTTGGAGTCGCCCCGTCCCCAGGTGGCCGGCTTCGTGGTCCGCTGGGCGGCGCCGGGCGACGAGGCCGCCGGCCGCGCGGCCCTCGACGACTACCTGCGCGCGTGGGGCGTGGTGGGCATCGCCGGCGTCGACACGCGGCGCCTGGTCCGCCACCTGCGCACCGGCGGCGTGCGGCGGGGGGTGATCGCCACCGGCGATGCGTCGCCGGCCGACCTGCTCGCCCGCGCGCGCGGCCTGCCCGACCTCGGCGACCTCGACCTGGTGGCGCGCGTCTCGACCCGCGAGGTCCTGCGGTATCCGGGCGACGGTCCGCGGATCGCGGTCCTGGACTGCGGGGCCAAGCAGGGCATCGTCCGGCACCTGCGGGCGCGCGGGTGCGACGTCACGGTGTTCCCGCACGACGCCACGGCGGCGCAGATCCGGGCCTCCGGTGCGCAGGGCCTGGTGGTCAGCAACGGTCCCGGCGACCCGGCGCGGCTGGGCGCCATCGCCCGAGAAGTCGCCGCCCTGTGGGAGGCGATGCCCGTGCTGGGCATCTGCCTGGGCCATCAGATCCTGGCGCTGGCCGCAGGCGCGCGCACCTTCAAGCTGCCCTTCGGGCACCGTGGTTCCAACCACCCGGTGCGCGACGAAGAGACAGGGCGGGTGGCCATCACCACCCAGAACCACGGCTATGCGGTCGACGAGGCCACACTGGCCGGCACGGGCCTGCAGGTCACCCACCGCAACCTGCACGACGGCACCGTGGAAGGCATGCGCCACCGCCACCTGCCGGTCTTCGCGGTGCAGTACCACCCCGAAGGCCGTCCGGGGCCCCAGGACTCGGTGGCGGTGTTCGATCGGTTCCTCGCCATGGTGGCGGTGCCCCGGTCTCATGGCTAAGGAACGCGTCCTCATCATCGGGTCGGGCCCCATCGTCATCGGGCAGGCGGCCGAGTTCGACTACTCGGGCACGCAGGCGTGCCGCGCGCTGCGCGAGGCGGGCTGCGAGGTGGTCCTGGTCAACAGCAACCCGGCCACGATCATGACCGATCCCGAGGTGGCCGACCGCGTCTACATCGAACCGCTGGTGCCCGAGGTGCTGGCCGAGATCATCGAGCGCGAGCGCCCGGCGGGCGTGCTGGTCACGATGGGCGGGCAGACGGCCCTGAACCTGGGGCTCGCCCTGCACGCGGCGGGCGTGCTGGATCGCTTTGGCGTGCGGGTGCTGGGCACGCCCATCGAGGCCGTGGCCCGGGCCGAGGACCGCGCGCTGTTCAAGGCCACGATGGCTGCCATCGGCGAGCCGCTGCCGCCCTCGCAGACCGCGGGTACCGTCGACGAGGCGCTGACCGTCGCCTCGCAGCTGGGCCTGCCGGTGGTGATCCGGCCCGCCTACACGCTGGGGGGGACCGGCGGCGGGGTGGCGACCACCCCCGAGGAGGTGCGGGCCGTCGCGACGCGGGGCCTGGGGCTGTCGCCCATCGGCCAGGTGCTGGTCGAGAAGAGCGTCGCCGGGTGGAAGGAGATCGAGTACGAGGTCCTGCGCGACGGCGCCGACAACGCCATCACGGTCTGCAACATGGAGAACGTGGACCCGATGGGGGTGCATACGGGCGACTCGATCGTGGTGGCGCCCAGTCAGACCCTCACCGATCGCGCCTACCACCGGCTGCGCAGCGCGGCTCTGCGCATCGTGCGGGCCCTGGACATCCGCGGCGCGTGCAACGTGCAGTTCGCGCTCGACCCCGCCGATCCGACCGGCGCGCGCTACTGCGTCATCGAGGTCAACCCCCGGGTCAGCCGGTCGAGCGCCCTGGCCTCCAAGGCCACCGGCTACCCCATCGCGCGGGTCGCCGCGCAGATCGCACTGGGCGCGCGGCTGGATGCGATCACCAACGCCATCACCGGCGGCACCGCGGCGTTCGAGCCGGCGCTGGACTACCTGGCCGTGAAGATCCCGCGCTGGCCCTTCGACAAGTTCCCGGGCGTGGAGCGCACGCTGGGAACCCAGATGAAGTCCACCGGCGAGGTGCTGGCACTGGGCCGGACCTTCGAGGAGGCCTTGCTGAAAGGGGTGCGCGGCCTGGACATGGGGGCCGTGGGCCTGTGGCACCCCGTGGCCGACCGGTGGAGCGACGACGCGGTCTGGGCGCGGCTGCGCACGCCGCACGAGCACCGGCTCTTCGCCCTGGCCGAGGCGCTGCGCCGGGGCGCCGCGGTAGACGCGCTGGTGGCCGCCACCGGCATCGACCCGTTCTTCGTGGCCGCGGTGGCGCGCATCGTGGCGGCCGAGCGGGCGCTGGCGGCCGGGCCCGCCCACCTCGACCCCGCGCTGCTGCGGCGCGTGGTGCGCCTGGGCTTCGACGACCGCGCCATCGCCCACTTCACGGGGCTGTCCCCCCGGGACGTACGGGCGCGCCGGGAGGCCGCGGGCCTGCGGCCTACCTACAAGAGCGTCGACACGTGCGCCGGCGAGTTCCCCGCGCGCACGCCCTACTACTACGCCACCTGGGAGGAGGAGGACGAGGTCCCCGCCCCGCGCCGGCGCACGGCCGTGGTGCTCGGCTCGGGCCCGATCCGCATCGGCCAGGGCATCGAGTTCGACTACTGCACCGTCCACGCGGTGCTGGCGCTGCGCCAGGCCGGCTGGGATGCCGTGGTCGTGAACAACAACCCCGAGACGGTGTCCACCGACTTCGACCTCTCCGACCGCCTCTACGTCGAGCCGCTCACGCCCGACGACGTCCGCGCGGTGGTCGAGCGCGAGGGCGCCCAGGGCGTGCTGGTGCAGTTCGGCGGGCAGACACCGCTGGTGGCGGCGATGCCGCTGGCGCGCGAGGGCGTGCGCATCCTGGGCACGGCCCCCGAGAGCCTGGACGTCTCCGAAGACCGGCGCAAGTTCGCCGCCCTGCTGCGCGAGCTGGGTATCCCCCAGCCGCCCGGATGGACCGCCACCACGGTCGACGAGGCCGTGGCCATCGCGCGCCGCGAGGGCCCGCCGCTGCTGGTCCGGCCCTCGTACGTGCTGGGCGGACGGGGCATGGTCATCGCCCGCACGCTGGACGAGGTGGAGGAGGCGGCGCGCGACGCGCTCGCCGGCGCGGCGGCCGCTGGCGTGCCCGCCCCGGTGCTGCTCGACCGCTACCTGGCCGGCCTCGAGGTGGAGCTGGACGCGGTCGCCGACGGCACCAACCTGCTGGTGCCGGCGCTCATGGAACAGATCGAGCGTGCGGGCGTACACTCGGGCGACAGCATGGCGCTGCTGCCGGCGCGGTCGGTCTCGGGCGAGGTCAGCGCCAGGCTGCTGGACTACGCGGCGCGCATCGCGTGGGCGCTGCGGGTGCGCGGCTTCCTCAACATCCAGTTCGTGGTCTGGCAGGGACAGCCGTACGTGCTCGAGGTCAACCTGCGTGCCAGCCGCACGGTGCCCTTCGTCAGCAAGGCCACCGGCGTGCCGCTGGTCCGGCTGGCCACCGAGGTGATGCTGGGGACGTCCCTGGCCGAGCTCGGCTACCCCGGCGTGCGGCTGCTCCCGCCGCCCGCGCGCTGGGCCGTCAAGGCGCCGGTGTTCTCCACCGGCAAGCTGTTCGGCGCCGACCCGTTGCTGGGGCCGGAGATGCGGTCCACCGGCGAGGTGATGGGTACCGGCGCCACCGCGGCGGCCGCGCTGCGACGCGCCTTCGTGGCCGCGGGCGTGCCGGCGCAGCTGGGGCGGCGCCTGCTGTTCTCGATCGCCGACCGCGACAAGGGGCAGGCCGCGGCCCTCGCCGCCGAGGCGGTGCGCGGCGGGTTCGCCCTGGTGGCCACGCCCGGCACGGCGGCACACCTGACCGCGGCGGGGCTGCCGGTGGAGGTGGTCGGGGCGGCGGACGCCCCCGCGCTCGTGCGCGCCCGGGGCGTCGACGTGGTGATCAACACGCCGACGCGCGGCTACCGGCCCGACCGCGCCGGCTTCGCCCTGCGCCGGGCGGCGGTGGAGCTGCAGGTGCCGCTGGTCACCTCGCTGGACACCGCCCGCGCGCTGCTCGAAGCGTTCGCGCCGGGGGTCGAGGCGGCGGTGGCGCCGGCAGGGTAGGCGCGCGGACGCGCGGCCATCGACGCCTGCGTATCGCGCAGGACGTCGGCGGGGCCTGTAACCCCAGCGCAGGGCGCGGGACGGCTGCTCAGTGGAGGGCGCCGACGGGCTCGCGCGGTGGCTCGCGGGACCCGGCGGGGATGGCATGGAGCGCGCGCCAGACCCGGACCACCTCTGGATCGAACTCCCGGCCGGCCGCCTGCACGATGTAGGCGTGCGCCTGCTCCGGCCGCCAGGCACCGCGGTACGACCGGTCGGAGGTCAGCGCGTCGTACACGTCGGCCACGGCGAGGATGCGGGCCAGCAGGGGAATCGCCTCGCCGGCCAGCCCATCGGGATAGCCGGAGCCGTCCCACCGCTCGTGGTGGTGGCGAATCACCTCGAGCTCTTCCCTCATGAACCCCAACCGCTTGCACATCTCATGGCCCACCACGGGGTGGCGTCGCACCACCACGTGCTCCTCCGCGGTGAGGGCGCCGCGCTTGTTGAGGATGGCGTCGGGCACGTCGAGTTTCCCGATGTCGTGGACCATGCCGCCCTGCGCCAGGGCGCGCAGCTGGTCGCCGGAGAGGCCCATCGCCTGCGCCACCTGCAGCGCCGCGACCGTGACGCGGTGCGCGTGGCCGGCGGTGTACCGGTCCCGGGCCTCGACTGCCGCCACCAGCGCGCGGACGCTGCTGGAGAGGCCCACCGCCACCCGCTCCACGGGATCCGCCAGGAAGAGGCCCCGGACGGCGGCGACCAGCGTGGTCCCCTGCCCGTACTGCCAGACGATGCCCACGATCAAGGCGGCCGTGGCCGCGACGAACAGGAAGTGGTAGAGCCACCAGCTCAGGCGCCACAGCGTGCCGTTCATCATGATCCACTGGGCCACGGCGAGCCACAGGCAGGCATGCACGATGGCCAGCTGCAGCGGGAACCGGGAGTAGGTGTAGGAGTACCAGTAGCGCGCTGCGGCCACCAGCAGCATCACGATGACCGCGACCGCCATGGGCCAGACCAGGGGTGGGAGGTTCAGCGGCGCGTGGCCCCACGCGTGGGGGAAGACGAGGCTCGCGGCGCCGATCGCCAGCAAGCAGACTCCCCAGAGCGGGATCAGGAGTCCTTGCCAGCGGCCAAGCCAGGCTACCCCCCGCAGGTCCGAGGGGCTGCTGGACAGCAACAGCCAGGCCGCCGTGGGGAGGATGCTGAGCTGTGCCATCGCACCGGGCAACGGCGACGGTGGCAACAAGAACCCTGGCGTGGCCAGTCCGTGGATCGAGAAGAGCAGGCCCAGGGACATGAACGCCATGGCCAGGAAACTCGCTTCGATGTTCCGCTGGCGGCGAGCCGCCAGGCCCACCGCCCCGGCGATCAGACCGGCGAGGAGCGAGGCCACGCTCACGATGACGAAGTGGTGGCGCGGCACACGCAGGATCGGGTCGGCACCCGTGAAGCTCCGGAGGTACTCGAAGAGCGCCAGGGGGACGAGCGCGGCCACGACCGGGCCCCAGCCGATGATCTTGAGGTTCCGCTTGCGCACGCCGACGCCCCCCGCGCGGCCCTGCTGATCGACGGCTCTCCTGACCGACCGTGCAGGCCCCTCGCGCTCCCTGGAGTTCCCAGACTGCGGGTTGACTAGACCCAACGTTCGGAGTGGACGCGAACCCTCCAGCGCTGGCCGCCGCACGCCCGCGCAGGACGTCCTGGCTGGGTGTGGCTTGCGCCCGGAAGGAGATGCGGCTGCTACCGGCGGCACACCACGCGCGCGGGATAGAGCAGGCGGGGATACGCCGTCGTACCGGTAGTGATCAACTCGGCCAGCATGCGACCTGCCAGGAAGGCGAAGGCCAGGCCCTGCCCCGAGTAGCCCCCGGCCACGAACAGCCCCGGGCGGTCGGGCACGGGGCCGATGAGCGGCAGCCGGTCAGGGCTCAGGCCAAGGATGCCGCTCCACCGGTGGGTGACCGGGACCGGCGGTACTCCCAGGTCGCGCAGGTAGCGGTCGAGCGCCTGTTGGATCCGCGGGTGCAGCCGGTCGTCGGTGCCGACCTCCTCATCGGCCGCCAGGCGGCGCAGGCCGCCCAGCACCACGCGGCCATCGGCCAGCTGCCGCCAGTAGTCGACGCCGCCGTGGGCGTACCACAGGTGGGTGAACAGGCGCTCTGGCACCGGCGCCGTGGCCAGCATCTGGCCGCGGATGGGCCGGACGAGCCTGTGCCACGTGGCATCGACCAGGACCGTGTACGCGTTGAGCGCCAGCACCACGGCTTCGGCCCGCACGGTGCCGGCCGGCGTGGTGATCGTCCACGCGGCCCCCTCGGCGGCGAGGGCCTGGGCGGGCGTGCCCTCGTAGATGCGGGCGCCGCCGCGCTCGGCGACGGCGGCCAGCCCGCGCGTGAGCCGCACCGGGTGGATGCCGAGGTCGCGCGGGTTCAGCAGTCCTCCCACGAACGCATCGGCCGCCCGCGCGCCGTTGAGCAGCGTGCGCACGGCCGTGCGGTCGAGCCACCGGGACGGGTACCCGTCCTCTGCCAGGAGCTGCGCGTTGTGCTCGAGCGCGGCCGCCTCTGCAGGCGAGGCGGCCAGCGCGACGCTGCCCCCGCGCTCGAGCCCGCACGCAAGCCCCTCGCGCGCGCAGACCTCCAGGAGGCGTTCCCGGTTCTCGACGGTGAACGCCCACAGGTCGCGGGCCGCCTGGCGCCCGTAGCGCGCCGCGAGGTCGGCGAAGTCGGGCGAGGTGCCCTCCAGCAGGAAGCCGCCGTTGCGGCCGGTCGCGCCGGCGCCAACGACCGCCGCCTCGAGGACCACCGCGGCCACGCCCTGCGCGGCCAGCCAGTAGGCGGTGGCGACGCCGGTCAGCCCCGCGCCGAGAATCGCCACCGGCCCGCGGACGTCGCCGCGCAGCGCCGGACGCGCCGGGGACGGCTCGTCGAGCCACAGTGACAGCGTCACGTCGCGCTCCCGGGCGACCGCGCGAGGGTGCAGCCCCTGTTAGCCCAACCGTCCCCGGAGCCGCGGGTCGGCCAGGTCGCGCAGGCCGTCGCCCAGCAGGTTCAGCCCGAGCACCGTCACCAGGATGGCCAGGCCGGGGAAGATCGTGATCCACGCCGCGGTCTGCATGAACATGCGCCCGGTGGTGATGATGGTGCCCCACGACGGGATGTAGGGCGGCAGCCCCACCCCCAGGAACGACAGCGCGGCCTCGGCCAGCACCGACTCGGCGAAGATGAACGTGCTCTGCACGATCACCGGCGCCAGGCAGTTGGGGAGGATGTGGCGGGCCAGGATGCGGGCGTCGGTGGCGCCCAGGGCCTGGGCGGCCTGCACGTAGTCGAGCTCGCGCACCACCAAAGTCACGCCGCGCACCACGCGCGCCACCCGCGGGGTGAAGACCACGGCCAGGGCGATGATGACGTTGGACAGGCGGGCCCCCAGCGCTGCCATCAGCGCGATGGCCAGCAGGGTGGTGGGGAAGGCCATCAGCCCGTCGAGGATGCGCATCAGTACCCGGTCGACGCGGTTGGAGTACCCCGCGGTCAGGCCCAGGACGATGCCCGCGCCGGCAGCGCACCCCACCACCAGGCTGCCGACCAGCAGCGAGACGCGCGCGCCGTAGATCACCCGGCTGAGGATGTCGCGCCCGACGTTGTCGGTGCCCATGGGGTGGGCCCGGCTGGGCCCCAGCAGCCGCTGCGGCACGTCGATCTCCAGCGGATCGTAGGGCGCGAGCACGGGCGCCAGCAGGGCCACCAGCACCATGGCCAGGACGACCGCGCCCCCCACCAGCGTCGACCGGCTCCGTCGCAGGCCGCGGACCACGAGGGTGGCCAGCGATGCCGGGCGGGGCAGGGCCGGGAGCGCCCGGGCACCCGGGGCGACCGCCGGCTCCGACGACGTCACGCCTTCACGCATACTTCACCCGCGGGTCGAGGTAGACGTAGAGCACGTCGATCAGGAGGTTGACCAGCACGTAGATCGCCGCGATGAACATCAGCACGCCCTGGATCACGGGGTAGTCGCGCCGCAGCACCGACGAGATGACCAGCCGGCCCACGCCCGGCAGGGCGAACACGGTCTCGGTCACGATGGCGCCGGCCAGCAGCCCGCCCATGGCCAGCCCGATCACCGTGACGGTGGGGATCATGGCGTTGCGCAGCGCGTGGCGGAAGACCACGCGCCGCTCCGCGTTGCCCTTGGCCCGCGCGGTGCGGATGAAGTCCTGGCCCAGGACCTCGAGCATGCTCGAGCGCGTCATGCGGGCGATCAATGCCGACCCCGAGAAGCCCAGGGTGACCGCCGGGAGCACCAGCGAGCGCAGCGCCCCTGCCAGGGACTGCTCGACGGGCACGTAGCCGGCCACCGGCAGCAGGCCCAGCCAGACCGAGAAGATCAGGATGAGGTTCAGGCCCAGCCAGAAGTTCGGCATCGAGACCCCGAACAGCGCCACGCCCATCGACGCCTGGTCGATCCACGAGTTGCGCCGCACCGCCGCCACCACCCCCGCCGGGATGCCGATGGCGGTGGCGATGGCCAGCGAGAGGACCGTCAGCAGCAGCGTCGGCTCCAGGCGCTCGACGATGGCCTGCAGCACCGGGCGTTGCAGGAAGATCGAGTAGCCGAGGTCGCCGCGCAACGTGCGGCTGTACCAGCGCGCCAGCTGGACCAGCAGCGGGCGGTCCAGGCCCATCAGCTGCCGCAGGTTCGCCAGGTCCTCCTGGGTCGCGTCGGGGCCCAGCATCACGGCTGCCGGATCGCCCGGGGTCAGGTAGATCAGGAAGAACCCGACGGTGGCCACGATGAGCAGCACGGGCACCAGGGCCAGCAACCGGCGGACGACGTACCCGAGCATGTACTCAGCGCGCCCGGCCGGCGGCCCACCCGGCGGGGACGGCAGCGGGCAGGTACGGGGGCGTCGTCCGGGTATGCGCCCCTACGGTCCCCGGCTGGTGGCGCCCGCGCCCCTCCCGGTCCGGAGAGGCGGTGCCCCGGTCGACGATCCTCCCCATGGTCTGCACGACGACCACCGCGGCAGGCTACCGTTCCAGGTAGGCGGTGCCCAGGTCGATGATCGGCGCCCCCACCACGCCCTTGAGCTCGCGGCGGTGCAGGTGCAGCACGAAGAAGTCGCCGAACTTGATGGCCGCCGCGTCCTCGTAGAACTGCTTCTGCGCGCGCTTCCAGAAGTCGTAACGCACCTTGGGGTCGACGTGTCGGGCCAGCAGCCGCAGCAGGCCCGCCACCTCACGGCTCTCGTACCACCCCGGCCAGGTGGGCAGGATGGCCAGGATGAGCGTGGGATCCGTCAGCGGCGCCAGCATGCCGGTGGTGAAGATGTCCCACAGCTCGGGCCGCGTCCGGCGGGTCAGCAGCGTAGCCCAGTCGGTGGTCACGAGCTCGACGCGCAGGCCCACGGCCTCCAGCTGCGCCCTGGCGATCTGGGTCGCGTCGAAGTAGGTCGGCCGTTCGGGCGACGTCAGCCAGCGGATCGGCTCGCCGCGGTAGCCTGCCTCGGCGATGAGCTGGCGCGCCCGCTGAGGGTTCTTCTGGTTGTAGTACTCCTTGCCGACATCGGTCCAGAACGCCGTCTCCTTGGGCATCAGGCTGGGGTCGAGCCGCCACAGCGCCCGCGGGCCGAAGGCACCGGCCATGATCTTCTCGAGGTCCAGCGCCGCCAGCACGGCGTGACGGAGCGTCTTGTTGGTCATGATGCCCTGGCGCTTGTTGAACTGGCCGAGCAGCCACGAGGCCGACGGTTCCACGAAGGGGACCACGCGGGGATCCTGCCGCAGGCGCTCGTACTCGTCGGGCGGGACGGCGTGGGCGAAGTCGTACTCGCCCCGCTGCACGCCGGCGATGCGCACCGCCGGGTCGGGGACGGGCATGATCAGCGCCGCGTCGAAGTTGGCCGGGCGGGCACCGCCCAGCCCGTCGGCGGGCTCGGCCCGGGGCTGGTAGCGGTCCCAGCGCTCCAGGCGGATGTGGCGGTCGGGGACGTGCTCGGCCAGACGGTAGGGCCCCGTGCCGATGAACCTGCGCACCACGTTGGTCCCGTACTCGTCCACGACCTCCTTGGGGTAGATCGCCGCCCACTGGCCCGGGAACGCCAGCGTGGGGAGCACCAGGGCGTTGGGCTCGGCGAGCCGTAGCTGCACCGTGTACCGGTCGGTCGCGGTCAGGGCCGTCACCTGGCGGAACAGCTCACGGCCCCGGGACGCGACGCGGCCCCAGCGCTGGAGCGAGGCCACCACGTCGTCGGCGGTCAGCTCGCGGCCGTGGTGAAACTGGACGCCCCGGCGTAGCTCGAAGGTGTACTGCTGCCGGTCGGGCGAGACCCGCCAGGTCTGCACCAGCATCGGGACCGGCTCGCTCTTGCTGTTCAGGGTGAAGAGGCCCTCGTAGATGAACCGGGTGATGTCGCCCACGATGGCGGCGGTGGTCCAGTGGATATCCAGGGTGGGCGGTTCGGCGTAGTGGGCGTAGCGCAGGATACCACCACGGCGCACCTGGGCGGGGGCGGGCAGCGCGGCGACCAGCAGCGCCGCAGCCAGCGCGATGCACGCCACGGCGACGGTGGGCTTTCCACGCATCGTCGCACCTCCTGCGGAGTGCTCCTGTATCACCATACTACGGAGCAGGATCGGGGTCCGGGAGCCCCTCCCGATCCACACGGCCCGTGCGCCGACGACCGCTGACGGGAGCCCGGGTCCGACGCAGCCAGCCAGGCGGCCCCGCCGGCGCCTATGGGGTGCGGGGCCCGGCGCTACCGCTCCAGCCAGGCGTTCCACCAGACGTGGGTCGGCAGGTTCACATAGCCCTTGAGCTCCCGGCGGTGCAGGTGGAGCAGGAAGTAGTCCCCGAACTTGATGGACCCGGCCTGCTCGTACCAGAGTTTCTGGGCCCGCGCCCAGATCTCTTTGCGCACCTTGGGGTCCGCGTGACGGCGCAGCAGGGTCATCATCGCGTTCAGGTCCCGGTTGTCGAACCAGCCAGGCCACGTGGGCTGCAGGGCCAGCAAGAAGACCGGGTCCGGCACGAACGAGAACGCCGTGCTGAAGACGTCCCACAGCTCGGGCCGGGCGCGGCGCTGCACGAGGGTCGCCCAGTCGACGACCTGGAGGTCGACGGTGAACCCCGCCTGCTCCAGCATCGGCTTGACCACCTGGGCTGCTGTGCCGTAGGCGACGTACTCCATGGTGGTGATCCAGCGCACGGGCTCGCCGCGGTAGCCGGCTTCCGCCAGGAGCTGTCGGGCGCGGGCCGGGTTCTTCTGGTTGAAGAACTCCTTGCCCGCGTCGGTCCACATGTAGTGTTCCTTGGGCATCAGGCCCGGGTCGAGCCGCCAGAAGCGTCGGTTGCCGTAGGCCGCGCGCATCACCGCCTCGTGGTCCAGGGCCGCCTGGAACGCCTGCCGGATCTTGGTGTTGGCCATCAGGCCCTGGCGGTTGTTGAACACGGCGGTCAGCCAGTTGGGGACCTCGGTGACGAACGGCACCAGGTCGCGGTCGGCCCGCAGCCGGTCGTACTCGTCCGAAGGAATCGTCTCGGCGAAGTGGTACTCGCCGCGCTTGACGCCCGCGATGCGCACGGCGGCATCGGGCACCGGGATGACGTAGATCGAGTCGGCGTAGGCGGACTTGCGGCCCGTGGCGCCGTCGGGCTCCTCGGTGCGGGCCTGGTAGCCCTCGAACCGGTCGAGCCGGATGTGGCGGTCGGGCAGGTGCTCGACGAACCGGTAGGGCCCGGTGCTGATGAAGCGGCGCACCTGGCCCGTTCCCGCTTCGTCGATCACCTCTTTGGGGAAGATCACCGCCGACTGCCCGGGCAGCGCGAGGTCCACCAGCAGCAGGCCGTAGGGCTCCCGCAGTTTCATGACCACCGTGAGCGGATCGGCTGCGGTCACCGAGACGACGTTGGCGAACAGCGCCCTGCCCCGGGTGGCGATGCGGCCCCAGCGCTGGAGCGAGGCCACCACGTCGTCAGCGGTCAGGTCCTTGCCGTTGTGGAACTTGATGCCCCGCCGCAGGGTGAAGGTGTAGGTCAGGCGGTCGCCGCTCGTGGTCCACTTCTCCACCAGCATCGGCTTGGGCTCGAACTTGCTGTTGAGGGCGAACAGTCCCTCGTTGACGTGGTGCATGATGTGGCCGGTGATGGCGGCCGTGGTCCAGTGCTGGTCCAGCGTGGGTGGCTCGCCGATGTGCGCGATGCGCAGCACGCCGCCCCGGCGGGGCGTCGGTTGTTGCGCCGCCACAGGCAGCGTGGTCAGCACCAGCGCCAGCCCGACGAGCAGGGGCCAGAGACGGCCGGTCAGGGGTGGTCGTATCCTGTCCTTTCTCATCTCGTCTCTCATCTCGTCCCTCCGCCGCGAAGCGAGTGCACTGCGAAGTCGGCGCGCCCGTGCTCGCTATTTCAGCATGTGGGATGCGTCTCCCTCTCGCTGTGCACGCCACCTGCCATCGTGCGGGCTCGGCCGTGCCCGCGCCCCACGAGTCCGAGGCGACGCGCGCTCACCCCCGCCAGGCCCGGATCGTGGCGCCGCCGTCGACGATGAGGGTCTGTCCCGTGATGAAGCCCGCGGCCGGGCTCGCCAGGAACGCTACCGCAGCGGCCACCTCGGCCGCGGTGCCCATGCGGCCCAGGGGGATGACCTCGATCAGGCGCCGGCGCTGCTCTTCGGGCAGGGTGGCGACGATCCCGGCGTCGATGGCGCCCGGCGCCACCGTGTTGACCGTGATGCCAAAGGGGGCGAGCTCCAGCGCGAGGGCCTCGGTCAGGCCGATCAGCCCGGCTTTGGCCGCGGAGTAGTTGGCCTGCCCCGGGCTGCCCACGACGCCGGCGATGGACGCCACGTTGATGATGCGGCCGCCGCCTGCGGCGCGCAGGTGCGGCACCGCGTGCCGGCAGACCCGCACGGCGCCCGAGAGGTTGACGTCCAGGACGGCCTGCCAGTCGTCGGGGCTCATGCGCAGGGCCAGGGCGTCGCGGATGATGCCGGCGTTGTTGACGACGATGGTGAGGCGACCCCACCGCTCCACGGTGGTGCTGACCACCCGGGCGACGTCGGCGTCGACGGCGACGTCACCCTGCAGGGCCACCACCGGCGCCACACCCGCCAGCTCCGCGACGACCGCGTCGGCGCCCGCGGCGTTGCTGCGGTAGGTGAAGGCCACGGCCGCCCCGGCGCGTGCCAGCGCGCCGACGATCGCCCGGCCGATCCCCGACGATCCGCCCGTGACCAGGGCGACGTGTGATGCAAGGTCCATCGCGGTGGTCGACTCCCGACGTCGTGTCACCCGTCGCGGTGGCTGCCCGCCAGTTCGCCGTCGGCCCAGCGAGCGGCGTCCGCACCGGGATGCGGGCCGTGTGTCCGGACCGGCGGACGACGACCGTGGTTACCACCAGGGGCGCGAGGGGCGGCAACCGCGTGCCCCTGGCCGGTGCTGCCGGTCCGGCCCTGGCGGAGATTCCGAGATTCCAAACGAGCCCGGACGAAGATACTAGACGCGCCGGGCGATCGCCTGCAGCCAGATGCGTGGGACGGACTGCAGACCCAGCTCGCGGAACGCCTGGCGCACGCCCACCTTCAGCGCCTCGGCTCCGAGGTCCAGCGGGACGCCCGGCAGCGCCCCCTCGATGAACAGGGAGAACTCGCTGATGTCTTCCCAGGCCTGGCAGGTGAGTCGCTTCTCCTGGAAGGCGATCTCGGTCTCGCCGAACCCGTGGGCCGCCAGCAGCGCGCGGTACTCGTCGGGTGACAGCCACTGCATCGCCGTCGCCTTCACGCCCCGGGCCACCGTGTGCCCCTGCTCCTTCAGCCACCGCACCGCGCGCAGCACCCACAGCTTGTAGAAGCGGTAGGTCTCCGCCGGGTAGGCGCCCTCGAAGAACGAGGTGTTGAAGGCGAACACCCCGCCGGGGCGGACGATCTTGCTCACGGCCCCTACGACCTGCGCTTTGTCCGGCACCAGGTGGATGGCGTTGCAGAAGACCACCGTGTCCACCTGTGGCACCAGGCTGGCGATGCGCTCGGCCGTCCCCTGGATGAACCTGACGATCGCCGACTGGATGCGCTGGGCGGCCAGCCGTAACGCGGAGGCCGAGGGGTCGACGGCGTACACGCGTCCTGCCGGCGGGGTGCCCATGTGGCGCAGGATGATCTCGGTGACCGCCCCGGGCCCGCAGCCCAGGTCGACGACGTCGCTGCCCGGGCGGATGCGCGCGCGGGCCACCAGCCACTCGTTCACTTCGCGGAAGAACGGATGCGCCGCGAACTTGGCGAAGGAGAAACGGTCGCCCTCGTCGCCGTTGGGCGCGGCGCGGGAGATCTCGTGGCCGGTCTGGGTCTCCATGTGCCCACGAGTATACACCACCGGGGCGCGTCGCACCTGCCCGGACCAGGGCATCCCCGCCGCCGGGCCGACGCCGTCGGCGCCCCGTGCCGCCGGCGGCGAAAAACTACCGATACTTGACGACGATCCCTGTGAACTCTCGCCCGGCTCCTGCGCTCACGGCGGGCGCTGCCAAAAACGAAAGGCTATCGGTACTTGACCGACACCACCTTGGGCTGCAGGAAGAACCCGAGGTAGTCGGGGCCGCCCGCCTTGGCGTCAGTGCCGCTCATGTTGAACCCGCCGAACGGATGCACGCCCACCAGCGCGCCGGTGCACTTGCGGTTCAGGTAGAGGTTGCCGCAGTGGAACTCGCGCCGGGCGAGCGCCAGGTGCATGGGGTCGCGCGAGAAGACCGCGCCGGTGAGGCCGTACTCGGTGCCGTTGGCGATCTCCAGCGCATGGGCGAAGTCGCGGGCACGGATCACCGCCACCACCGGGCCGAAGATCTCCTCCTGGGCGATGCGCGCGTCGGGTGCCACGTCGGCGAAGACCGTGGGCTGGATGAAGAACCCGTCGCCGTCGGCGGGCTCGCCCCCGGCCGCCAGCTGACCTTCGCGCCGGCCGATCGCGATGTAGTCCAGAATGGTGTGCATCGCGCGCGCGTTGATGACCGGGCCCACTGGGAAGTTGTCGCGCGCCGGGCCCACGCGCAGGTCGCGGACCCTGGCCACGAAGGCGTCGAGCACGTCGCGGTAGCGGCCGTCGACCACCACCAGGCGGGAGCCGGCCGAGCACTTCTGGCCCTGGAAGCCGTACCCCGAGACGACCGCCGCCGCCACGGCCTCGTCCAGGTCGGCGCTCTCGTCGACGATCACGGCGTTCTTCCCGCCCATCTCGGCGATGACCCGCTTGAGCCAGATCTGCCCGGGGACCACCCGCGCCGCCTGCTCGTAGAGCCGGATGCCGACCTCCTTGGAGCCGGTGAACGCGACCATGCGCACCCGGGGGTGCGCCACCAGCGGGTCGCCCACCGCGCTGCCGGGGCCGGTCACGATGTTGAGCACGCCGGGGGGTAGGCCGGCGGCGTCCAGCACCTCGTGGAGGACGTAGGCGTTGGCGGGCGAGTCGCTGCTGGGCTTGAGCACCACGGTGTTGCCGGCCGCGATGGCGGCGACGGCCATGCCCGCCGGGATCGCCAGGGGGAAGTTCCACGGAGGGATGACCGCCACGACGCCGAGCGGCAGGTAGACGTACTCGCTGAACTCCTGCGGGTGTGTGCCCAGGGGCTGGCCGCGGGCGTAGCGCAGGGCTTCGCGCGCGTAGTACTCCATGAAGTCGATGGCCTCGGCGACGTCGGCGTCGGCCTCCGCCCAGTTCTTCCCCACCTCGAAGACCTGCCAGGCGGCCGCCCAGAACTTGCGCCGCCGCAGGATCTCCGCGGCCCGCAGCAGGATCGCGGCGCGCTCCTCGGCCGGCACCCGGCCCCACGTCTGGAAGGCCCGCTCGGCGACCTCCACGGCCGTCTGGACCTCGCTGGCGGTGGCCTGCTGGCAGAGGGCCACCGCCTGGGTCTTGTACGACGGGTTCCACGACGTGAACTTGTCGTCGGTGCGCACGCGGCGCTCGCCGATGATCAGCGGGAACTCGCGGCCCAGCTCGCGCTCGACGGCGGCCAGCGCCTCTTCCATCGCGCGCCGGGACGGCTCCAGGGTGAAGTCAGTGGGGGGCTCGTTGCGGAACTCGGGTAGCGCCATGGTCCACCTCGCACGGGGAGTCCACGGCCATTATAGCGGGCGCCACGGCGTCGGGGCTCGCCGAAGTGCGCCAGCGCGCGCCCGTGAGCCACGCCAGTACGGCAGGCGCCAGGCATCGGCGCAGCGCAGCGATGGTGGGAGGGGCGGGGGCGGTGCGCCGTCCGCCGGCGATCAACGTGCGCCGTGCCACCCGTCAGACGGGCGTTCGAGCACCCCAAACGCCGCCCGGCCTGCTGCTGGCGGGGTACGCCGCGGAGTAGCCCAGCGAGGGTTCAGCGGCGCGTCAGGCGCGGGTCCAGGGCGTCGCGCAGCCAGTCGCCCACCAGGTTGATGCCGACCACCAGCAGCATGAGCGCCAGGCCGGGGAGGATCGACGGCCACCAGGCCCCGGAGAAGAGGTACTTGTAGCCGCCGTCGATCAGCAGGCCGAGCGACGGCGTTGTCAGCGGCACGCCGAGGCCGAGGAACGACAGCGTGGCCTCCGTGACGATCACCCGCGGGAGGGCGACCGAGACCAGGACGATGACGGGAGTCAGCACGTTGGGCAGGATGTGGCGGACCATGATGCGGTGATCGAGGGCGCCCAGCGCCCGTGCCGCCTCGACGAACTCCTTCTCGCGGACGGCCAGCGTGCTCCCCCGCACGGTGCGGGCGAACTCCGCCCACCCGATGACGCCCACCACGACGATGAGCTTGCCCAGCCCGCGGCCCCAGATCGCGGCCGCGGCCAGGGCCACCAGCAGGAAGGGCAGCGAGAGCTGCATGTCGGCGGCACGCATCAGGACGGCGTCGAGACGCCCGCGGTAGTAACCGGCGACCACCCCCGCCGCGACCCCCAGGGCCACCGAGATGGCGATGGAGCCCAGGCCGAAGGTCACGGACACGCGCAGGCCGTAGAGGATGTTGCTGAGCAGGTCGCGGCCCACCGCGTCCGTGCCCAGCGGGTGCGGCCCGACCCACCATGACGGCGGCTGCAGGCGCCGGCTGAGGTCCTGCGCCTGGGGATCCCACGGCGCGAGCAACGGCGCCAGCGCTGCCAGCGCCGCCATCGCCCCAAGCAGCGCGACGCCGGCCAGGGCCGTGGGGCTGGTGCGCAGCGCCCGCCACGCCCAGTGGGCCCGCCCCGCGACCCGCTGGCCCGCAACCGTCTGTGCCGCCTGCTGGCTCAAAAGACGCGCCATGGTCACTCGTACCTGATGCGCGGGTCGATGAGGGCGTAGAGCAGGTCCACGGTCAGGTTGATGACGACGAAGAGGGCGGCGGTGACGATGGCGTAGGCGACCACCACCGGGTAGTCGAGGCGCTCGATGGAGATCAGCAGCAGGCGCCCCATGCCGGGCCAGGCGAAGATACGCTCGGTGACCACCGCGAACGCCACCAGCCCGCCCATCTGGATGCCGCCGATGGTGACGAAGGGGATCAAGGTGTTCTTCAGCGCGTGGCGGTAGATCACCAGCCGCTCGAAGAGACCCTTGGCCCGCGCGGTCCGGATGTAGTCCTGGCCCAGCACGTCCAGCATGCCCGCCCGGATCAGGCGCACGAACAGGGCGACGCGGTAGAACGCCAGGGTCGCCACCGGCAGGACCAGGTGTTCCCAGCCGCCGCGGCCCGACGACGGCAGCCAGCCCAGCGAGACCACGAAGAGCGCGATGAGCACGATGCCGATCCAGAAGGTCGGCGCCGAGATGCCCACCAGCGAGCCCACCAGGATCACCCGGTCGAGCCACGTCCCGGGACGGGTGGCGGCCAGCACGCCCAGCGGGATGGCCACGACCGTGGAGATGGCCATGGTCCAGACCACGAGCTCCAGCGAGGCCGGCAACCGCTCCAGGACCAGCCGGATGGCCGGCTCCCGGAAGTAGAAGGACTCGCCCAGATCGCCGCGCACCGCGCTGGTCAGGAACTTCACGTACTGGACGTACCACGGCCGGTCGAGGCCGAGCTGCCGGCGCATCGCCTCGACCTGGGCCAGGTCGGAGGCCGGCGGCAGCAGCAGCTCGATGGGATCGCCGGTGAGGACCAGGAGGAGGAAGACCACCAGGGAGATGATGAGGAAGACCCCGAGCATCTGCAGGAAGCGATGCGCGAGGTACCGGGTCATAGGCTGGCTGTGGGGGGCCACCGGGCGGGGGCGGCCTGCCGCCCCCGCCCGGCGTACGGGACTACCGGAACGTGATCTCGTGGGCCAGGATCGACTCGTCGACGCGGACGGGCATCGTGATGTTCTCCTTCACCGCGCGGATCAGCTCCTCGAAGTAGAGCGGGATCTTCCCCACGTCCTGTCGGTTCAGCTCGGCCGCCTTGTAGAACGCCTCCAGGCGCTTCTTCTCGTCCATCTCGGTGCGCATGATGTCGATCAAGCGGTTCAGCTCGGGGTTGCAGTAGCGGCCGTAGTTGGCGCGGCCGTAGCCCGTCTTGGGGTCCACGCACCCCAGCAGCGCTGCCCAGTTGGTGCTGGAGATCAACGTCAGCCACCCGCTCATCTGGAACGAGGTATCGAAGGCGCGCATCTTGGGGAAGTAGATGGCCCGGGGCATGCCGTTCAGCTGGGCGTCGATGCCCACGCGCTTGAGCATGCCCACCACCGCCAGCCCTACCTCCCGGTCGTTCACGTAGCGGTCGGTGGTGACGTCCAGGCGCACCGTGAAGCCGTTGGGGTACCCGGCCTCGGCCAGCAGGCGCTTGGCCCGCGACGGGTCGTAGATGGGCCGGCGCACCTTGGGGTTGTACCCGTACATGAAGGGCGGCAGGATCTGCTCGGCCGGCGCCGCGGCGCCCTGCATCACCTGCTCGACGATCTCCTTGCTGTTGATGGCGTGGTAGATCGCCTGCCGCACCCGCACGTCCTTGAACGGGTTGGGCTGGCCCGCCGGCAGGCCGGGGCTGAACTGCGGATGCGGGCCGCCGCGGTCCCGGTGGGTGTCCATGGCGATGAAGATCAACCGCGGCCCCTGTTTGCGCAGCACCTTGAACCCGCGGGTGCGGGCGATGCGCGGGATGTCGGGGATCGGCGGGCTCTCGATGACGTCCACTTCGCCCGCCAGGAGGGCTGCCACCCGGGTGGCGCCCTCGGGGATGGGCCGGATGGTGACCCGGGTCGCCTGCGGCTTGGGGCCCCAGTACGTGGGGTTGGCCTCGAGCACGATGCGGTCGTCCCGGATCCACTCGACGAACCGGTAGGGGCCCGTGCCCACGGGGCGCTTGGCCACGCCGTCGTCGCCCACCTCGCGGGTGTACCGCGGCGGGTACATGAAGACGTTGTTGGCTAGGTTCGCCACCAGGTCGGGCGACGGTTCCGTGGTGACCAAGCGCAGGGTCAGATTGTCGACGACCCGCACCTCTTTGATCAGGCTCACGTAGGCCTTGAGCAGCGACTTGGGATGGTCGCGCGCGCGCTCGATGCTGAACTTGGCGGCTTCGGCGTTGAAGGGCTCCCCGTTGTGGAAGCGGACGTTGGGGCGCAGCTTGAACTCCCAGGTCAGGGCGTCCAGCGCGCGCCACTGGGTGGCCAGCACCGGCACCAGTTTGGCGTCGGGGTCGTTGTCCACCAGCGGCTCCAGCACGTGGCGCTGGATGCTGAAGGTGGTGCTGATGGCGCTCATGACCGCGTCCATCGTCTCCGCATCGCCCGAGGTGGCGACGACCACCGGGCGCCCCTGGGCGTAGTTGACGGGGGTGATGGCGGCCACCAGGGCCAGCGTCACCGCGACGGCGATCGTGGCTGGAGCGGTCAGTGCCTTCATCTGGATCCCTCCTCGTGGATCACCTCGCGCACCACGTCGGCAGCCCGCACCGCCGGCGCACCCGGCGGCGGCACCAACAGCATACCTCCCCGACCCGTCCCTTGACCATCGGCTGGCTCCAGGCCAGGGGCCGGGCGGCGCGTCCGGTGCCGGGAGAGATCGCCGCCATGTCGGCGTCGAGCCGGGCAACGCGACGCCCGCCGCGGCGGCCCGTGCGTGCGATCCTCCCGGGCCGTGGCGCCCTGGAGATTGGCCGGTCGCCCCGGCAGTCCTCCCGCGCCGTCTTGTTATAATGGGCGCCGGAGAGGTGGCTGAGCCCGGTTGAAGGCGGCGGACTTGAAATCCGTTAGGGCCACAAGCCCTCGTGGGTTCGAATCCCACCCTCTCCGCCAGTCGCCCGTGATTGGAGGTCGAAGATCGTGGACCGCGTCCGTGCCGGGGTCGACGCCGTCGACCGGGCGCTGACCTCCTGGATGGCCCGCTACGGGATCGTGGCCCTCCGCCTCAGCCTGGGGACCGTCTTCCTCTGGTTTGGCCTCCTCAAGTTCTTCCCGGGGCTGAGCCCGGCGCAGGAGCTCGCCGGGAAGACCATCCACACGCTGACCTTCGGCCTGGTGCCGCCGCACCTGGCCGTCCCGATCCTGGCGGTCTGGGAGTCCTGGATCGGCGTGGGCCTGCTGCTGGGGGTCTGGCTGCGGACGACGCTGCTGCTGCTCTGGCTCCAGATGCTGGGAACAATCACGCCCCTGGTGCTCTTCCCCGGGGAGACGTTTGTGCGCCTCCCCTACGCGCCCACGCTCGAGGGGCAGTACATCCTCAAGAACCTGGTGCTGATCGCCGCCGGGCTGGTCATCGGTGCCACCGTGCGGGGCGGGCGGCTGTCGGCGTCGACTCGCGCGGACGACACCCGGCGGCCCTGGGTCGGCCTCCTCCCCACGCCTTGAACGCGCCCGGAGCGGGCAGAGAAGAGTTCGGGACATCGCCGTGGAGACCCTCACCGTCACCTGCCCGCACTGCGGTGCGGCCAACCCGGCCGACCTGAAGTTCTGCCGGGAGTGCTGGGCGCTGCTGCACGGCCGCCCCTGTCCCGGTTGCGGTCGGCCAGCCACGCGCGTGGGTGCGCTGACGTGCGAGTACTGTGGCGAGAGCCTCTACGCATTCGGGGCGCGCGGCACCGCCGGGGAACCGCAAGCCGAGTCTCCAGCCGAGCCCCCCAGCACCCGTGCGGACGTCGGTCGGGAGCCAGCGCAGGACAGCGGCACCGGTATCGCGGAACAGCTCTACGCCCCCAACCAACCGGCAGAGCTCGCACGCAATTACCAACCGGCAGACGACGTCAGGAAATCGGCCCAAGAGGCCGGGCAGCCCGCAAAGGCTGCAGGTCCTACCGGAGCGTTGGGTGGGAACGCGGTTTTCGCTGAACCCGCCGGGGGTGCAGGCCGTTCTGACGTGCACGGGAGATCTCGCGTACTGGAGGACGCTGGGTTCGAGGAAGTGGCCGGGGAGTCGGAGCTGGCTGCGCACCAGGCCGGGCACGCGGTGCTCGGCCGGGACGCCGGGTTCGATGAAGCGGCCGAAAAATCAGAGACCCCCGCGGCTACGCCCGCGGACAAACACCATGACAGGGCCCACGGCGACACGGTCCGGCGGCGCGCGTGGGTCTCCTACGTGGTGGTGGCCGGCCTGGTCATCGCCACCGCCGCCGGACTCTTCGTCGCGCGCGGGGGCCTGCGCGGCGGCGCCGCCGACCGGGTGCTGCCCGCCGCGTCCCCACCGGCAGCGCGCACGCTTGGCGCGGGGCCGGTCCCTCATGCGCCTGCCGCAGGGCCCATCCCCGGCGTCCTGCCAGCGCCTGCCCCAGCGCCTGTCCCCGCCAGGCCGCCCGCGTCTGCAGCGCCGGCTACAGCGAGGCTTGCGCCGGGCGCACCGCCTGCCGCCACGCTCAGCATCCACACCGTCCCGACCGGCGCGTGGATCGAGCTCGACGGCAGGCGGGTCGGCGCCAGCAGCCTGACGCTCGACGGCGTGCCGCCCGGCGTCTACGCGCTCAGGATCACGAAAACGGGCTTCCGGCCCGTGATCCGGCGGATTCGCCTGGGC